>CAYRXI010000013.1:40363-41381 GCA_964428255.1 uncultured Candidatus Sumerlaeota bacterium
CTATTCGCCATAGCGCTAACCCTGCTGGCAGTGATTTTAGCTACAATAACGGCATACATCCTGCGTCTGGAACAGAACCGCCGTAATAGCTTTATTGCCTTAATTACCTTCAATAACAGCGGGTATTTACCCATTCCCCTGGTATACGCACTGCTGGAGAAACGGACTGCAGATGAGGCTGCATACTATATAGCCATTTTTATTCTATTCACTTCACCGCTGTTATGGTCCTGGGGAGTCTGGCTTCTTAGCCGAAGAACCGCCGGCAGCGGAAATATCTTTAAAATAATTTTTACGCCGCCCGCCATCGGTATAATGGCAGGGATGATATGTGCTGTTATCTATCCGCCAGCGGGTAGTGCAGAGGCAATGGTTCTTAACCAGCGCTCACCTCTCTTACAATTTTTTGCCTTTATACTTAATATGGTTGTGAGTGCTGCATATCTGCTTGGCGAGGCAACTGTGCCACTGGCAATGATTATTATCGGAACAATTCTGGCATCAATAGAGCTCAGCAAATCTATTGAGTTAGCCAATTTAGTTGCCCTGGTTGTAGTTAAATTAATCTTGATGCCGTTAATTGTATTAGTCTTCTTAAGGTTGGTGTCCCTGCCGCCGGTAATGGAGCTGGTAATGTTAATTCAGGCAGCAGTTCCACCGGGAGGGAATTTAGCCATTATTGCCAGAAATTATGGTGGCGATTCTGCTTTCGTCTCTACTGCACAGTTGATAACTTATATCGTGACCGTTTTTACTCTTCCTTGTTTTTTGAGTCTTTGCTAATTTCAATTCCGGGTTCAATGATGAGCTGTTGAATGATATTCCGCGCCAGCTATTTGTATAATATCCATAACGTTCTGGCTTGCAATGGTTGAGTTTGCACACTTATAGAGAGCAGAGCAATAGAGTTCTGCCAGGGGATGCCAACATTCTTAGCCGTGGTGTCCCAGGTGTCGTGCACAATGGCAAAATCACTCGTCGGTAGAGGTCCGCTGTCGTCTGGGTCCCAATTTTCTAT
>CAYRXI010000014.1:0-3530 GCA_964428255.1 uncultured Candidatus Sumerlaeota bacterium
GGAGTTCATCCGCCAACGGTGTATTTCCCCTTAATCGTAGAAGAGGCATTAATGATAGAGCCAACTGAAACAGAGACGAAAGAGACCCTGGATGAATTTGCTGGCATTTTACGCGAGATTGCCACTTTAGCTGAAAATGACCCGGAAGCAGTAAAGAGAGCCCCCACCCGGACTCCAGTACAGCGTGTGGATGAATTTCGTGCTGCACGCTATCCAATCCTGCGCTGGCAGGTAAAGTAGTTTAGCTCTCATACACTTTTTACCTTCCTGCGTCTTATTAGATGGAGATTCATAAAACTCAGGGGCGAAATTTATGCATTCCTGCCGATATCTTATATTCACAATTTTAAAGTTTGCCTTAATTATAATCTTTGTTTGGGGAACTGCTGTTGCAGAGTCAAAGGGTACAGACCAGCTGACAGGAAAAATCTGGGGCTACATTACAGGTGAAGACGGGAAAAAGATTGCCGGGGCTACGTTTTATAATCTTGACCTTAATATGGCAGCCTTCGGGGAGTTTGCCTCCACAACTTCAACATTAACTAACAGCGATGGATACTATGAACTCACCAATATACCACACTCATGTTGTATAATCCTGGCAACAATGCCCGGTTTTATCTCCAGACACTTATCATTAGAATTTGCCCCCAGAGAATTAAGTAAACAAAAAAATATTACACTAATTAAAGGAGAACTAATAATTGAAGGCAGAATAACTGATAAGAATAATCAGCCAATAAGTCAGGGAGAAGTAAACTGCTCGGTCGCGACAGATTCAGAATTAATTTTTCCTCCTGCAAAAAGCGACGCTAAGGGGAAATTGGTGATTAGTGGATTAAGTGACGAAATCTATAAACTATGAGTAAAAGCGGAGGGATTTCAATCTACTGAGCTTTATGCTGAAGCAAATTCCAGGCAGCTGGAAATTGCATTGGAAGCAGGTGGAACTAACTTAAAAGTAACAGTATACTCTTTCCTTACACACAAGCCTCAATCAGGGATTAAAGTTGCCCTGTTCCGAGTAGCGGACCTTTCTCCCTATGCAATGACAGTAAGCAATGAACAAGGTCAATATGAACTTAAGAATATTGCTCCCGGGGAATATTAAATAGGTGCCAGATTTTTTTACGATGCTTTTGACTTTCAGAAGCAAAAAATAATTATTAATAAAGGCGCGAAAGAAATCAGACACAATTTGATAGCTGAGGAAAAAGTTAGAGTTGAGGGAACCGTCTACGACGTCACAACCGGAGAGCCATTGTCAGGAGCTGTTGTTATTACTCGCACTTATGATAATTCACTCCGCCACAAGCCTTCAGAGGTTAAAAAAATAATTACGGACCAGCAGGGTAGATTTCAATTTATTCATTATATAGATAGTAAAGAACAGCCTCTCTGGTGTGAGCTTAAAGGCTATGAATCAGAACTAAAGGAGATAAGACCTGACTACTCCTTGCAAACTACAGTGAAAATATCAATGCGAAAAATGCCGAAATGTATAAGTGGAAGAGTTATTGATAAAAATAATAAGCCCGTTGCAAATGCAAATATATCTGCCATAGTAGAAGGGAACGTAATTAAAGCATATTCAGATACAAATGGGAGATTTAATTTGTACATCAAAAAGCCGACTATAAAACCAGCGCAACTTCTAATATATCATCCAGATGTCGGTTTTTATTTAAACAATAAAGTTGAGATACACACAGATACACAAGAAGTCAACCTGGGAGATGTGTGCTTAAAACCGGGTATAAATCTGAAAGCATGTGTAAAAACGAAGACTGGATTTAAGGTAAATGCAAGGGTAAAAGTTGCATACGAGAAAAGTGTTGATTTTCGACAAGTGCCTTTTACCAATTCAGCTGGAGAGGTGGAGTTTTACAATATTCCACCGGGCAAGTATCGCATCAGGGCTGGAGTCGTATCCAGACATAATGTATTCAGCGAAAAAACGGAAGAGCTAACTTCTGAGCTGAGACAAAAAAGAGTAAACTTAGAATTAGAGGAAAAATTTGAAATCATCACAGGGATTATTCAGGATACTCAAAACCAACCTGTTAGTGGGGTGAAAATCACCGGGTCAAATCCGGGATATGCAGAAGTCTTCAGTAATGACCAAGGGCAATTTACTACCAAACTGCCTGAAAATGGATATCTGGTTTTAAACATCCTGATTATTATCAATGTACTTATGAATCTCGGAAATATGCTTTTGACAAAAACAGAGAGCCAATAAAATCACGCTGGAGAGAAAAACCCGAGCAAAAATCAAAGTGACTGATGGCGATGGTAATCCGGTGAAATATGTTAATGTTTCTTTATTTTATGAGGGACAGGAGAGTATTTCAGCCACTTATCCTCAATTGCTAACTCTAAATGAGCAAGGCGAAGGAGCAGTAGAAATCCCTTCTTTTCTATTGAGCAAGAAACAACAAATTTTGTATGGCTGGAATTATGAGAGAGGAATGGGGGTCTGTAAAACAGGTTTAACTCCCAGTAATACAAATTCTTTTCTTTTGCATCTACGACTATCAGCAGATAAGGTCTGCGGGCATGTTATTGATGATGTGATAGCAAAACCCATAGCAAACGCTTTTATCACCCCGATGCCAGTTACGGAAGAGAAATTGCAAGCGTAGGCTTATGGCAGTTCCCGGACTATTATCTACACCCATACGCAATAAGCGATTTGAGCGGCAATTTTACTTTGTTTCCTGTGAGTGGAGAAAATCCGAAAATCTATGCTTGTCATCCGGATTATGGAGTGCAGAAATTTTATGTCATAGTTAATAACGAGAAGAATATTTCTAATTTATTAAGATTAAAGTCTCATACTACAATAATTGGTTATACAAGTTTTCCAGCAAGAGAGATTTACCTGAACAAAAAACATAGAACAATGTACAGGGCGCAAATTGACCAAAATGGACAATTTGTATTTAAATCAATTAAGCCAGATACTTACATTCTGCCACCAATTATTATGAAAATTTTTTGTATGAGCAGGTTCTCATAGCTCCGCCTGAAAGAAAATATGAGCTCTAGCTTATTAAAGCTGAAGTTTATCCGTTAGAAATAAGGGAGAAATCTGGAACAATCTACTGGAGCAGAAGATATGCCCCTGAAGAAACTTCAGTTTTGAGTGTTTATCAAATATTTGCCTCACCTATAATTCGCTTTAAGAAAATTAACTCACCAGTTGAGGGAGCTTTTGAAACAAGTGTAGCTTCGGGCACAATTTTCTTAACGGCTGGCGAATATGAGATAACACTGGAAGGCGCTTTAAAAAACTCCAGCTGTGCTGCACAAGATAACAATATCCAGGATAAAGGAACTAATAATTCAATAACCTGGAAGATTTGGTGAAGTTGAATTATAACTTGAAAAGGAATGACAGTTGTTAACTAAAAAGGAACTTAACAACCTGGTACATTCATTTAAAACTGCTAACTAATATTTGTTGGGGGAGATTGTTAGAGGTCATCTTTACAGATATCAATAAAGAAAATTCCGCTGACAAAATC
>CAYRXI010000014.1:3610-6233 GCA_964428255.1 uncultured Candidatus Sumerlaeota bacterium
TGCCCGAATTGCTATCCGCGCCAAAGGGCCAGGGAATTTCGGGATGACGGCGCGGTCCGCGTAGTCCAAGATAGGCACTGGTATAACTACCAAGATAGACTGAAGCTATTTTAGTTGCCCGTAATCCTAACCCCACGCCTGGACCGAGACGCAGACGTGCCCTGACAAAGTCTAAACTATCAAATATACGATTAGGGATGTATAGAAGTAATTTGTGAGCAAATGTATGTTCCTTTTCTTCTTTCTCTTTCTCAATTGTATATGATTCGGACTCTTTTGCTGGAATGTTTGTATCACGACCAGACTCACTTTTCTTCTGGCTTGCCACTAGCGGAGTAAGAGACAAAAGCCATAAAAAAATAATTGTAAATAAGTATCGCATATTACTTCTTCCTAAATTGATTTTCTAAAATTTGATATTCTTGCCAGATTGCAGGTGGTATGTGCAAGCCAAACTTAAGCAAAAAATTTTTAATCTCTGCCAATTCTTCTTCCCATTCAGATAGATTAACCTCAAACAGCTTTTGCAAAGTTTCTTTGCTAATATTTAAGCCATCGGTATCTATATCCGCACAAAATGGGACGAGCCCGATGGGTGTTTCCCGAGCCGGGACGCGATTATGAACTCTGTCAATAATCCATTTTAGCACGCGAATGTTTGCCCCAAAGCCGGGCCACATAAATTTGCCATTTTCATCTTTTCTAAACCAGTTAACATAAAATATTTTAGGTGGGCATTTTAACCGTTTGCCAATGTTCAACCATTGATTAAAGTAATCACCCATATTGTAGCCACAGAACGGCAACATAGCCATAGGGTCACGGCGGAGAATCCCAACCTGCCCTGCAGCAGCGGCAGTAGTTTCTGAGCCCATTTTGACGCCAGCAAAAACGCCATTTTGCCAGTTAAGACTTTCAAATACAAGAGGTAGTAATTTGGTTCGTTTTCCGCCAAAGAGGATGGCGGAGATGGGTACACCGTGGGGATTATCATACTCTGGCGAAAGTGTAGGTGCTTGAAAGATAGAGACGGTAAACCGGGAATTAGGATGGGCGGCTGGCGAGCCAGAAGCTGGTGTCCAGGGCTTACCCTGCCAATCAAGGAGATGTTCTGGAATTGGTCCATCCAGACCTTCCCACCAAGGTTCATTTGTTGCTGGATTGAGGGCGGTATTGGTAAATATCGTGGGGTAAAAAGTGCCAGCCTTTACGGTGCGCATCATATTGGGGTTGGTGGACATAGAAGTCCCGGGAGCCACGCCAAAAAAACCGGCTTCCGGATTTATTGCCCACAACCTGCCATCGGGTCCAATATGCAGCCAGGCAATGTCATCACCCAGAGTCCAGATTTTATAGCCAGGTAGTGCTGGTTCCATCATTGCCAAATTGGTTTTACCACAAGCGGAGGGAAAAGCAGCGGTAATGTAAGTAACGTTGCCTTGCGGGTCCTGGACACCAATTATCATCATATGCTCGGCTAACCAGCCTTCAATGAATCCTTGATAGGAGGCAATTCTCAAGGAAAAGCATTTTTTACCCAGTAAAGCATTACCACCATAACCGGAGCCGATGCTCCAGACCAGATTTTCTTCCGGGAAATGCATAATAAAGCGCCGTTCAGGAGAAAAATCTCCTACAGAATGAAGCCCTTTCACAAAATTTTCGCCATTACCGATTTTATCCAGCACAAATTTCCCCATTCTGGTCATTATCCGCATACTAACTGCCACATAAGAAATATCTGTTAGTTGAATGCAAGGTTTAGAGTAAGGTGAGTCCGGATGCCCCATCATATAAGGCAGAACATACATCGTTCTTCCGCGCATAGAACCGGTTGACAATCTGGTAAGCAAGGATTTGGCTTCCGCAGGAGGCATCCAGTTATTATTGGGACCTGCGAATTCCTTATCTTTGTGACAGACAAAGGTCAAATGCTCGGTGCGGGCAACATCTGTTGGATGACTGCGGTGGTAAATGCAGTTTTTCCACAGCTGCCGATTTAAATCATAGAATACTGGTTTCCCGTTTATTTTCTCATCGGTCATCCCTTTTTCTACTATCCAGTGTGCTTCTTCATCAGAGCCGTCACACCAATGAATTTTGTCCGGGTGAAATAGTTTCGCCTGTTCTTCTACCCATTTTTCTACATATGTTGCCATTTAGTTATTTCCCCCAAATAGTAGAAAAAACTATATAATGGATAATATATTGTGATTTATGACTATTATTTAAGCAACTAAAAGTTTTTAAGAGCAAAAGTTGTTTCTTTATGAGAAATGATAATATAAATTATGATAAATGATAATATAAATAAAAAATAGAGGGTTTAATGATAAAGAAGTGTACTCTCAATATTAAATTACCTGTGATATATTTTATGAAAGGGAATACTCCTAAAATGATGCACAAAATCTGGATTAAGGTCTTTACCATTCTAACTGTAGCTTAAACTTAGTAAAGTATTTGAGTTTTAAACCAATGACATACTAATATGTGTTTTTTTTAATAAAGCCAATATGTCTATCAGAAAAAAAATATTACTTGTGATTGGTGTTACCATAGCTGGAATGGTGGGGATATTAGATCTCATGTCTTACACCATTGTGATGAGAGGTTTTGCCAG
>CAYRXI010000014.1:6243-13357 GCA_964428255.1 uncultured Candidatus Sumerlaeota bacterium
TGGCGTTTAAAAGTTTATATTGAAAGTGCTATGAAGGCATTAGCACAAAATCTAGCTCAATTAAATGGTGTGACTGGTGACTGGGCAATCTGGGATGATACTTATAAATTTATAGAAGATGCGAATCAGGATTATATAAAGAGTAACCTTCAAGAGACCCCTTTTATAGAACTTAGATTAAATGCAATGATTTTTATTAATTCTGCCAGTAAAATTGTTTACAGCAAGGCTTACGACCTGGAACAGAAGACAGAAGTGCCATTGCCCCAGGGGTTACTTCAGCATCTCCATCCAGATAGCCCTCTACTCAAGCACCATAATCCTGAGAGCAGTGTCTCTGGATTTATTATGGTGGAAGAGGGACCATTAATGGTAGCTTCTCGCCCGATTTTGCCTACGGATAAAAATGGACCAATCCGTGGTTCATTAATTTTTTGCCGTTTTCTTAGGGATTATGAGATTGCCAATATTGCTGATATTACTAATTTATCAATTACATTTAAGAGATTAGATGTTGAAGAGTTGACAGAAGCTTACAGGGAAGCAAACACACACTTGGCTGCTGGTGAGAATATTTTCATAAAGCCTTTGAACAAAGAAATTATAGCCGGGTATAATTATATCAAGGATATTTACAACCAGCCTATTTTGATTATGAAAGTAGAATTACCCAGATTTGTATATCAGCTAGGGAAAACAAGTCTACGTTATTTCTTTTCATTACTTATTGTTATAGGATTATTATTTGGTTTGATATTTTTAATAATGCTTAACAAATTGGTATTGTCTGACCTGTCAAGGATTGGTAAACAGTTAGTCCGAATAGGTAGAAGTGGAGATTTATCCATTCGCTTACCAGTTCATGGAGGAGATGAGCTGGCGATCTTTGCAACAATAGTTAATCAAATGCTGGAAAATCTGGCACAGGCACAACAGAAGCTGAAAGAAAGCGAAGAGAAATATCGGACCCTTGTAGAAAATGTAAATATTGGAGTATATCGCAATACTCTTGATCCCAAAGGGAGATTTATAGAGGCAAATCCGGCGCAAGCTAAAATTTTGGGGTACGATACGGTAGAAGAGTTTTTAAAAGTGAATGTGGTAGACCTCTATGAAAATCCCGAAGACCGGAAATTCTTCATAGAGGAAATGACTAAAAACGGGTTTGTAAAAAATAGAGAATTGCGACTGCGAAAAAAAGATGGGACACCAATCTGGGTGGCAATTACAGCTAGGGCTCATTATGATGCGAACGGAAAAATTAACTGGGTAGACGGAGTAGTTGAAGATATAACTGAGAGGAAATGGATGGAAGAAGAGTTGCGAGCGTTATCATTGAATGATGCATTAACGGGGCTGTATAATCGGCGTGGTTTTTTCACACTGGCGGAGCAACAGCTTAAGATTGCTCAGCGAACGAGGCAGGGACTGCTTTTAATATATGCTGACATGGATGGGCTAAAGTGGATAAATGACCATCTGGGGCATCAAGAGGGTGATCGGGCACTGGTTGCCGTGGCAAAGATTCTGAAGGAATGTTTCCGGAGTTCAGATATAATAGCCCGCTTGGGCGGTGATGAGTTTGCCGTAATCGCGGTAGCCACAAAAAAAGAGGGGACTAACACTATCCTTGAGCGCTTGCAAAAGAAAATTGCAGAGTATAATCAGAAAAATGAAGGACTATATAAAATTTCATTAAGTATTGGTTTTGCGCGATATGATGCTGAACATCCTAAGACCATAGACGAGTTGCTGACGCAAGCTGATGCTTTAATGTACGAACAAAAAAGGAGCAAGCAAAAAAATTCAACGAATAGTTAGAGTTTAAGGGGTTATAAATGAAAATTTAAAAAATATTAAAGGAGAAAGGGAAATGATTTTAAATGTTATCTTTCACAGTTTGTATGGACATATTTATAAGCTGGCAGAAGCAGTAGCAGAGGGGGCAAGAGAAGTTGAGGGAGTGCAAGTGGGCATTTATCAGGTGCCAGAGACGCTGTCAGAGGAAATTTTAGCTAAAATGGGTGCCGTAGAAACCAAGAAGACATTTGCCCATATCCCTATTGCCAGGCTGGAGAATTTAGCTGAAGCACAGGCGCTTATTTTTGGCACACCGACCCGCTTTGGAATGATGTCAGCACAGATGCGAGCATTTCTTGATATGACAGGGCAATTATGGGCAAAAGGTGCATTAATAGGTAAGGTGGGAAGTGTGTTTACTTCTACTGGCACTCAACACGGAGGTCAGGAAGCCACTATTCTCAGCTTTCATACTACACTGCTGCATCACGGGATGATTGTGGTGGGCGTGCCATATTCGGAGAAACGACAACTGACTATGACAGAGATATCTGGCGGGACACCTTACGGAGCTTCTACAATTGCGGGGAGCGATGGTAAGCGCTATCCGAGTGAGAATGAGCTGGCAATAGCTCGCTTTCAAGGAAGGCACGTAGCTGAGATAGCCAGACGGCTGTTTGGATAAATGAGGCAAAGATTGTTTTAGAGCAGGCTATTTCAGAAATTATTGGCTTGAATTTAAAGGTTAATGATTTTAAAGTATTTGTAATTTCTAAATCAGGTGGCAGTGTGGCTGGTGATTTTAAAGCGGTGGTAAAAGACTTTTTTATGTATTTAACTGTGGAGCGCAATCTCTCACCGCAGACAATAAAAGCTTATGCACATGATTTAAAGAATTTTCAGGCATTTCTGCAACGGCAATTTGACTGTCTACCACCAATAAGCAAAATAACAACTGAAATATTACGTACGTACTTCGCTGAATTGCACTTAGACCGCAGTTATAAGGGTATCAGTCTGGCACGCAAGGTCTCTTCATTGCGTTCGTTCTTCCGCTTTGCTCTTGAACGGAATTATATAAAAAACAATCCGATAGCACCGGTGCGTAATCCTAAATTGCCCAAACGCCTGCCCATCTATCTTACCCAGGAAGAATTGAAGAAATTGCTTACGGCACCGGGAAACAAAACCTGGCTGGAATTAAGAGACCGCACAATTTTAGTCCTCCTGGCAATGACCGGTATCCGCCTGCAAGAATTAGTGAATCTGGACATAGAACACATAGATTTGCAAAACCAAACAATGCGTGTATATGGAAAGGGGAGAAAAGAGCGCTTACTACCACTTAACTCCGTAGCGACAATGGTGCTTGCTGATTATTTAAAAGTACGCCCGGTGGTACCAGACAAAGCCCTGATTATAAATCGCCGTGGAAAACGTTTGATTGGCAGAACTATTGAAAAGATTGTAAGAAAATATGCCATAGCAGCCGGGTTACCTTCCAAAAAAGTTAGCCCCCACAAATTACGGCATACTTTTGCCACATTGTTACACCAAAATGAAGTAGATTTACTGGAGATTCAGCTGCTGCTGGGACATAGTAGTATTACCAGCACGCAAATTTATACGCATACTGATACTCGCCAGCTGCGACAGGCTGTAAACAAACTGCAATTGTAATTAAAGGCTGGAATTTCTTCTCGGATAAAGAACTATTTAACAGGCATAATATCTGTCCTATTTATTGTCTGGTAAAATTCAGTGAATTTATCTGGTAGAAAAGACGCCCGTAAGGTGTTTAATTTATGGTTGGAGTTAGAGCTGTTTGAATTAATAAAGTCATTGCATATTAGGGGAAGGGAAGTTTGACAATTTGCTGTTGCAGGTTTATGAGTTGTTTAATTCCGTGTTCTGCCAGCTGGAGAAGCGTTTTCATCTGCTCAAACGAGAAGGTGGCACGTTCGGCTGTCCCCTGTATTTCAACGAACTTTCCGCTGCCGGTCATTACCACATTCATATCAACCTCTGCCTGGTTATCCTCCAGATAACATAAGTCCAGAACAGGTTGACCTTCAACGATTCCTACACTAACAGCTGCCACATAATCAACGACTGGTAGTTTCCCCAGTTTACCATCCTGTAAAAGTCTCTGACACGCAAGAACCATAGCAACAAAGGCACCAGTAATGGCAGCTGTGCGAGTCCCACCGTCTGCCTGAATAACATCGCAGTCCAGAATGATTGTGCGTTCGCCAAGGGTTTGCAGGTTTACTACACTACGCAGGGCGCGACCGATAACTCGCTGGATTTCACTGGAACGACCGCTAATATGGCCTTTAGTGACATCGCGAGGTGTGCGCTGTTGTGTAGAGCGAGGTAATAAGGCGTACTCTGCGGTAACCCAGCCCTGGCCAGTATCTTTAAGATGGGGAGCTGTTTTATTTTCTACCGTGGCTGCACAGAGAGCCCGCGTATTGCCAAATTCTATCAATACTGACCCTTCTGAATAGGCTAAAAAATCAGGGATGATTTTGACCTGCCGGAGTTCATCTGGTTTTCTGCCATCTACACGTATCATCTCAGTGTTCATTGTTTTAAGTCTTCTCCCTGGCTCAGTGCCCTTGATTAAAATTAATTGATTCAGTCATATTGAACAACTCACAATTTAATATATTTTTTTATGTTTCTAATTTTTTTCAAGGAGAAATTTATGAAAAGGAATAAATTAAGTGCACCGATAGTGAGTGTAGCGGGAGTACGAGGCATCATAGGAGAATCTGTGGTGCCCGATGATTATTTACGGCGATTGCTGGCATTCGCCACGATGGTCAATGGCAGAAAAATAGTTGTTGGTGGAGACACGCGCCCTTCCAGAGAGATGCTACGGCACATAGCTTTTGGTGGCTTGATAGCAAGCGGTTATGAAGTACTGGACCTGGGAATCTGCCCTACCCCGACGGTAGGATTGATGATTAGAAAACTCAAGGCAGAGGGGGGAGTAGCAATTACTGCCAGTCATAATCCGATAGAGTGGAACGCCTTTAAATTTTTCAGCGCTCGTGGTACATTTATTACGAAACGAGAAAATGAACGGCTGGAGAAAATTTATCAACAGCGTGCATTTCGGCTGGCGAGTGTAGATAAATTAGGGATTGTTAAACAGATTGCGTCTCCATTGGAGCCACATTTAGCACAGACTTTAGATTTTGTTAATGTCCGGAAGATAAGACAGCAGAGAATTAAAGTGGTGGTAGATTGCTGTAATGGTGCTGGCTCTGTAATTATTCCGGAGCTCCTACGGCGATTAAATTGTCGTGTAATAGCAATCAACACTGATGTTAATAAGCCTTTTCCACATAAACCGGAGCCATTACCGGAAAATCTGGGTCAGTTATGTGAAGAGGTAAAACGGCAACGAGCGGACATTGGCTTTGCCATTGACCCTGATGCTGATAGGCTGGCAATAATAGACGAAAAAGGGATGCCGCTTGGAGAGGAACGAACACTGGTTATAGGAGCTTATCACTACTTAAGCAGTCGCGGAAAGACGTCATTAGTAGTTAATTTATCTGTGACACGCGCCATTGAAGACGTGGCAAACAAGTTTGTAGTGAAGGTCTATCGCACACCGGTTGGTGAAGCGAATGTAGTAGAGAAGATGCTCCGGATTGGCGCCAAATTTGGTGGTGAAGGTAATGGCGGTGTGATAATCCCGGCAGTGCACCCCGGTAGAGATGCTACTACAGGCATTGCTTTCATACTGGAAGCAATGGCGGCTAAGCAACAATCCATCAGTGAACTGAATAAATGTGTTCCGGATTATGTAATGTTAAAGAGTGCGATCAGGCGTTCCACAACCATAGATGTGGCACAGCTGCTGAAAAACTTTGAAGCGATTTTTGCAGCGGAGGCAAAGCGCATTGAGCGTGAGGATGGCGTCAAGATAACCTTGAAGAATGGGAACTGGATAATAGCCAGGCCTTCAGGAACAGAGCCCATCATCCGCATTTTTGCTGAAGCCGAGACGCGTGCTGAAGCCGAAGAACTCCAGCGCCTGGCGTTTGCAGCATTTAAAAAGCAGTGAATTATTCACTTCTAATACTAAATTTTTGAAGAGCAATGAATGGATAAGAAACAATAACTAGTCAAGTAGCGTTTAATGATTCTATTGAGATACAGAGTATAGACCTATTTTTTTATCGCACTCCGTAAGTAAAATACTCTGTAGGAACAAAGTAACATTGATAGTTGTAAAAATAATTTAGAATCAGGTATAGCAAAGTATTGACTTGGTGAAGTGCAGTATGAGAGAATTCTTATTTGTGGATGTTGTTTGAAATAAGGGCGTGTAGCTCAGGCGGTAGAGCAGCGGCCTTTTAAGCCGTTGGCCGCAGGTTCGAATCCTGCCACGCTCACTAGATAGATTTAATTTTTAATAGCAAGTGCGTCCCCATCGTCTAGTCTGGCCTAGGACACAGGATTTTCAATCCTGCAACAGGGGTTCAAATCCCCTTGGGGACGCCAAATGTTTTTAACCAATAGCGTTTTTCTGTAACAAAAAGAAGTGCCTGAATTACCCACAATCACTTAATAGAATTGCATCATCCCAAAACTTTGCCTCATTGTTAGTGGCATAAACAATAATTTTAAAATTTGTGATACCTTCCATAACAAGTTTATCATTCAAGACCAATGTATTTAAAATTCATAAATCCACTTTGCAAAAAAATAATCCCCTCTGATGAAATCTAATCGGTTTTTTCGGGGCCATATAAATGTCATTTTGAAGCAGAAATACTTGATTTATATAGAGGCTAATGCCATTTTAATAATTATAAATTGAGATTGTGATTTATACATTTGTATTATATGAGATTGCTAAAGATAATAACATGGATAATTATATATGGTTTATTTGCCTCAGGGATTCTAATAATGAGCTGTGCAAAACGTGACATATCGGCTTTGTTAACCAATCAATTGCCTGTTGATATAAATGGCTGGCAGGCTAAAGGACCGGTGAGTATATACAGTGCGGATAATTTATATGAATATATTGATGGAGCAGCTGAGTTATATCGGGCATTTAACGTAAAGAAAGTGATGAGCAGACAATATGCGAAAACCGAAGCGCCTGAGATTATTGTTGACGTTTTTGAGATGAACTCTGCGAGCGATGCTTTTGGTGTGTATCATCATTCAAAGCGCGAGGGAAAGAATGCTGGCATAGGCAATGAATCCGAGTTTATTGGAGCCTCTCTCTTCTTCTGGAAGGGGAAATATTTTGTATCCATTATAGGGTTTGAGGAAACTG
>CAYRXI010000014.1:13367-15071 GCA_964428255.1 uncultured Candidatus Sumerlaeota bacterium
ACTGCTGAGACCAAACAAACCGTTCTGGAACTGGGTAAGAAAATCGCTGACGGGATTACTGACGCAGGACAACCGCCAGATTTGCTTTCTTTTCTGCCCTCAAAACTCGGGCAGGGGGAGGAAATCTATTATTTTCATAATCACCATTGTCTGAATAAATATTATTACTTAAGTGACCAAAATTTGCTGAATCTGAACCAGCAAACCGAGGGGATACTGGCAAAGTACAAAGAAATAACCGGGAGACCAGTTTCAGCGGATTCCACACCACTTGTGATTTTACTTCTGCGCTATATTTCAGCAGCTGAGGCACAGATGGCATTTAATAACTTTCTCAAGAGTTATTTATATGGCGCGGATGCAGACTATGTGGTTCAGACTGAGAATTTTAAATGGACTAGAGCGAGATGTGTTAACAACTACATTATCTGCGTATTTGATGCGCCAGAAAAAGAAATGGCTAAGACAATAATTAACCAAATTAGTGACAGGATAAAAGATAAATTTATGAAAGGAGGTGAAAAGGAAAAATGAAGCAAGAGAAAAGCGGAATGACACGGCGAGATTTTCTGCGAGCGACATTAGGCTTACTGGTGGCAGGACCTGCAGGTTTATCGGCAATAGCGCAGGAAGTAACAACACCCACCAAAGTTGCTGAGGTACCAGCCATGAAAAAATCCAAAGTAATTCTGGTCAGAAATGCCAAGGTGCTTGATACAAACCGCAAAGTAAATCCACAAATTATCAAACAAATGCTGGATGAGGCAGTGATGGCATTGACGGGGGAGAATAATCCAGTTGCTGCCTGGAAAAACATTGTAAAACCTACAGATATAGTAGGCATTAAATCAAACGAGTGGCACTTTTTACCAACACCGCCGGAACTGGAGCAGGCTATACGCGAACGCCTTATAGATGCTGGTGTATCCTCAAATAACATCGGGATTGACGATCGCGGTGTGCTGAACAATCCTATTTTTCAGAAAGCTACAGCGCTAATTAATGTTCGTCCTATGCGAACCCATGACTGGTCGGGTGTTGGAAGTCTGATAAAAAATTACATTATGTTCTCTCCTGCGCCGTTTAAGTGGCATAGTGATGCTTGTGCAGACCTGGGCGGGCTATGGAATTTACCCATAGTCAAAGGTAAAACTCGCTTAAATATTCTGGTGATGCTGACACCGCTATTCTATGGTAAAGGTCCGCATCATTTTAATCCGCAATACACCTGGGAGTATAAGGGCTTGCTGGTGAGTATTGACCCAGTAGCTTGTGATGCCACGGGAGTGAGAATCCTTGAGGCAAAACGCCGCGCCTACTTCGGTAAAGATGAGCCTTTTTATGTCTCGCCCAAACATATTAGAATTGCTGAAACGAAATACAAACTGGGTGTGGCTAACGAGAGCAGAATTGAAGTGCAAAAAATCGGGTGGATGGAAGACGCACTAATTTAGAATAAACCTTAAAGGGGTTATTAAGGCAGGTTAACGGAGAGTTTCTGTTTTTTACTGTAAAAAATTTATTTGACCCTTTTTAGATAGACCTCACCTGTTGAATCTGTGCCACCTGCTGGCCTGGCAAAAATACGAAGGCTATATTTTGCGCCCGGTTTATAATCAGGTAAGCTTAATTTATATATAACATCGCGCTTGTCATAACCACTCCAGCCATCATGAGTATCACGCTGGAGCTCCTGGGTATTTT
>CAYRXI010000014.1:15197-25808 GCA_964428255.1 uncultured Candidatus Sumerlaeota bacterium
CAGGGCAATTCTCAATTCATCGTACCCGTATTTCACTCCAAGGATATCCAGACGGCGAAAATGTACTTCCATTCGCTTGCTGAAATCGCCCCAATTGCGTAGTTCTTTAGGGGACCAGGCTACTTCTGCCAGAGCACAGAGTCGCGGGTACACTTGAAAATCAAGACGTTCCTGATTGGGCACACGCTCACTCCACAAATTCCCTTCCAGTCCCAAAATATGTCGGGCATGCTCCGGGGTTAATTCTTCAGGCACAGGTTCAAAGGAATATGCCTTTTCCAGCGGTATCCCGGCATAGCTATAATCCAGATAACAATGCGAGGTGGGAGACATAATGACATCGTGCCCCTGGCTGGCAGCAGCTATGCCACCTTTAACTCCGCGCCAGGATTGGACAATAGCATTAGGCGCCAGACCACCTTCCAGGATTTCATCCCAGCCAATTAGCTGTCTGCCTTTGCTGGTTAAATAGGCATCAATACGTTTGATGAAATAACTCTGTAACTCGTGTTCATCTTTAAGATTTTCTGCCTTGATGCGAGCCTGACATCTGGGGCACTTTTTCCAGCGCTCCTTGGGACATTCATCACCTCCTATGTGAATGTACTGAGAGGGAAACAGCATCATTACTTCATCCAGCACATTTTCAATGAAAGTAAAAACCATTTCATTTCCAGCGCAATAAACATCTTCAAAAATACCCCACTCGTTGGCTACAGTGTAAGGTCCACCGGTGCAGCCTAATTCAGGATAGCTAGCAAGGGCAGCTACAGAATGTCCAGGCATTTCTATTTCCGGAACGACATTAATATGGCGCGCAGCTGCATAAGTGACAATTTCACGTACCTCTTCCTGAGTATAAAAGCCGCCGTATCGTTTCCCGTCTTTATTAATTCGCCAGGCGCCGATCTCCGTGAGCGCGGGATAGCGTTTTATTTCAAGTCGCCAGCCCTGGTCTTCAGTTAAGTGCCAGTGCAGACGGTTCATCTTATGAAGCGCCAGCAAATCAATGCTTCGCTTAATGGTGTCAATAGAAAAGAAATGTCGGCAACAATCCAGAAGTTGCCCACGCCACCCAAATCGGGGTTTATCCTCAATGGTTACGCAGGGAATTACCCATTCTACGTCAATAACTTTTGATTTGCTGAATATTTTTTCAGGCAACAGCTGACGCAAAGTCTGGCAGGCATAAAAAATACCTGCTGGCTTAAGAGCTAAGATGTTTATGCGCTCTTTATCTATGAGCAGTGTATATCCCTCGGCGCCAAGTCTTTGCAAAGAAGTATCAAGTTTAAGAACAATGGAGTTGGGTGGAGTGCTTAAACCTGAAAGGTCTTTGACCTGTAATTTAAATCCCGTGGCAGGGGCAAGAATCTCAGCCAGATAGCTGGCTTCTAAATTTGCTCCTGCGCCAGCAAGGATCACGGTGTCGGGTTTAAGAACGAAGGCGCCTTCAGCTACAGACATCTTCATTGGTCGGGGTATAATTGATATGGGGGGGGAAGTCTCTGCGGTTGAAGTTGTTTCAAGAGCGGGTTGGAATGATGCCATATTTGCCTCCACGGAACTAAATGCGCAAAAAACTATAAATCCCCAAAAAGACGAAATTAAAAAATGTAAGTTGATATAAAAATTTTTCTTAAAGAGTGCTGATGAATAATGAATGCCTTTAAACATAATTTTTCTCCTCTTATTGAACTTTTATTAATGGTATTATTGTAGTTACTAATTACTCGCCATTCAATCTGGAAAGATAAGTGTCTATCAGATATTTTTGTAAAAGTTCAGCAACATATTGATGCCCCAATTTATTTAAATGTGAGGCATCGTAAGGCAGATAAAGATAGAACTGGTCGTTCTGGGAGACCTGGCTAAAAGCGGGCGTCAAGTCAAGCACAAGGAGGTTTTCAGACCGGGCTAACTGTTTCACATTCTCAATCGCCGAGAGATATGTGGGATTGGTAGTATTCAATTGATAGCTTAAGGGGAAAATTATGACGGTACAACTGGACAGTTTAAGTTCTGCGCACACCTGCTTAAGTCGGTTAAATTGACGACGCAGCCAGGCGTTTTCCATGGCATTTAGGTCTGCCAGTTTCTCAACGCACCAGCTGAGCCAGAGTTTCTGCGATGGCGTATGACGCTGAATTTTCTGTTTTAATCTGGTGAGTGCAGATTCACCCAATGTGTAAAAGCGTGAATATCTGTTGCCCATAGAATGAACTAATTCAGCAAAGGTAATATCAGCAGGAGTGCGGGTGATAATGTTATTGCGCAGGGAGTCGCCGGGGGGGGCGGGGAAGTATTCTGAAGGTAGTTCTTTAATATGGTAAAAAATTGTTGTGCCCATATGAACCAATGGGTCATCAATGTCATTCATACTGAATTGAAGCAAAACCAGGTCCGGCTGGAGCTGAGAGGCATAGTGTTTAAGATAAGACACCTCTTGGAACGTGTTCCACCCACAGGTGGAAGGATTCAGGACTTCAACTTTAACTGTCTTGTTGTTTGACTGTGCCCATTGATTGAGCAGTTGCTCAAGGCGGGCAGTATAAATATTGGTCTGGTCAATACGAACTCCAAAAGTAACTGAATCGCCAAGGACAAGAATCCGAACCGTCCCGGGTTGTTTAGGGGAGCTAATTTCTGGACTTCGTAAGCCAAGTGAATTTATTTGATAGTTAATCAGCTCGTTCTGGTCTTTATAAAAAAAATGTAATTTTGCGTTGGGTTTCAATTCGTAGACCACATCTTTAAATGGGCTGACGCGGTGTATGTCCTGCAATTCATAGATTACGTATTGAGGAGGATAAGTCCAGCGAGCGATTAACTCGGCGCCGCTCAAAGCCAGCAACAGCGCAAAACAAAAAATTAAGAAATTAGGAACCATTCGGGTGAGAAAACGATTAATTTTCAGTGAACGCCGGGCAATAATCCAGGTTAGCAGGGATAAAGCAAACAAACTTAAAAATATTCGCCACAGATAGAGAAAAGCTTTTTGCCAGAGAAAGTCAAAATAGGTTTGATTAAATTTTTGTGCATAGAGGAAGGCGAAAAAAGTTATACCTGTAAGGACTAAACACAATAGGGGAATAATCCATAACATAAGATTAGATTTGGTTAATTTAATGACAGTCTCATCAGCTGAGAGATGATTATTTGATAATGGAGTCATCAAGGAACAATTTTAGAAGTCTGTTATGAACGGATGCTATAACTAATTAAAACCCGGCACTCACCTTACAACTGGAGGAAGTTTTTTAAAAGTTTCTTGCCTTCTTTCGTACAAATAGACTCCGGATGAAACTGAACACCCCATACAGGAAATTCCTTATGTTTCAGTCCCATTATGGTTTTATCTTTTGTCCAGGCGATAATCTCCAGACATTGAGGAAGTGTTTCTCGGTCAACAATTAGAGAGTGATAACGTGTGGCTTCAAAAGGCAATTCCAGTCCGTGAAAGATGCCGGTTCCGGTATGGTAAATCAAAGAGGTCTTGCCATGCATCGGCTCCCGCGCACGGATAACTCTGCCACCATAAACTTCGCCAAGACATTGATGTCCGAGACAGACTCCCAGAATAGGAATTTGCGTGCCCAAAATTCTGATGACATCTTCACTAATTCCAGCCTGGTCAGGTCTGCCCGGACCCGGTGAAATCACTATTTTTTCAGGTTGCAGCTGGCGAATCTGGTCAATTGAAACGGCATCGTTACGAAATACTTTTAATTCCGCACCTAATTCGCCCAGATATTGCACCAGGTTATATACAAACGAGTCGTAATTATCAATTACCAATATCATATTGTAATCCTCTTTATTCTAAGCCGCTTTCCGCAGTATCAATGGCTTTCATCAAACCTCTGGCTTTATTAACTGACTCAAAATATTCGCGGTCCGGAATAGAATCCGCCACAATTCCGGCACCAGCTTGAATGTAGGCAGTATGGTCTTTTACCACAATGGTTCGGATAGTAATACAGGAATCTAAATTCCCGTTAAAACTAAAATAGCCAACGGCACCTGCATACGGACCGCGTTTTGAGGGCTCAAGTTCATCAATAATTTCCATAGCTCTGATTTTAGGCGCCCCGGTAACTGTGCCAGCAGGGAAGGTAGCAGCAAATACATCAAACGCATCTTTGTCAACGTCCAGCTCACCGATGATATTGGAGACAATGTGCATTACATGGGAGTATTTCTCAATCACCATCAGGGCATCAACCTGCACAGTGCCGAAGCGGCAGACCCTGCCCAAATCATTTCGCCCCAGGTCAACCAGCATAATATGCTCCGCCTGTTCTTTTATGTCGCTTAAAAGTTCTTTTGCCAATAAGTCATCGGCTTGCGGTGTGTTACCACGAGGACGCGTCCCGGCAATTGGACGCAGTTGTACTTTTTTACCGGTAACTTTTACATGTATCTCCGGGCTGGAGCCAATCAGGTAAATATCTCCAAATTTTAAATAAAACATATACGGCGAGGGATTGATTATGCGGAGAGCGCGGTAAATATCAAAGGGTTCACAATTTATTTGCCGCTGCCATCGTTGAGAAATAACGCCCTGGAATATGTCACCCGCAGCAATATACTCCTTGGTCTTCCACACTGCCTCTTCAAACGCCTCTTTAGTAAAATTAGAGGTTGCAACGTCAGAAGAAGAGGTGGTGGGTGATTTGTTGGGCTTGGGTCTCTTCTCAACATCACTCAGTGGTTGGCGTAACCGTCCATAAAGCAAATCCAGTTTGTAAATTGCTTCAGCATAGGCTTCTTCCGGATTATCTTCTACAAAGGCATTAGCAATTAAAATCATTTTGTGCTTAACGTGGTCAAACACAATCAGCGTATCGGTGATCATAAAAAAACAATCGGGCAAATTAAGGTCATCAGGTTTAGTGTCGGGAATGCGTTCAAAACTTCTCACCACATCATAGGCGATATAGCCCACTGCTCCGCCATTGAATGGTGGCAGGTCCTCGGCAACTACGGGTTTGAAACGCAATAATAATTCTTTAAGTGTCTCCAAGGGGTTCGGGCAGGTTAGGGTCTCAATTTTTCCTTCCTGGGGATATAATATCTCCACCTGCCGGGCTTTGCTTTTAAACAGAATATTCGGGGCGCTACCAAGGAAAGAATATCGTCCGATGTTTTCCTCGTTGACGACGCTTTCCAGCAGAAAAGCGAACTCGGTGTTACCAATTTTTTTAAAGGCGGAGACTGGCGTCTCCATATCAGCCAGAATCTCACGCCTGATGGGAATTAAATTGCCCTGTTTTGCAAGTTCCAGGAATCTATGTTTATCCGGCTGAAACATCTTAATTATTATCAAAAACAGATTATAGATTGTGCCAGAATATGTAATGGTGTCAATAGCAGAGTGTGACTGGGAAGCTTGCATCTATCTGTTACTAGCTGGAATAAAAGTCCAGCCTTTATTTTGTTTGGCGCTTCTGGAGTAATTGCTGAAATTGCTGTTGATATTTTTCCCAGGACTGAGCCTGGCGTTGGCGTGTGTAGGCTTCGCTTCTGCCCTTGAGTCTATCTTCGGTCCAGATGTCCATTCGCTCACGAAAGGCACGGGTATAAATGTCCTCAGCTGTTTTCTGTTCTGCCGGGGTGAGCTTGTGTTGAATGACTAATCCCCGGACATAATTAATGGCGGATCTGCGGCTATATTCAATGTCGCCCATATTAGTGGTGGATAATAATCGCTGCACTTCATGTCCCTGAGAGCGAATTAGCATTTTATAGGCAACTATAAACGCTCCGGCGACTAACAAAATAGCTATTATTGAGAGAACATAGAATTTCCAATCAAACTCGTATTTGTCCTGCAATTTCATAAAATATAATATTCACCAACAGATTCATAATCATTAGGTAAAATTTACCGCAGAGACAGTCAGGACGCAGAGAATAACCATTCTATATAAAAATCTCATTTCACCCATTCTCTGTGATAATTCCTCGGCGAACTCTGTGGCTCTGTGGTTTGCTGTCATATTTTGTTCTTAGCTAATGATCAAAGAACAGATTCAAAAAATTATATGCAGTTGACTTTCTATTATCAATGTAATTAAACAGATTTGAAATTAATTTGAGTGTGAATCTTACGTTTAGTTGGGGGATATATGCAGGAATTATTGTCAAAGAACCATAGCAGCAGAGCTGCCTTTACGTTAATTGAACTGCTGGTAGTGATAGCGATTATTTCCATTATTTCGTTGATTGGTTTGTCCAATATGATGGAAGCAAGTATCAGGTCTAAGGTGTCACGCACCAAATTAGAATTACGTGTGCTGGCAGGAGCATTAGAGTCGTATGCGTTGGATAACAATGCCTATATTCCATTTGTGCGGGGGGGGAGCGGGCATCTTACCAGTCGGGTAATTGTGCCGATGAGTTATCGGTTGTCACGACTTACTACACCAGTATCTTATATCACTCACATTCCGATAGATGTATTTAACACGGTAGCTACCAGTGATGGTTCACCGCTGATATTTTTTGACACCTTTGATTATGCTGATGTGGCAAGTCTAAATGCGTGCAACAGCCCCAAGGGCGCTGGTGCAACTTCCGGCGGTTGGTGGCGCTTGTCTTCTGCTGGCCCAGACCAGATTCAATCTTTCGGTGGGGATATTGCTGAAATTGGTGCTAACAGTATCATCAATAATTTCGGCGTAGATTATGATCCATCAAATGGGACGATTAGTATTGGCGATATTGTTCGCGTTGGGCCTCCTTGTGCCGGCGGAAAACTACCTGCGATTCGCCGCACTGGTGGGTCGTATGAAGAAATATATCGTAATTATTAGCCACTGAATCACACATAATCTGAATATGATTCAGAGACAGAGACTTTTATAAAACCTGAAGTAATAATAGAATCAATAAGGACATAATTTAACTCGTAAGCATTAGATTGGGCGTCGGGATTCAAGTGCTTTGCGAAGAGTTATTTCATCGGCATATTCAAATGAGCCACCGGCGGGCAAGCCTAACCCAATTCGGGAAATTTTCCTCCCAAAGGGCTTAAGCCGTTGTGTTAAATACGTAGCAGTAGCTTCGCCCTCCAGACCAGTAGTTGTTGCGATTATTATTTCTTTTATGTTCGGGTCATTTTTTAGCCGTTGCTCCAGCTCCCGAATGGTAAGGTCTTCGTCAGTAATTCCCTCCAGTGGTGCCAGACGGCCTCGCAGAACATGATATAGTCCGTTGTAAGCTCCACTTTTTTCCAGGGCAATAAGTTCAACAACTTGCTCAACAATACAGAGATGTGAACGGTCTCTGTCAGAACTACTACAAATTTCACAAAGCTCTTTATCGGTGATATTAAAACATAGAGGACAAAGATGGACTTTCTGCTTAACCTGCAGAATTGCTTGAGCCAGAGCATTGGCATCTGCAGTGTTAGAGTTAATTAAATAAAAGGCGATGCGTTCTGAGCTTTTCCTCCCGATACCGGGAAGTTTCTGGAGTTCTTGAATTAAGCGTTCAAGTGCTGAAGGTAATTTCATTATCTGTCAACCAGCACAGTTATTTTTTTTTATGACAGTGATTTATATTAAAATGGCAGGTTTGGCAGACCAAAACCACCAGTAATGCGTCCCATTATCTCTTCTCGCAATTTTCTTGATTTTTCCAGTGCGGCATTTACAGCAGCGATAATTAAATCCTCCAGCATCTCAATATCCTCAGGGTCAATGGCTTCAGGATTAATTTTTATTGAGATAAGCTCCTGATTGCCATTGGCGCGTGCCACCACCACTCCGCCACCGGAGGAGGCTTCTACTACTTTTTCTGCCAGTTCATCTTCAGCCTGTTTCAGGCGGTTTTGAATCTCTTCCTGTAATTTTTGCAATTGTTTAAAATCAAACATAATCTCTATCTCCAAGGGTAAACTTAAAATTTATCTCTTATTTTTTCTTTTTCGGCTGCACAATTTTCCCTTTAAAGATATTGACTACCTGGTCTACTGCCGTTTTCAGGTCTGGATTCTGCTGGAGGAGTCCCTCAATGTCATCTGCAGATTCTTCTATTAGCGGTGAAGATATTATCTCCAACAATTCCTTCTCTATAGATTCTTCTTCGTTTTTTCCATTTTCTACGGGTATTTCTTCTGGGATGGTTGAATCTTCAGTAAATGATTCTGTGGTGTCAGACTCGGATTTTGGGCTTATTTCTTCTTTATGCACTGGGATTTTTTTTTCTTCCGGGACCTCTACTTTTTTCAATTGAACCGCATAGTTCTTCCCAACATTTTTTTCCAGCACTGATGAAATCAGACTGAGGTTTTTCTGCAATAAATTCATATTAAATGTTGAATGTTGATTGTTAAGAACTCCTATTATGATTGAAGAATCATTGAAGCCAAGTAGACAACAATCTTTCATAGATTCTTCCAGAGGTGGATTTTTCTTGCCAATCATCCTGCACAATTTTTGCCAGATTTGCTCTTTGTTGTCTATTGAGAGAAACTCTTTAACCGGCTCTGAGTATTCAGACTGATGTAGCTGTTCCTGAGTTTTTTGACTTGCAGGACTTTCGGTAGTGGTGGATGTGGAGATAGTCACATCAGTCGTATCTGTACTAAAAAATTCTTGCTTAATTCCATCTCCAGCTGGATTAAACTGTGAGGGCTTTATGCTATCCGCTCTTGGCTTTGCCGGTTCGGGAATTGAGCCGCTCTCCAGTTTTTTAATAAATCTATCCAAATCTACTGCTGGTTCAATGGCAGTTAGCTTAATCAGGTGGAATTCAAGTACAAATCTTGGTAACCCGGAGGTTTTCATCTCTTCTTCCAGGCGCAAGAAGGTATTCATTAAGTTAAGTAAAAAGGGATATCCTGTGTCCTTGACGAGATTGCGCAGCTGTTCTATCCGTTCGTGAGAGATTCCCAGTAGCTGTGCATCCGCGCCTGCTTTAACCAGTAAGAGGTCGCGTAAAAAATAAATAAAAGAACGGATAAATTTTTGTAAATCTCTTCCTTGGCGGACAAGCTCATTAACCAGATTTAACAAGCCAGCTGTATTTTTCTGGAGAATAAAAGTCAGAGTTTGCACCAGTACTAAGCTTTCCACCAGCCCTAATAGTTGACGGCAGAATTCCAGTTTTATTTCGCCATCGCCGAGAACTGTTAATTGCTCCAGAGTCACCAGTGCATCTCTGACACTCCCTTCGGCTGTGCGCACAATAGCTTCAATAATTTCGCTACGCTCTTCTTCTTTAAGGGAGATGTTTTCGCTTTCTATTATGCGCTCAAGGTGATGTGTCAAATCCTCGGCGCTAACAGGTTCAAAAGAAAATTGCTGACAACGGCTCTTAATAGTTTCAGGAATTTTTTCCGGCTCAGTAGTGGCAAAAATGAAGACTACTTTAGGGGGAGGTTCTTCCAGAGTCTTAAGCAAGGCATTAAATGCTGCGGTGGATAGCATATGGACTTCATCAATGATATAAACTTTGTAACGAGCTGCATATGGTAAATGAGAAATGCCTTCCTGCAAAACACGAACATCATCAACACGGGTATAAGTGGCACCATCAATTTCAATAACATCCAGGTCTGCACCTGCAGTGATGGAAAGACAGCGCGCACACTTACCACAGGGTTCAGGCGTAGGTCCTCGTTCGCAATTAAGTGCTTTAGCAAATATCCGTGCAATAGAGGTTTTCCCCACTCCTCGCTGACCGCTGAATAAGTAAGCATTGGCAATTCTGCCTGAGGCTATACTTCTCTTTAGGGTTTCACTTATTGCCCTTTGCCCAACAACATCTTCAAAGCGCTGGGGGCGCCATTTGCGCGCCAGAACCAGATAACTTTTATGTTTATCCTCTGCCATAATTTTGCTGAATAAGATGAGCTTTTATCCTAATGATAATTCAATTCAACTGCAATAATTATTCCTTTATTAAGCAACTGTTAATATTTTGAAGTTAGAGACGGAATTTTCAAAGAAGTATCAAATCACAATATCAACTACTTATAACGGCAGATTAATATGTTAAAATACCATCCCATCTCCCGCTAATTATTTTGGTAAAATAACAATTGAATTTCTATATACGTTGGAAAAATATAAAAGAACGTCTTTACCCCTTAGTGAGAGAAGATTTAACTGCAACTTTGAGTACTTTTATGTCTTTATTTGATTCTTAATTGATGAAAAGACACTTTGCGCGGAAGCGGGATAATCAGCTGGAGTGGTTTAGGGCAACAGGCAGAGAACGGATCTATAAAGCTATGCAACACCAACAGCCTGACTGGGTTCCAGTGTGGTGTCAGCTGAGCTTGGAACATATTATTCGTAATACCTGATCGCCAGGAGAGTATCCACGGTTCATTGAAGATTATATCCGCGCTGAATGTGAGTTAACCCGGCGATATAGTTTTGATGGAATGTTATTATATTTACCCACAGTACGCAAGGGAACCAGAATTGACTATTTCTAAAAAACTGGATTTTTACTGTTCCAAAGGGAGATCCCGGTCATAACTTTGCCACGGCAGACCCGGAATGCTGAAAGCAAGAGATTCCCGAATATGAAGTTGCCGATTTTTATAGCAGTCATCTTGCCAGAAAAATTCTTGGTCCAGACTATCATCTCAGA
>CAYRXI010000014.1:25818-28855 GCA_964428255.1 uncultured Candidatus Sumerlaeota bacterium
TACCTGACGCCTTTTCACGTGCAGTGCAATGGTTTCCAAGTATGGAAGAAGCGCTGATGGCAATGATCACAGATACTGAACGGTTTAAAGCATTAGTGACGTTTTTTGAAGCGGAGTGTATTGCTTTTGCAAAAGCGCAAATTCGCCTTGGCAAATTAGAAAGTATTCATATCTCTTCACCCTATGCAGGCTCGTCGTTAATATCATTGGATACATATAAAAATCTGGTCTTACCGCAGCTGAGACGACTGGCAGATGCCTTGAAACCCGAACCGGCTTTTGCGTATGTCCACACGTATGGTTTTCTCTCGGATAGATTGGAACTTGTGGCATCGTCAGGAGTGGATGGAATTGAATGTCTGGACCCACCACCACTGGGAAATGTTGAATTAAGCGAAGCTAAAAGGCGCATTGGCAATATGGTTTTTCTGAAAGGCAATCTGGATTCAGTGAATGTTTTGCTCTATGGGACAGACGAGCAAGTTGATAATGCAATTATTAATTGCCTCAGGGCTGGTATGCCAGGGGTGGGATATATTCTCAGCACCGCTTGCTCAGTTGCGCCAGCCGTGCCACCCAGACGTGTGCAACGCCTCGCTGAGCTGGCTGAGCGATATGGTTATTACGAAAAATGAAAAGTAAGTATCTCATATTGCTGTTTATAATATTGATTCCAGCGCTATTCGTGGCATCCTTAAGCTCGCAAATAACAAGTCCACGCATAGAGAGTCATAAATTTTCCATTACTGCGATCGGACGGGACAAACAGAATCAAGCCATAGAGCAGCCATTGCAGGTTATTAGTGAGCAGATAGAGAAGAAAGATGCCAAAAACTGTATTATTCTGAGATTTCCCGACGGGATCCCTATGAATATTATGTATTTGCTCATAGTAGCCGAGCAACTTCCAGTTTCATTAAAACCTGCATTAAAAAAAGAACCCTGGGCGCTTTTTTCATTAAACCAGCTAGGAGATTGGATACTGCTAAATGGGAGGTTGTTGTTATTATTCAATTCGGAATTAGACATACGTTAACTAATGAAAAAATACAGTGTATTCCACGGATTAATCCGACTCCAGTTGCTCAGACTCAAATTCCTTGATTATGCAGGAAATCCAGTGGAAGATTCATCAGCATCGGTTGCTCCGGGATTAACATTAGTAAGATTAGACTTGAAGAATCGTCCTCCTTCGCCGGAACAGGAAGAAACTTGCTCATTTCATCGGCATTATATCAGCATTCCATCCCGGCAGATAAAAGGAACTATATATGTTGAAGCCCCCCCCTTGCCCGGGAATTATGATATGAGAGTCGGTGATAGATGGTATTTCCCGCAAAAACTTATCAAAGAATCTACAGAAGTAGAATGGCGACAGGTTTATGAACGCAAAATTTATCGCTGCCAGGTTGTTGACGCAGAGAGTGACAAGCCGCTACAAGGTGCTTATGTTATGTTTAATCCCGCAGCAGACAGGAATGCTTGGCAATTAGTGTCTATGCCTGAAGAATACAGAGACGATTTATACCGGAGCATTCCCCTAGATGGTTGCTTATGCAGAAGCACAAAACACTCAGTGAGCTTACCTTATGGCTATGTTGAAAAGATTGAATATATGGGTAGGACCGATAAGCACGGATTATTTTTTCTTGAGTTTGAACTTGATAAATAAGTGCCGGATATAATCTTGTGGGCACCTGGTTACGTCGGGATGATAGCCACAGTATATAAAATCCAAAAGTATGGTTATCCCAACCGCACCGGCACTGTTCATCTACAGGAAGCACGTCTACTGCCAGCAGGAACAGTGCGTCTAACAATTCAGCCGCCGTACCGTATACCCATATCAATCTTGAGGCGTTATAAGACCTTGGAAGAATATGTCAGAAACGCTGGTTTATCAGCAGAAGTAATTTTTGAAGGAACAAAGCGTATCTCTTCCCCTTGGTTAACACCATATCCCTCGCATTTGGTAGCTGGTAGTAATGGAACTGACTGGTGCCTTGTTACCTCAATGGGGGCTAATATAAGATTTAATAAAGAATTCATTTGCCATCTCCCAGCAGGTGTACAATGTAAGCTGCGGATTTACCATGAGTTTGGTAAATATTTCCAGGATATATTACTTCCAATAGAACCGCCACTTGAAAAAGGAGAAGTGCGAACCATTGAGCCACAAATAATGAATGTCAGAACAGAGTTAATAACGTCTCTCACTAATAAAGATTTTGTGTGTCAACCTACACCAACGCCAGAACCGGAATATAGTAATAAACTCCGACACATCTGGCGAATAATAGACGCAGAAACAAGCCAACCTATAGCGGGGGCATATTTATCTTACAGTTTAGAGCCGTGGTGTCTAATGAGTCTTCCAGAGTTAGATAGAAAATACATTTTTCGCCAGATTCCTTCAGATGGAAAAATGTACAAAACAAAGGAACATTGTATATCCAGTGGTGGTTATTGGGTGGTAGATTATGTAGGACGAGCAGACCACGAGGGACGGATACTCGCTGATATATCTGGCAGACAATTATTTTACGGTGTCTGGGCACCCGGATATGTAGGTGCGCAATTTTACCCTGCAACAGATTTGACAACCTCTCCAAGCCTAAATGACGGTTTCTCTGTCCTGCCAGATGCATTATTAATGCCAGCAGGCACTATATCTTTTAAAATATTCCCCCCTCCCGGTGCAGAGATAGAATAAACCAGCCAGAAACATATTTTTGATATTTCTTTAGATTTTCAAGGTAACACCAAGTGGCTGTATCCAACACATCCAGACCATAAAATTAATGATTCAATATGGTTTTATCGGTTTGCAGGTGGACCGGCAAGATATAAAAAGCAGAATATGGTCTTCGTTCCAGCTGGTTTGCCCTGCACCATCCGGCTGACAAGTCGGGACAAGACACTTAATGATGTTATCCTGAATATTAGCGAACCATTGAAAAAAGGGGAACACCGTGAACTACCACCTATTCAGACATCAAAGAGATCTGACTCGTAATAGTGATTAAAGCGGCTCAAG
>CAYRXI010000014.1:28865-37690 GCA_964428255.1 uncultured Candidatus Sumerlaeota bacterium
CTCAAGCTAAAGTAACAAATTAGTGTCCTTCAGTGTAAAGCGATGTTTATATAATCTCTGAAGCGGTTGTTAACTAATGTTAGCATTTTTTTAATTCTAATCATTAGTCCACTCTAACAAGCCCTAACCACAGGTTTCACTAAATTTTCACAGATTGATTTTTTTAAAGTTATAATCTTAATCTGGTATTAATCTGTGTTATCTCGGGGGTTTTTAGAGTAAACTCAATTATTCAAAGTTATTTAAACTTTTCCATTTCGTCTCTCTTTCATTTTTGTCTTTTTTTTCTGCCCTCCACATAATTTACATATCATTTCATCGGCTTTGTTGGCTTTGGCTAAGCGGAAAAGTCCGGTGAGGCTAAAACAAGTCAGGCAAGTAGGTTTATGACATTCTTTACAAATGCCACCGCCGATTGTGTCAAAATTACTCCACAGATGTGACAAACCAAAGAAAAATTTTCTTTTTTTGCTGCATAACGCTGTTATAAGCCGCGACTGCAAGGGGTCGGCGCTATAAATTTTAGATAACCTTGTGCAGCTTCAACCCAACATCTGTGTATATCCTCGCGGACTCTTCGAAGTTCTCTATATCCGTGAAGTCGTGTTCGATTTGGCAGATAGTCATATATTCACCAAGCCTGCCAGAGTCAATAATCTTATAGTCTGCGCTGTAAACCTTACTGATGGCTGTACGAAGATCATCACGTAGTTTGTACTTTTTTTGGTGAGGAGCATTTATATGGAATTTGAAGCAAAGCCGGCCATTGACGAGCTCGTAATAGAGTTCACCCGCGGCATTTTCGTAGGTGAATCTTAGCCAGTAATCTGAACTGTTCAAAATGTATACCGGCCCACCTGGATTGTTCACAGTGTAGATTGATGTTTCCATGCCCTTCAGCCGGGATTGTATCTCATGGTAGATAGCGTAGAAGAAAAGCTTCTCGTCCTACTTGTTTCTGTTGACTGTACGAATCCGGTCATACTGTTCTTGTACCGCATTCCTATAGGCAAGGGCTAATTCGTATACTTCTGGAGGTTGACCGGTAGTAACCATGAGTTTATTCAACGAAGATATCAATTCGTCGTATCCAATTTTTGTCGCTCTACCATCGGAATTGACGCAGATGCTCTTTTCGGTATGTTCGAACCATGATGTTCCAAGGAGGAGATAAATTCCTCGTGAGTTGTTTTTCTTTAGAAAGTCTACTTGTCTCTTTAGTTGATTGTCGCTTAGGGACGATCACATTTTGAGTTCGATGTGAGTAGTGGTGCTGTCCTTTTGTACTACAAGATCAGATAGTTGTTGCTCTGGTTCCCAATGGATATTAGGGCTATCGACGTTTAGAAACACTTTGGACATCTTTGATTTGGAAAGCAGAGTAAATAATACTATCTGATGAGTCCGTTCGTAATCAATTGCGGTCCTCAGCAGTAGGTCAATTCCACTCATAATTGCATGTCCTCTCAGCTAACGACAAGGGTCTGGTTCGGCGCGAAGTGCCGTCCCCTAGACCCTCTTGTTCACAGATCATTCATGGGCTCCAATAGTTAAAGCCCCGTTTCCAGGGAGGCGGATATTTGTACCCCGGAATTGTCACGATCTGCATCATCTGCGGCGTAAATGGGCGACAGTGTCCCGCGAAGTTGAGCTTACGAGTCTCGTCCATTCCGTCGAGAAGATTCCCGATCAACCACTCGACCTGGGCGCGGATACTCTTCGGCTGCCAGATTCCTGACGGGTAAGTTCCGTGCATGTCGGTTACTACCTTGGCCAGCGGCCTCTTTCCATCGAACTGCACTTCGCTCTGATAGAGATTGATTGACTCTCCGTGGGCATAGTATGTGATCTTCCGTGGATGCTGATACGGCTCCTTCACGGTGACAGAGATCAGTTCCCAATCGTGATCGTGGAACAGACGGTCAAGTTCCATCATGCGACAAATTAACTGAGTCTTTTGCGTGGCCCTGCAGAATTAATCAATCTTCATTCCCAAAACTTTATCAATCGCTTCGTCAATACGGACGTCTTTCGTATAGTAGAACCAGTACTGAAATGTTACTGGATCACGAGTAGTCGCCCCCCTTCTTTAAGTTTACGTAGCAACAGTAGTCCACGCACACCGGATCGCCTAGGGTGAAAGCGGTTAGCGTCAATTTCACATTCCTTGTGAATGAGACGATCGGAGCGTAAATGTCCACGCATTTCCGGATATCAGCGAATGTCCATTGCGTTTGGGCTGACAATGACGCTGCAAGACACACCAATACAACAACCACAGCATAAATCATTATTATCTTCATACTCATCTTTCCTCTCCTTTTAACTATGTTTTACTTAGTTTCTATATAAAACCTATAGCCTGCTATTTTGCGGTATAAGACACTATAATCGACCTTATGATAAGTGTCTTATTTTCAAATTCTGGAATCATGGTGATACGGTCCTTTGCGCCATTGCCGTCGCGGACGAGAATCTCGTTGCGGGAGAAATCAATGTTCTGGACACGTAGGCGAAAGCATTCCATAAGGCGTAAACCGGCGCCATACATCGTGATTGCCATCAGCCAATTATAGCAATTTAGATGTTTCTGAACAGCTTTAACTCCTTCACGAGTCATAACAACAGGTAGATGATGTGGCTTTCTGGATCGAATAACTTCGCCGGGTTCTCTTACTTCACGATTAAGCACATGGCGATAAAGAAAGATCAACGCACTGAGCGCCTGATTCCGCGTGGAAGCGCTGCCCCGTTCCTTAACCATCAGATTGGTCAGGAAAGCATTAATCTTCGTTTCGCCTATCTCTGCTGGATGACGCAGGTTGTGGAAATGACAATATCGCTTTACCCAAAAGCAATGAGTCTCTTCTATCCATCGGCAGTAATGGCGGGAGCACAATTCATCACGTAGACGGTCGAGAATCTTCAGCTTCCATTCAGTCGCTGCTGGGTTGTTTGCCACTTTTAATATAGACTGGAAAAAATATAGTTATAGCTTCTATTTTGCAGACAACTTTTAGTAAGCAATTTAGAAAAACTATCAAATCTTACCGCTATATAATTTATTCACTTTTATCTATTACACACCACAACATTATTCAGAGATGAACCTTTGATTATAAGTTGGTAACTCTATGAAAATGGAGACATTCGTCTTTTTTTTTCAGAAATTAGTATTCCATTTTGTTCTCTGAATGCAAGGGATTAAGCCTGTATTACCAGCAGATGATTTTCATAATCATCTGTAACCTCCATCTTGATTCGTGAGATTGTTTAAGGGTTAGACCAAGTATCAATGGTCATCACTGGTTAAAAATTCCCGTTCAGCCGGGAAAGGGGGTAGGTTTTGAACAAGGCGTGGGGTTGCACCCTCCGGTGGACAGATGACCATAGCAATTCCGCCTTTGTTTTTCATCCATACTTTTTCAAAATCCTCCTGTAGCCACTGGCACAAATAACCGCGTCCACTCTTGCCAAGGGCGGAATCGGTTACTACCACCCGTCCATCATCAGTAACACCGTTAAGCACCACAATATGATTACCCATTGATGGATAAGGTGGAGCTTTACACTCACCCTTATTCATCCGGATAGAACAAAGAATAACTTTATTTTGCGCAAGAGCTTGCCGAACCGATGCCCAGTCACGGAAACGATGAATGTAGCCTTCAAATCCGAACTGATTTGCCGCGCCAATCACTCTGGGCCAGATACCGGGATAGTCATATTCCGGGTCGTGCGTTAAGGCAACGATATCTTCCAATGGAAATGATTTGCCGAAGTATTCCATTGCTGAGGCAAGGGCAGCAGACTGACAGCGGTCTTTCATCGGATTGCCCTTAGAATCAACCTGGCGCCGAAGTGGGATGTCCAGGACGCATGAGGGAAACTCCTCAGGCCGAATTTTCTTGCTAAAACGCCTGACAAGCTTAAGCGTGGGATGATTATTAGTGGTGATTACTGTTAAGGATGGAATAACTGTGAGCGGTCTACGTCCAGCATCAATAACCTTAAATTGGAAAGACCGGGCAGGTGTTTTCAGCTTCAACCAATCCATATCCAGCACACCCTGGGAAAACTCGTGTTTCTTCCGCCCGACAACAGGGTCTTTTACTTCACCCCAGAATCCAGCATAGAACAAGGGTGTATCGTCGTTTCTGTCAAAGTGAACTTTAAGATAAAGACGGAAGGCTTCTCCTTCAGGAAGTGCTGCGTTCCAGGAATAAATCAATTCGTCAAATGGAAAAGGTGATGTAATTTCTGGAGATAGCCATTCGCCAGGCGCCAATTTTTTGAATATTTTAGCAGGGATTTGAATATGCCAATCTACTGGGGTTAAAGCTACATTGACCGTATCTCTTACAGGCTTTGGAGTATTAGAATGTATGAAGGGTTTACAGCAAAGAAGGCAAGATAAAAGAAAAGAGAGAAGAAGCAAAAGCACGATTCTAATTTTTATGCAAGAATAAATAGGTGGCGGGTAAACTGGATGAGCCTTATTTCTTCTGTTTATAAACATTATTCAATCATTCTGCTTTAAGTAGATAAGTGACTTCGTTCAAAGTTAACACAATATCTATTAGCCTTTTAAGTTTTTTCAGACGATTTGTAATAACAATTAAAAATTATAGTGCATCAATCATTATGAGCAATAGATTTAACAATAATCATTAAATAATTTTCCAGGATTTTACAAAAAATGAGTAAAGGCTCAATTTGTTCTTTGAAAATCTGTGTGTACAGAAGAAAATTTCGGTGGTTCTGGGGCAAAATGTGTGTTTTTACTCAAATATAGCCGTTTAAAGAGACAGATCTTTCTTGTTGAATTTTAATCCAACCTGAATCTGTTTAGATGTGGTGCAGAACTCCTTACTAAAGGCTCTGTAGCGTAGTGGAAAGAAGCCCGGCAGTGTGTTTAGTGTAAGCAGATACTTCTTGAGGAGCGGCAACATTAAACTTTCCTCCAGCCTGATGAGGACGTATTGAGCGTGCTTAATCACTCGCGCCGGGATCTGAAAAATATGATGGAAAATAGTATAAGTGCGTTGCGGCTGACATTCTATGGATAAATACCGGTTTTAATTCCCACCAGCAGATTGTGTTCCAGCGCGCCTAAGGGATAATAATTGAGAGTGGCAAACTTTTTCTAAAATACAACTATCTTTTGCTGATAATTCACTTCCTAACGCACACTATCTAAACCACATAGCTCACGACCACCTCGCAGAAAACTCGCCAGCAGCGAGGCTATAAAACAGACATCACTATACCCTCGCCGCCGCAACTTCTTCTTCAACCGATTACGAATTAATTTCCTCAGCCCTAACTCCCGAAATATCCAGTTAAAACTTGCTGTAACCATATCTTAAGAAGTTAAATGTTGAGAGGCAAATTATAGATTTACTTTAAGCGGGTTAAGGTTGCAAAAAAAAATTCACCTTCGTTTTCCTCCATTCGAAAAGTTTAAAATTAAAGACACCTTGATTTTACTGGGGAAAGCGAAGGTTTTTCACTCTTTCCTTCTCTTATATAATGAACAAGAGATTTACCGATATATAACTATTTGCAGTTCAATAAATATTAACCACAATATAAGCTGGAGCACTGAAGGTGGTGCCGTCAAAGACACGCAACCTTATTTTATAAGTTCCTGGCTTCATAAATAGAGTTAGAGGCTTTGCAGCTTGAGGGGAACGATTTTCTAAAAACGAGATCCCCAAAGAGTCTCCACTTACCACATCCCAGTAATAAGTTAGTATATCCTTATCCGGGTCAGTGCTGGCTGAGCCATCTAAAACAATTTTAGAATTAGCAGGAATAAAATTTATAGGAATACTTGCTCTGGCTATTGGTGGATGATTTTTTCGCCCCAAAAGTAATCCTGTATGAATTACGCCAGAATAGACAAAAACAATTATAAGGACAATAATAGCCAGCCAGATACCTGCTTTTTTAAATGCAACTTTGCGAGCGGGTAGTTGTGGTGAAGTAATAGGTTCTTCAATTGTGAATGCTCTGGTTGGTGCAGGCTTAACTGTTGATTCATATTTTATGCTGCTGGCTGGTTCAGAGATTATTTCTGGAGAACGGGGAGCTCTGATTTCTTCTGCAGTTAAAATTTTGTCAGATTCTTTCGCTGGATAGCCTTCGGCTAAAAGTTTCTGAAAATCAGCAATTAATTCACTCAGGGAAACGTAACCACCATCTGCTTTGTCTGCAATAGCCCTCAAAATAATGTTTTCAATACGCGGGTCAATATCGGGAACCAGTGGAATATAAATCTGTTGTTTTTTCTTTTTGTCAAATTTCTCGTCACGCCTTTTTATCCGTAATGCATCCTGAAGATTACCCCAGCCAATACTCTGATATATTAACTGAGCTATATTGATAAGATTGGATTTGATATTAAAGGTATCGCGAGAAAAATATGCACCGCCTGAGGTTGCAAGAAATTCTGCTACTTCACCGGCTAATGGAGAGGAAAGATGAGACTCAATACCAGTGAAGATATTTATGTTTATCAAAAGCGGAGAGTCATTCTCCATCACAAAATCATTTAACCGCAGTAATTCAAGACTCACATTATCTATCTGCAAAAAATGAAATATCTCAAGCATCCGGGACCAGAAGCTGTAAAACTCCGCAACTGTCGTGAGTTTATTAGTAGCAAATATATCCTGAAGTGAAGTGCCTTCAAAATGCCGATAAGAGTAGAAAATACTTGTTTCAAAAGTTCCCTTAAACAAAGGGGATATAATATAAGGGTGCAATAGATGAGCCCAACTTTTGAGATTACGTTCAATGATTCTCAAGCAATCAGGGATGTTAACAAATTCAGGCTTTATCAGGCGTAGTCGTTGCGTAGCACCAAGAAATAAATGCTCTACCAGATAGTCTTCCCAGAGGATACTTTCGGAAAGATTTTTTAATACCTTAAACTGATAAATTACTGTATTGGGTGAAATTAGCGCCATTGGTCGTTATTTTCCCTTCTGCCAGTGGGAAAAATAGTACGCCTGCTTAAGTGACATTAAGTCCTCAAGCAAGGTGCCAAAATCAGAATAACCTTTGTCTCCGGTTTCATCGGAGTGTAAGGCTTTCAAGACTATGAATTCCAGCTGTTCAGGGACTAGGGGATTAATGTGGCAAATGGAGAGATTGGACAAGTCAAGTTCACAGGCTTTAGCAAATAGGTCTTTCTGGTAACCAAAATAGGGGTCCCCGGTAAAAAGTGCACCCACAATATTCCCCCAGCTGATTAAGTCATTACATCTCAGTTTATTTAAATTGATTTCCTGCATCATTCCAGTCTCTGCCTGCTCAAAGATACGATTTATCTGTGCTGGCAAACCGCTGATAATTAGCTTTATCCATTTTTCATAATGCACAGTTAAACATTTAAGATTTAATGTGCCGTGGTATAAATTGTGTTGATGAAGATGGTGCATCAGGGAAGCCAGCTGGAGGGCAATATCAATACCCTGATTGATTTCCAAGCTTTCTTTGCTTAAAATCATTGATTCAAGACTGATACCATCGGGAGCCAGATTGATAAACCCCAGTCGCTTCTCCTCGCTCCAGCCATCAATCACATCTGGCAAATTAGGATGCTGTTGCGAGCACCATTTTTTGATTTCCTGTTCGCAATCTCGTAGTATTTCCGTAGAATCGCCATAGTATAACTGAATCTGATTAAAGATAACCTCGCGTGCAAATTCGCGTTGAAAGGCTGAAAATGCAGAATAGCGATTAAGAGTGAATATGAGGCGATTAATATGATATTTTTCAGCTAAATTAAACATCATCTTTCACGGAAATAAATATTACTACAGCTTATATTAAAGGTTTCATTTCTGCCAAGTATTCAATTAGCTCAATTCAAACTTTTCTGTAGAAATTGCCCATAATGATAGCAAAAAATTTTATTGTGAGTGATTGACTTCAGCTGAAACGTAATGACAAGCTGAGCTGTCACTTTAATCAAACTAATCTAATGCGAGCGATTAAGCCAACAATATGAGTAATTTTGTACATTTACATACTCATAGCAATTATAGTTATGACGGTGTTGCTACTGTTGAACAATTGGTAGCAACAGCAGCAGAGTTAAAAATGCCTGCCCTGGCTATAACCGACCACAACACTATTGCTGGAATAGAAGAGCTCTTTAGTTTCTGCGAAATTAAGAATATTCATCCGATTATCGGCGCGGAATTAAAGGTGAAGGCACTATATCCGCGCTCCCAAAATAAATTTTCTTTGATATTACTGGCAGAACAAGAAATCGGTTATCGGAATTTATGTCGGCTATTGAGCTGCGATGAAGTTGGCAAAGCTGAATTAGCTGAATACAATGCAGGCTTGATCGCCTTAATAGGCGGGATAAAAAGTGAATTAAGGGAACTTGTTCGTGAGACTAATGAAAGTAAGTGCCTAAAATATATTAAGGAGATGCTCGCCATTTATGGCAAAGACAACTTAGTTATTGAATTACAGGCAGGACGCGACCCTGAACAACAAAGTTATAATCAACGATTATTTGAGCTGGCAAATAAACAAGAATTACTTGCGGTGGCAACCTGTAATGTCCATTATGTCAAACCCAAAGATAGAGTGTGTTACGCTTTTTTAGTAGATGAAGAGGTAGAAACACATCTATTACTGCGTGAGCTGGCAAAAAACTCCAGCGATAAAGAATATTTGCACTTTGCTACCAGCGAGGAAATAAGCGAAGCCATTGCTGAGTTTCCGCAAGCGATAGAAAACACTTATTTAATAGCTGAGCGCTGTAAGGTTAAATTCTCTGATTTAAGACGTCAGCCACG
>CAYRXI010000014.1:37700-38211 GCA_964428255.1 uncultured Candidatus Sumerlaeota bacterium
GAGTCTTTTCTCTGGGACCTGATCAGTCAGCGCGTGAGTAAATACTACAGTCCAGTAACGGCAGAGATTAAAGAGAGAATTAATGAAGAATTCAATTATTATACCAAGGAAGGACTGGCTGAATTTTTAATCTTTCATTATAAGTTAAAATCCTGGCTACAGGAACAGGGAATTGTTTCTACTATTCGCCGTGGATACATTCTCTCCAGTTTAATAGCTTACATTCTGGGAATCACTGAGATTGACCCGATAAAATTCCGGTTGCGCTTTAACGGGATTAAAGAGAATAAAGAGCAAATCCCGGAAATTATTCTGGAAATTTCAGCTGCAGACCGTGCTCGTATTATTAATTACTTACAGCAGGAGTATGGACCAGAGCAAATTGCAGCCACGGGTAAGTTTCAATACTGGCACAAAGGCAAGCTCCTGTTAGAAATATGTAATTGGGCTGGGGTGCCGATTAGAAGTCTGACACGTAGTTTGCAAAGTGTTGAGGAAAAAGGCAAGAATC
>CAYRXI010000014.1:38221-39728 GCA_964428255.1 uncultured Candidatus Sumerlaeota bacterium
GCACCGAAGCGCATAGATGATTGTGTTCCCATAGGACGCCTGCAAAACCAACCATTGCCACTGGGAATAATGCACAAAACCTGGCTGGATAAATTAAGATTGATAAAGCTGCAACTGGTACACAACACCGTGATTAACATTATTAAAGATACTCTGGAAGAGGCGAGCAAAGATGAAGGATTAGTTCAGCTGCCCGTAATGCTGGAGCACGAAGAGGCTGCGTTTCGCTTTTTAGCAACAGGGAAAACCGAGTGTATTCCGTATTTAGAGCGACCCAGTGCGCAATCTCTGCTCAGACGGCAAGCGCCAAAGGATATACTTCAATTGCTTCGCATTAAAATCCATTTAGACGAAAGGAGGAAAAGAACAAAACCGGGTGCAACTGCTAAACAACCAGATAAAGATGAACTGTCAATTTATCGCAATATTTCTGAATGTCTTCTGGCATATAAGTGTGCTTTTTTGCGAATAAAATATCCTGTAGCTTATACACTGGCAATTTTAAAAAACTACTCCCGAAATCGGAAAAAATTTATTGCTCTCATTCGCGGGCTACGTACTGAAGGGAAAAAAGTTATCCCCCCCCATATTAACTTAAGCGAGTTTGATTTTAATTATGAACCTCAAGGGTTCCGTGCTGGTCTGGGCATAATAAAAGGCATCGGGAAAAAAGTATATACGGAGATTGCAGATGTCAGACGCGGTGGATTATTTAATGATTTAATTGAACTTTGCCGCCGGACTGATGCGCGTCTAGTTCATCATCGCATTGTAGAAAATTTGATAAAAAGCGGGGCACTGGATTGTTTTGGAATGAAACGCTCTGAAATGTTAGCCCTGTTAAATAAAGCGGTGATGCGTGCAACTCAGCGCAACGGTGATGCCTCCCGGATAACTACTCCAGATTTTTTTGACTTAACCCTGATTGAACTCTCGCGCAACGGCGACCTGGAATTACCTTTTTGCCCGGAGCTCCAGGAGTTACCTAAGCGTCAGCTCTTACTTTACGAGAAACAAGCAATGGGAATTACTCTGAGTGGTGATATTTTTGACATATATGCAGAACTAATTGAACAAATGAGGGTCTCTCCTTTGTGGCGTCTTACTTCAAAACTACTGGATAAAGAAATCCATTTTGTGGGTATGGTGGATGAGGTAGAGCGCCAGTCAATCCTTTGTCAGGGAGATATTGAAGTGGCATTGATGGTAAATGGCTTTTTAGTATTATTGCCACATAGAGTTTATGCATCGGCAAAGAAAATAATATATAGTGATGAGCCAGTATTAATTGGAGGGAAGGTGCTAAAACAAGATGGCGAACTATATGTGCGGGCATTTTATCTACACACCTTAGCTGAAATTGAACAAAAAACTAAACAGGTGTCCGAACTAATAATAAATATGCTGGGTGAAAATAAAAAAACTGCCCGTATGATTTATCAACTAATGAAAATCTATCCAGGTAGCACCAGGGTAAAACTGGAAAATATAGAGCTGAAACCTGAAT
>CAYRXI010000015.1:0-5531 GCA_964428255.1 uncultured Candidatus Sumerlaeota bacterium
CAAATCCGCTCTTCTACCTCTCGGTAACTCGGGTTCCTGTAAATCTTGAGCAGCACACAACAGGCTAATTGCGCTAGGGTATAAAGATGCGGACTATTGGGATGAGAATAACCACGTAAGAACTTCTTTGCCAATTTATAACCTCGTTTCAAAACACGGATAAGCCGTAATTGAGAAGCATCCATTCTGTCCTAACATTAGTCTATGTCAAAGAACTTAACTTTGCAACAAAACATAATCAAGTAATTTACCAGAGTAAAATTCAAATGAACAAAACCTGGTTAACAACTGCACCGTCGGTAGTCGTTGCCACTGAAGAGGGAGAGATATTTGACATCCCGGAACTGGCAATGGCTGGAAGAAGTGGCTACGAGTTTATCCTGCCAAATGCTGATGAGCTGGTACCTATGCCTGCAGGTAGCGAATTATACCATTTGCCAGAGCGAGTTGCGGTAGGCTTTGACCGCCGAACCGGTTCATTGAAAACCATACAGAGATTTAACGGAAAAAAAGTTCTGCCCGTCAGCGTATTCATCGCACCAGCATTTACTCTGTTTTACCTGAGTGCCTTTATGCGAACCCCTGAGGCAAGCGAGCTCCCTTTATTTATGTATGGTGCGGTGGGCTGGAGCAATCACGCCAGCAATTCTGACAAAGGAGCATTTGTAGGGACTGCTTGCAGGGTAGACCCGGATATCCGGCAGGATGCTGACCAGTTTGACGCAAATGAAATCCGGCGTCGGGCTGAGCAAATGTTACAAAAATATCCACAAAACCGCCTCGCCGAACATCTGGTCAAAAATTGCGTTTACCGCTATTCGTGTCCCGCAGCTCGCAACTGGGTCCTCGGGCGCTGGGAAATGCCACTGCCAACTGCTACCTCCTGCAATTCTCTGTGTTTTGGTTGTATTTCGCTGAAATTTCCCCATCGTCCAGAGCCACCTCAATACAGGATTAACTTTACGCCAACACCCGAGGAGATTGCGGAAATAGCCGTTCCACATCTGGAAAGCGCTGAGCGTGCCATTGCCAGTTTCGGGCAGGGATGTGAGGGTGAGCCATTGATGAATCTAACTCTTTTAGAACGGGCCATCAGGCGAATCCGTCAGCAAACAGCCAAAGGCACTATAAATCTTAACACTAACGGTAGTAAGCCAGAAGCAGTAGCACGCTTGTTCCAGGCGGGGCTGGATTCTATTCGCGTCTCGCTAAATAGTGCCATCCCTGACCTGTATAACGCCTACTTTAAACCGCGGGATTATTCCTTTGACGACGTGGTGGAAACTTTAATGATAGCAAACCGAATGGGCAAATTCGCCTCCATTAATTACTTTGTCTTCCCGGGCGTCACAGATAGAGAGGAAGAAGTGGAGGCGCTTTGCAACTTAATTGAAACCACTCAACTTAAAATGATTCAATGGCGCAATCTGAACATTGACCCGGACAGGTATTTAATGCTGCTGGGCGAACGCCTTATACAGGGTAAGAGTAAACATCTGAGAATGAAATATGTCCTTGAGTATCTGCGCTCTCGTTATCCTAATCTTCGTTTTGGCTACTTTAATCCCCCTCTGCGATGAGTTTCACTTTATCAGCTTATTTATTCTAACTGATAACCTCGTATTGGCTATACCGAAAACCATGGATGGATAAATAAAAGATTTCTATTAAGCGTCTTTGTGTGTCTTCCGCGTATTAAGCAATCAGTATCTTTCCGTGATTATTTGCGTGAAACAATGGCTCAATAAATAACTCAGTAAAAGACCGCTATTGTGTGAACTACTTCGTTATTCTCGTTTTTAACTTTTATCTCACCAGCTTTGCCGAATCTCTTTCTCTCGGACTCGGTTACTTTGACATTATATTTATATACAGAAGCCTCTCCAGTAGTTATCGCCTTTTCTAATGTAATGAATGAAGGGACATCTTCTATGCTATATCTCCGGGGTATTTTTATTTCTCCTGAATTATCAGTTTTCCCCGCCAGGAAAATCCCCACTGGATGTATATCACTTGGCCTTACACTCTCTCCCTCTATTTTTGCAGTTATAACCGTTGATGAGTCATCATCTATTTTAAACCATCGATTCCCAACAATCTTTCCACATTGCGTCGGAGCTATTTCAACGACAGCAAATTTTTCATACTCACAATCCTCTTTATCTATGATTTTTACAATGTTAACTATTTCGTTATCTGTATGGTAACTCTTTATTTCTAAAGGCTTGCCTGTGAAGGCTTCTATCTTTATCGTCTGTTTATATTTCTTTCCACACTCCAGATTACCCAGATTTATATGTGCTGGCACGCATTTCACACCTTTAGACACAACTCCTTTGAGATAAAAACTGTACTCATTCAGGTCCGGTTCCTCGGTGGCAACCTTTACTCCCGCCTCTATATATCCTTTATTTCCCGCAGTATTTATATTTACTGTTAAAAGGCTTTTTCCCCCTGCCGGAATTGATGCCGAGGATAACGTTGCCGTGGTTACACTACAGCTATAACGCTGTATTTTAATCCCGATTGGTTTATCAGTACGATTATAAATCTCAAATGTATGAGTTATCTCATCTGTATCATCCAGTCTGCCAGCATCATATATTAATTCCGGAATATATAGCGCATCACTCATCACTGACGGAGAAACTCTCACATTGCTTTTATTCTTGATAAACTCCTTCATCTTTTTGCTTATCAGTTCCACAGCCTCCATTATTTCTTTAGACATTTTGTAGTCTACTGATGGCTTTTGTATCCACTCTACTGATTCCCACTCTCCGCTAAGGATTTGCCCCTTGGTCATCTCCTTAAACGCAATATACATCTCTTTAATAAGTTCATCCTGCACCTGAACCCCGGCGGGGAGTTCAATTTCTAACTCATTATCCGGAATCTCTTCGTTTATTCTTGTTTCGTAAAATTCAATTGTCCTAATGTCGGTTGTCTGCAAGGGTTTTCCTTGCTTGGTCTCAAACGTTGCCTTTTTAGGGAAATAAATCCCCGGCGGGTCTACCAATTCAAACTCTATCTTTCTGTCTTTTCATAATTTCCATCTTTTTCAGTTTTAAACTCTTCTTTAAGAATAGAATATTGCTTCAGCGGGTCTATTTCTATCAATCCAGCTCCTCTTTCTTTTCCCTCTTCATCCAAATATTTTATATCTAACTGAATTATACCCGTATGCTCTATCACTCTAACCTCTATCTTACACAATCCTTTTCCAATCAGCTCTCTCAAACAAGTATTTTTCGGGGTGCCAAAATAATCAGAAGTTAATATGCCAGCAAAAAACAAACCCTCAGAAGCCATATAAGGAGTATCCACCGTTTTATTTTGAACCAATGCAACTTGCTGATCTATATAAGCTAAACAAACCTGTCCCTTATCCACTATTTCATTCTCAAATTTAGTGGCATAGAAATGTCCTCTTTTCTGCAGTTCTTTAATATAATAGTTAACCCATTCTCCCCAATTCTTTCCCTTTATCTTCATTTTCCAATCCCCGTTCTTGTAGAGATAATCACCTGTGAGAAGTCTATTATGATCTCCCTCTTTCAGATAAGAAGTGCTTTCAATTTTCAATTTCCCTTTTACTGTTTTTATATTGTCCATATGTGCCTGCATTGCTTGAAAAATCTCCTCCAGCTCATCCGCCTTCACTACACCCCATAAAAATACAAACAAAAAAAGTAGTAAAAACGCTGTAATTCTTCTTATTTCAAATTCTCCTTTCACGGGACTTATTATCTTTAGAAAAAGAAAACAAATTATATGACGAAATCTCTTGTTGTTTAGTTGACAGACAAGTTTAAAAAATTCTTTGTGGGGGAATTTTAGAAATATTTAGCCTTGATTAACGGCTCTACTACGGAATATAACAGGTTATATCTTAACAGGTACTAAGGGTGTGAGGTATAAGATGGAAGTGGTAACCAAAGAGACAATACAGAATTGTTTAATTCAACTGGGCTTAAAACCCGGCGCTACGGTGCTGGTACACAGCTCGCTTTCCAGCTTTGGTTATGTATCAGGCGGAGCTGACACTGTTGTAGACGCCTTATTAGAAGTGGTGGCGCCAGATGGAACAGTTATGGTACCGACACTCACGGGGTCAGAAAAATTATCCGCCAGTAATCCACCGGTGTTTGATGTTCGCCACTCTACGTGCTGGACTGGGATAATTCCCGAAACCTTCAGGAAGAGAACCGAAGCGGTCAGAAGCTTACACCCCACACATTCTGTCGCTGCAATTGGTGCTCAGGCAAAGTTTTTAACCGAGGGACACGAGAACTGTATTACACCTTGTGGTGTGAATTCGCCTTACCATAAACTGGCACTTGTTAACAGCTGGGTATTATTGCTGGGAGTGGATTTAAATTGTTGTACACTTTTTCATACAGTTGAAGAATTTGCAAATTCGCCCTATCATCTTCAGCCGGAGTGGGTAGTGGCGAAAATCATAGACTATGCCGGTATAGAGCGCCACGTAAAAATTAAGATTCATCGCTACGGAAGTGAACGAGATTTTCCCAAAATGGAGCCAATTCTGCTCAAAGAACAGGCAATGAGCACAGGAAAGATTGGAAAGGCCGTAGTACGTCTAATAAACGCTAATAAGTTAATTGAGCTGACATTACAAAAATTAGCTGAAGACCCGGAATTTTTATTAAAACAGTAAGATAATAAAGAATGTCCAAATACACGCCTTTATTTGGATATCTGGTGAAAGATGCCCTGTTAAAACGAAAAAACCTGAAGAGCAAGAAGTTCCTCTTATAAGTTACATTTAACATAAATTAAATCAGCCAGTTTTATAATTGCAGTTCACTCTTGCTCATTGATGAAGCAAGAATTTCTGGATTTTGCCCAGCGTGTTTTTAGGAAGCTCATTAACAAACACATAGCGGCGAGGAATCTTGTAATCGGCAAGCCGTTGAGCACAATGATGGCGCAATTCTCTTTCACTGACAGAGACATCTTCCTGTAAGCGAATATATGCAACCACCTGTTCACCGCGTCCTCGGTCCGGATCACTTTCGCCAACAACTGCAGCTTCGTCAACTCCCGGGTATTCCATTAACACCAGTTCCACTTCCGCAGGATAAACATTTTTGCCACAGACCACGATGAGCTCCTTTTTACGTCCGGTAATGTAAAGGAACCCCTCAGCGTCTAAATATCCCAAATCGCCTGTATGCAACCACCCATCTGGAGTTATAGTTTGTGCAGTTTCCTGCGGGAGACGAAAGTAGCCCTGCATAACATTAGGACCACGCACCATTATTTCGCCAACATCGCCAGCAGACAACTGTAGCTCTGCTGAATATGGTGCAGTATCTGGTATATCGGCTCTACAGATGGCAACCGAGACTTCGGGAATGGGCTTACCGATACTCCCGGGTTTATAATCCTGAGGACGATTTGCAGAGACTACAGGAGAAGCCTCTGTCAATCCGTAGCCATTATATAGAGGCAACTTAAAAACCTGCGGGAAAAACGTTTCAAGTTGAACGGGAAGGGGACCGCCA
>CAYRXI010000015.1:5541-10202 GCA_964428255.1 uncultured Candidatus Sumerlaeota bacterium
CGGAAATACAGATGCGCACTGCCTTTAATTGTGGTGTGCGGGACCGGGCTGCCTCCAGTAACAAATGAAACCACGGGGGGACTAAAATTAAAGCAGTAATTTTTTCTCGCGCCAGCAAATCCAGTAACATCGTCGGATTGTAGGCAGGTAGAATCCAGATTGGGCAGCCGCAAAGAAGTGGTAGCAGGAAACAGGTTGTCATTCCAAAGGAATGAAACATTGGCAGAACACATAGAAAACTATCTTCCGGGCTCACCTCCAGCCAGCGCTGACAACTGGCGACATTGCTCAGTAAATTTCTATGCGTCAGCATAACACCTTTAGGTTGCCCTACTGTGCCTGAAGTATATAGTAGACAGGCAATGTCATCGGCAGAAACATATTTCCAGCTATCACTACCCTGCGATTGACGCAGATTATCGGAGCATAAAACTTCCTCCATATAAAATACGTGGAGCTGTTTCCTGGTTAGGGCACATAATGCTTCAACCATAGGACGAAACATCTGAGAGGTAATTAATACTTCTGCCTCGCAATCAGTTAACAGATTAGCCAGTTCTGGTGGTTTGAGCAAACAGTTTAATGGCACCACTGTGCGACCGGCAAATAGAATGGCAAAATAAGAGATGACAAAACCGGCGGAGTTGGGCATCAAGAGCGCTACATTCTTAAATCTGCTCTTATCAGCTTTAGCTATCAGCCCGCCAAAAGACTCTGCCATACTCACCACTTCAGCTAAATGCCAGCGCCGCTCTTTTTCCCTCACCAGTTCTCCATCACCAAACATTGCCATTGTGTCCAGTAATCTGGCAATAATGTTCATTGTGATACCCTGGTCCGATTAAAGATATAATACACTTTATAAGCTCTGAATTATGAAGTAAAGCGTTTTAACGCGCACGGGTTTTTAACTTTTTCATTAAACCTATTAAGTGAATTTTATCCGAAGCATCCGGTGATGCGGCAGTTTCTTCTGTACTCTAATTTCACCTATTGATTATATTTGACTTTTTTGGATGACCAATGTTTGCTAACTATAAAATGATTTAGTTTTATGTGGCTGAAAAATTGACGCTTTTTCATAAATGAGTTATAATTTATTTTATAGCGAGCACGATGTTATGAAGAAAGATGGAATTAGAATAGTTATTTTAGCAATTATTTTAATCCCATTGTTAAGCCTGGCGCTTCCACCTCAACTTTCCCCATTGCCTGACATTTTCATCGGTGATATGGAAGACTTCGGGACATACGACCTGAAATTCTATCAGATTAATACTTCTGACTTATTGACAATTCCAACGGCAACGGCTGACGAGTCTACGCCAGTACAGTCATTCTGGACAGAGGATTTAAATATATTTCGTTTCCCTTCAGCCTTTAACTTTGACGATTATGTGGACGACCCGGATACCCCTGATAGTGCTTTAATCTGGAGTTTCTGGGAAGGCGACAGCGTGGATTCGTTAATGATTAATGGCATCAGGCAATTAAGTTCACCTGCCCAGGCAATTGACGGCGCAGGTGGCACCAAGAATTTGCGTGCAGCGAGTGCTGAGGCATCGTTCTGGGATATTCTTGCCAGTCCGCCAGAGCAGTCACCGCCATATCCCACCCCAACTTCCGATAGACTTTGTAACCAGATTATTACGCTCTTCGTGTCGGACGGGACAGATGTGGCTTCCCGGCAAATATACGTAAAATCAACAGATAATACATACGACTTCAAAGTACCCCAGCCAACAACCACCAATCAGTGGTCAATGCCTGCAACACCTCCCTGGGTCTATACAGGCGTTTCGGGCACTACTGCTGACGGCACTTTCTTTTATGCTGCCAGTAGCGGAATTGGCAGTAATTATATCTCAATTCACGGAAGCACAAATGATGCACGTTTTGGCTTCTGGTATTCTACTATACCAATTCCCTACCTGCCCAATAAGTTATATCAGATAAAATGGCGCATTGCCACAGACCAGATAAATCACTACCGGGTTCCAGTGGTGCGTTTGCGCGTGAATACCACAGATTTCGCTCAGGCATCAGCACAGGTAATTAATCCAACCGGAAGTACATACTTTATATCACAATCACCAAAGGTGTTTTATACATATTTTTATCCTTCTGTTTCCTCTGGTTTTTATCCTTCGTTTGATGTGTATGACTTTGACCTCCAGCAAGAGGGCGAGGTCGCGCTCTTTGAAGTAGAAGTAAATGCCTATGATTATCCAGCCTCTGGATGGGTTACTCAGAAAACCTATGATAGCACCCTGGATTTCTTTGATTGGCGATTTTTCTCGGTCCCAGCAGTATTTAGCCCGGTCTTAAGCGGCGCCGGCTACGGAAAACTAATGCTTGCTTCTACCGGACCTGCGGCAAATAACTATGGTGGCTGGCAAAGTCCGACAAATGACCTGGATTGGGTGTCAGAACGCCTTTACCGGATAACTTTTAACCTGAGCGTGAATAATAATCTACAGCGTTACACTGCGCCATTTGTAAGGTTGCGAATTGGCAGTGAAGACCACGCGCTCTATGATATGGTAATTCTAAACTCACATCCAAATACCGGTGGGGCAATGCCTTATGCAGGAGGCACTGATTACCAGGTCTTCGTTGACTCGCCACCTTTACCGCAAAATATGAACGAGCTCAATGATGGCTTCGCTCTAGTTTTTGAAATGGGGGACTTTGACGTAACTCAATACGGACAGGTGAATCTGGAACGCGTTGTAATTCAGCATCGCCCCAGATATTTCCGCTAAGTAGTTTTTTCACTAATACCGCCTTAAAGGTTGCTTAAAACAAATGCTAATTACTAATGCTACTATACTAACCTTTAACGAGCAAAATGAGGTAATTCCAGAAGGTGCCGTTGTCATTGATGACGGCAAAATAAAGGCAGTTCTTTCCATCAGAGAACAAGCCTCTCCCTTTTTCAAAAAACTCTTACGCAATGAGCCCATTAAAATAGATGCGGGCGGTAAGGTTCTTATGCCGGGTTTGATAAATCTTCATATGCATCTCTATAGCACTTTTGCGCGGGGAATTATGTTGAAAACTGCACCCCAAAAATTCACCGAGATCTTGCAACACCTCTGGTGGAAACTTGATTGCTCCCTTACTGAGTCTGACGTGTACTACAGTGCTCTGCTACCTCTAATAACCGCCATTAAAAGTGGGGTTACCACCATCTTTGACCATCACGCCAGTGAAAACTTTATCTTCGGTTCACTGGACCGAATAGCCGAGGCTTTTGTAGCCACCGGACTGCGTGGCTGTCTTTGCTTTGAAGTCTCTGACAGATATGGGAAAGAAAAAACGGAAGAAGCCATTCAGGAAAATCTAAGATTTATGCACCGGGCACAACAGGAGTGCTCTAAAACCAATCGTCGCCATTCCTACAAAGGCACGGCAGGTACTATGCTAACAGCTAAATTTGGACTGCATGCCTCTTTTACCTTGAGCCAGAAAACTTTAGCCCGCTGCCGAAATCTGGCAGAAGAAATCAACGCCGCTGGAGGCTTTCACATTCATTGCGCCGAAGACCTGGCTGATGTTACACAAACTCAGAAAAAATATGGCAAACGAGTAGTGGAACGACTGGCTGAGGCTGGCATTCTCGGACCTGCTACAATTGCGGCGCATTGTGTCTATGTTGATGAAAACGAAATGAAGCTTCTGGCAAAGACCAAGACCATAGTAGTTCACAATCCGCGCTCAAATATGAATAACGCTGTGGGAGTCGCACCTGTATTATCAATGATTAAGAAACATATTCGTCTGGGCTTGGGCACTGACGGAATGTCCCCGAAAGTGCAGGATGACTTTCGCCTTATGCCATTACTCCAAAAAATTAGCATTCGCGATCCACGAGTTGGAGAATCTGAGGCTTTTAACGCCCTGTTTCGTACCAATGCTGAAGTTGCCTCTACAACCTTTGGTATCACCCTGGGGAAAATTGTGCCGGGAGCTGCAGCAGATTTAATCCTTGTAGACTATTATCCTCCCACACCAATTACAAGCCAGACACTCCTCGGACATCTAATTTTCGGGCTATTTGATGCTCCAGTCACAACCACTATTGTAGCAGGCAAAATACTGATGAAGAACGGCAAATTAATGCTGGGAATAAACGAGGAAGAGATTGCTCGGCGGGCGCAGATTCTGGCACAAAAAGTGTGGAAACGCTTCCACCAATAACCCCGATCAATATTATTTCCCAGAACCATTCTTCTTAATTAAAACTTATTGCTAAAGACAATTTGCAATACAGTTTATTGTGTTATTCACCACTCAGTAAAATTCCTTGAATAAAAGAGATAAAGTAAATAAAGTTTATTTAACTTAGTTACTAATAGAATTAATTCTTTGCGCTATAACCAATTTAAGCGCGCGTTTTAAATTTGTAGAAGACTTAGAGAACAAAAGGAGGGACGAATGAAAGGGAAAGTGAGTTGTATGGCGATTATTCTGGGGTTGGTATTCCTGGGTTGTGGTGTAATCAAGAAGGATGTTGATACTCCTCCCCACATAAAGTTGCTGGACGAAAAATATCAGAAGATAAGGGATTTTATCGGGGAGACAATGTATGGCAAAGGCGGACTGGAGGTATTGACCGTAGGATATAAGGCATTGAGAGAAAAGCAGCTCAAAGGCGA
>CAYRXI010000015.1:10212-20746 GCA_964428255.1 uncultured Candidatus Sumerlaeota bacterium
CGCATCTTGTGGGCATTGAGGATTTATGGGCTCACGCATTGCAAGAAGGTCTGTCGCTGTTCAATAAGCCGGATAAACTCTGGGGGCACACTACTGCGGAAGAAACACATGATATGATTGGCCAGACTACAATTGGACCGTGGCAGATTACGGTGCAAAATGTGAAGAACATCTATGGAATACCCTACGGTGTCAAACCTGAATGGAGCAATAACGAAGTGTATGCCTTCTGCCGCGAACACCGGGAGATACAGGCGAAGATGATTATTGATTATATCCAGCTCTCCTATACTATGTACGGGAAGCGCTCGGTATATGCAATCCAGCGCTATTTCTGGTTAGAACCATTTGTAAAAGGTGAAATCGGTCAGGGACCCTGGACCAACAGTCCGGTTGCTATCCCGCCAGAAGGAAAGACCTGGAAAGATTTAACTCCAGAGATGTTGCGTAATACAGGATTGTATGCAAAACAGATTTTGCTCGGAACAAGATACAATCATCGTGGTTTATTATTCTGGTTGTGGGTAACGGGTGACATAGAGGGTATAAAAGAAGTGCTCCGAACCTGGCGAGACCAGAAAAAATATGTCTGGCAGGAAGGGGAAGAAGGCAAAGAAGGCAGGGCTATTCCCACTGACGAGCCCAGTAATTTTGCCATTAAACCTGAAGATATTGTCTATGGCAAAGAACACCCACAATTTCAAAAGGAATTGAAACAATTGGTCATAGAAATTCTGGAGGAGAAAAAATGAGTAAGAGTGCTTTGAGTATCCGGCCGATTAAAGGCACGGATGTAGGAGAGATTGTGTCGTTATGGAATCGCACTCTAGTGCGAGATATCATCAATGAGGAGCGTTTTGTCCGCTGGCTATTTTTAGACCCCGATTTTTGTCCACTGACTTTAGCCGGTTGCTGGGTAGCTGAGCAAGGAGGCAAAATCGTGGGCTTTGCCCGGGCAATAATCCGAACCATCCCTAACGATGGGCTGGGACTGGAAGAAGACACCGGCTGGATTCCGGTGATATTTGTGGCTCCAGAGGAACAACGTCGTGGTATTGGCTCAAAATTAATGGAAGAGATGCTGAAGTTTTTTAAAAAGCATCAGCGGAAAAAGATATTTTTTTGTGGAAACACTGGCTCTGCACCCGGTTACCTGTTTCCCGGCGTGGATAAAGATGCCTATCAGTCTGGATTTAAGTTCTTTACCAAATGGGGGTTTGTTGTTGACCACGAACCTGTGGCAATGTCCCGTTCTATCATTGATTTTGAATACGAGCGTTATTACCAGGAAGCCTGGGCAGAAGGCACGACTGAAGGAGTAACCATTGAAAATGTAACGACCGAGACGGTCTTGCCCTTTCTGGCTTTTTTGAAAAAGAATTTTCCCGGTGATTGGAACATTGCTGCCAGAGCCAGACTGAAAGCTGGTGCGTGGTCAAATGTCCTGATTGCTCGCTATAACGGTGAAGTGGTGGGTTACTGCCAATGGGAAGGAGAACATTTTGGACCGTTTGGAGTTGCAGGAGAACTGCGCGGGAAGCGTATCGGTGCCAAACTCTTTGTGGAAGCTGTGAGACGCATCAAGGCTGCTGATGGGCGCACGGTGTGGTTTAACTGGGCAGACCCGGATGCTGCACGGTTTTATACTCGCTTTGGAATGGAGGTAACACGGCGCTTTGCCATATTGATACTGGACATTAAGTAATCTGACAACATTTACAATTTTGAGGTTCTGAAAAGAAGTTGCCTGAAATTAGATACGACTAAGGAAATAAAGAATATTTTTGCTTCCCCAATAATTACCCGGCTTATTACGGAGTTACATTTAAATTAATTTAAACTGAAGGAGCCAAAAATGCGTGAGAAGCAAAATCACCTGTGTGTAATTGGAGCACATATCGGCGATGCAGAGATAATGGCAGGCGGCGTAGTTTGTAAATACGTGGAGTTAGGTCATAAGGCAACATTAGTACACTTAACTCCCGGAGAGAAGGGCAATCCACGGCTTTCACCAGCACAATATCGGAAACAAAAAATCAGCGAAGCCAAGAAATTCGCCAGCGCGGTTGGGGCTGAGGTAATTGTCCTCAACTATAAAGATGGAGAGCTCCCGGATAATGAAGCGGTGCGTTTGCGTGTCTGCGACATTATTCGGAAAATAAAGCCCGACATAGTTATTACTCACTGGAAAGGCAGTTTTCATAAGGACCACCGCACCTGTCATAATGTTGTGATGGATGGCGTGTTTTATGCCGCCCTGCCAGGAATAAAACGCACCCTGCCAGCTCACTCTATTAAGCTCCTGTACTATGCTGAAAACTGGGAAGACCCTTATGATTATCAACCGGATATCTGGATAGATATATCTGGCGTGTATAACAAATGGATAGAGGCGCTTAAAGTAGAAGCCCTGTTCAGAGGAGAAATTTCCAGCTTTGATTATATGCGTTATTATCAGGGACTGGTACATCTCCGAGGGGCTGAGGTGGGTTTTGCCCAGGCAGAAACCTTTATGTTACCTCCGATCTCACGTAAAATGGGAGCTGACTTGTTCCCACTTGAGAAACCCGTCCTGATCTTTTAAATATATTTGCCGTAAGGATTAGACTGGTCATAAAAATGCGCCAAACTTGCCGATATGGTTTATGGATTATAATTTTTATTACACCTCGCTTATAAATTAAAGGACATAATTTTTTTATCGGCTGTCATCTTTTTTTCTCCATTTATAGTCTAATAAATTGAGAATTGAAGAAAATGCCAGTTGGTTGTTTAGACTATTAACTCTATGCAGGTGGCAGGAAGTTGAGTATAGAATGGATAACTGCATTAAAGTTAAATGAAGAAGGTGCAGGAACAGAAACTTCTGTTTCCTCGCCGACAGCTGAGGGGGAGCTCTGGTTCCAGCAAATAGTTAAACGAATCTGTGCTGGAGAGGTTGATTTGTTTGAGATAGTTGTTGAACGTTATCAGAATGAAGTTTTCTCTATTGCCTGGCAGATGAGCCATAATTATGATGACACCTGCGATATTGTCCAGGAGACATTTCTGCGAATGTATCGGGCGCTTATTTCGTGGCAGGGCAAGGCAAAGTTTTCTACCTGGGTATACCGTATAACATTAAATACGGCACTGGATTTTTTGAGACGAGAGGCACGACATCATCGGCGGCGATTATTTGCGGAGGCAACTTTAGAAGGTAACCGAACCGAGGAACAGCATTTAAATGGCGGGGACTATACTTCGCCCAATCAGACAGTTCAGCGTCGTTTACAGGTGCAACAGATTCAGGAATTACTGCTGAAATTATCGCCTATGCAACGTAAATGTTTTATCCTGCATTATTTCCAGGAATTAAATGTAACTGAAATCAGCGAAATTGTGCGCTGTAGTATTGGCGCCGTTAAACAGCATCTCTTTAGAGCAAAAATGAAGTTAAAGAAATTACTGAAGGAGAAATAAAATGGTTGAGAAAAAACATATTACAACCGATGAAATAAAAGGCGAACAACTGGTGAATAAAACCATAGAGAAGGGCAAAGAATATTACTTCTATATTCCCAGAGAGCGGAAACGTTCATTGACGCTCGCTGAGCAACAGGAGTTAACACAAAAAGTTATGTCAAAGGTTAAACAAGCCAGCAAAGAGAAACTAAAACTTAGTATTATCATAACCACTATTAGAGACATAGTAACCTGCACCGATTCCTGGCTGATACGGGCTACTGCTTATGCCTCAGCTATAGCTTTGTTGCTTTGTATTGCCGGAGGCTTATTTTTAGTGGTATCAGCGATAAGTGATAGTGGTTGGGCTAAGGCAGCCATTGAATTTTCCGGGCTAAACTCTGATAACTGGTCTGTGACCAAAAACATCACAAATCATATCCATTATATCCGCTCGAAAGAAGCCTTCATTATCTCACAATCTTAGGCAAAGATTGCGTCTCTTTTTTGTCAGAGAACGCAATTCTATCGCTTCAAATGTGCCGAGACTGATTTTTCAACAAATATTATTACTATCAAGTGAAAATAGTATTACTCCCGAAACACATATATAAATTCTTCAGCTCAGCTACCGTTCTTGTCAGGATGCTGAATAACAACTTCCTGGTGATATTGTTTAATGATTTTCTCCACCTGGATAAGCTCTTGCTGGAGGGCTTCCAGGCGTTCTTTAATCGGGTCAGGTAGCTGGCGATGGTCAAAGGTTAAAGCGGGAGAGACACGTTTGCCATCTATTTTAACCACGCGGGCAGGAACGCCAACTACCGTGGCATCATCCGGAACATCGTCCAGAACAACGCACCGGCACCGACAACGATATTATTTTTCAATGTTGGATGTCGTTTGCCGGTTTGTTTGCCAGTGCCACCGAGAGTGACGCCTTGAAACAAGGTGACGTTATCACCAATTTCAGTAGTCTCGCCAATTACTACGCCCATTCCATGGTCAATAAAAAATCCTTTGCCAATTTTAGCGGCTGGATGAATTTCAATTCCGGTGAGAAACCGATTGAATTGTGAGAGGGCGCGGGGGATAAAGGGAATACGAAGTTTGTAAAGTAGATGAGCAATACGATGAAGCACAATAGCGTGAAAGCCAGAATAAGTGAGCAAAACTTCAAAATAGCCCCAGAAGCCCCGGGCTGCAGGGTCGCGTTGAAACACAGCGCGGTAGTCCTCAACAATATATTTCAGCGTCTTAAACATTATAATACTCCCATTTATAATTAAATGATACTAAATATATTATTTTACTAATATTAAATTTTAACTACAAGGGTTATTATTTGTACTTTCTTTAATTGACGCTGGAGTTGAGGCAGGATAAACAATGTTCCAGCCGCTGGATTACACCCTCTTTTCCCAGAACGCGTATCACCCCAACCAGCTCTGGACCGCTTTCGCTACCAGTAAGAGCCAGGCGCACGGGATGGTAAAGGTCCTTGCCTTTAAGGTTTAGTTCTTTACCAACCCTGTTCAGGCATTGTTTTGCCACTTCCAGATTAAACTCTGCCTGCTGGTTCAGGCACTCGGCAAGGCGCCTGAAGAGCCGGACTGTTTTTTCCTGCCTTAATTCGGCAATTATGGTGGTAGAATAGTCAGGAGGTGTGAAAAACAGACGGCATTTCGCGGGAAATTCCTTCAACACTTCCACGCTATCTCTGGTGAGTTTAATCATCTCCAGATACTCAGCATTCTGCATCGCAGAGAGATTGAAGCCTGCCTTTTCAAAAAAATTGCGAGCATACTCAGCAACCAGTTCCAGGGGTAAGGTTCTGATTTTTACACCATTTATATGTTTTAATTTCTCCAGGTCAAAGATGGCGCCGGCTTTTGCCACTCGTTCCAGTGAGAATTCGGCAACTATCTGAGGGAGTGACTTTAGCTCCTGCTCATCCGGAGGTGACCAGCCCAGCAATGCCAGATAATTAACCATAGCCTCCGGAAGAAAGCCTTCGTCACGGTACCAGGTCACTGAGACGGCTCCATAACGCTTGGAGAGTTTAGAGCGGTCAGGTGCCAGAATCATTGGTAGATGAGCAAATTGCGGGACGGGAAAGCCAAAGGCTTGATACAGTGCGAGATGACGCGGAGTGCTGGGATACAGGTCTTCTCCCCGAATTACATAATTGACCTGCATCAGGGCATCATCCACTACATTTGCCAGATGATATGTTGGGCGTCCATCCTGACGCAAAATAATAAAGTCGCCTTGGGTTTCTGTCTTAAATACCGTCCGTCCCCGAATTATATCATTTATTTCAATGTCTACTTCTGGCATCCTGAAGCGAATGCCGGGACGACGCCCTTCATTAATGAACAGGGCGCGTCGAGCCTGAGTTAGCTGCCGGCATCGCCCGCTATATTTAGGTGGTTCACCACGTGCCAGCGCAGCTTGTTTTTCGGCTTCCAGTTCAGCAGGAGTGCAGTAGCACCAGTAGGCTTTATCTTCCTGTAGCAGACGCTGAGCATAATCGCGGTAAAGTTCCAGACGTTGCGACTGTTGATAAGGGGCAAAAGGACCACCGACGTCCGGACCTTCATCCCAATCCAATCCGAGCCAGTGCAAGCCATCATAAATGGAAGTTATGGCGTCTTCCTGCAAGCGTTCAATGTCAGTATCCTCAATACGCAGGACGAACTTGCCCTGATGATGTCTGGCAAATAGCCAGTTAAATAAGGCAGTGCGTGCACCTCCTATATGCAAAAACCCTGTGGGTGATGGCGCAAATCTTACCCGAACTGTTTTATTGAACGCCATTTATGATTTTCCAATGCCTGTTAGTGAGATATAATTACGTAGAATCAAGTGACTGAGTCAGCCCCAAGATGAAGACACTGAGCTCACTACCAGTGAAAACAGCCACATTTCATCATAAAAATTATCAAATTTTGCATGCTATAAATTCTGTCCCAGCTGAAAAACGATTTTGCCTTCAGCGATAGTGGTCACGACTTTGCTTTTTAATTTCTTGCCAATAAACGGCGAGTTTTGACTGCGCGAGAAGAACGATTGCGGGGTAACGCTCCATTCTGCCTGCGGGTCAATTATTGTGACATCGGCGATAGCCTCGGGCGAAAGTTTACCCCGGTCGTTAAGTTTCAATAATTTAGCCGGTGCGAGAGTAAGTTTTTCAATGAGCAAGCTCAACGGAACTACACCGGTGCAAACCAGTTCAGTATAAATGACCGCAAATGCAGTTTCAAAGCCAATGACGCCAAAGGGCGCTTCCAAAAAGGGTCTGTCTTTTTCCATAGCTGAGTGCGGTGCATGGTCAGTAGCAATAACGTCAATGGTTCCATCCAGCAGTCCTTGAATAAGTGCCTGGCGGTTACTCTCGGATGTCAAAGGTGGCCTAACTTTGGTATTGGGGTCAAATCCAGAGTGCTTAACTGCCTCATCAGTAAGGGTAAGGTGATGAGGAGTGACTTCGGCTGTAATACGGACACGCCGTTGCTTTGCCAATCTGATTAATTCAACAGAGCGCCCGGCACTGACATGACAGATGTGCACCCAACCGCCAGTGAATTCTGCGAGTTCAATATCACGCGCCACAATAGTTGTCTCGGCAATTGTGGGAATGCCCCGTAACCCCAGCACGGTAGACACAAATCCTTCGTGCATAACACCCTCGCCCGAGAGGTCCAGGTCTTCGCAGTGGTCCATAACCGGGACATCAAACATAATGGTATATTCCAGGGCACGGCGCAGAATTTCGGCATTGCGTATCGGGCGCCCGTCATCAGAAAAGGCGACGGCACCATGTTCAACCAGGTCGCCAAATTCAGTAATCTCTTCACCTTGAGAGCCCCGCGTCACTGCAGCCACTGGCAGAACCTTAATTTTGCCAGTAGTTCGGGCACGGTCTAAAATAAATTTTACTCCCGTTTGAGTATCAATTACCGGAAAGGTGTTAGGCATAGCACAAACCACAGTGTATCCGCCAGCAGCCGCTGATAACGTGCCACTGGCAATGGTCTCACGGTCTTCATAACCAGGCTCGCGTAAATGTGAATGAAGGTCAATAAACCCGGGGACAACTATTTTCCCGCTGGCGTCAATCTTCAGTGCTTGCGAGGGGGGGGAGGTTTTGGGCGCGATCTGCTTGATTCTATCTCCCTCAATTAAAATGTCCAGCCTGGCATCAGTATTGGTGGCTGGGTCAATAACTCGTCCATTGCTAATTAAGATTAACTCGCTCATATTTGTCTAAACTAATCCTCAGTTTTAGTTTTTTGCCGAATCCAGAGTGGCGCTCAATAAATATAATACTGCCATTCGCACAGCAACGCCATTGGTCACCTGTTCAGTAATAACTGAATGCGGACCGTCCGCAACTTCCTGGGAGATTTCTACTCCGCGGTTTATTGGTCCGGGATGCATAATCAGGACATCCGGTTTGGCGACTTTCAAGCGTTCAGCAGTGACACCATACAGCAATTTGTATTCGCGGATGGAGGGAAACAAGTTACGTTGCTGGCGTTCCAGCTGAATACGCAGTAAATTTATTACATCTACATCTTTAATGCCGGCTTCAAGGTCATAAAAAATTTTAACGCCAAAGTCAGCGAAATGGCGTGGGATAAGAGTGGGTGGTCCAACAAATCGCAACTCAGCTCCTAATTTTAACAGCGCCCACATATCAGAACGCGCTACCCGACTATGCAAGACATCGCCAACAATGGCAACCTTTAACCCGCTGAACCCGCCTTTCTTCTCCTTGATGGTGAACATATCCAGCAGACCCTGCGTCGGATGTTCGTGCGTCCCATCGCCGGCATTAATTACAGCGGCGTTAATACGACGGCTGAGCAAGTGCGGTGCACCCGGGCAGGAGTGCCGCATAACAATGACATCAGCACCCATTGCCTCAATGGTTCTGGCAGTATCCAGTAATGACTCGCCCTTCTGGACGCTGGAGGTGGAAACCGAGAAATTCACCACATCAGCGCTCAAACGCTTTGCTGCAATCTCAAAAGAAGTGCGAGTGCGGGTACTATTTTCAAAAAAGAGATTAACCACGGTTTTGCCGCGCAAAGTCGGAACCTTTTTGACGGTGCGGGTGAAAATTTCCTTGAAGCCCACCGCATTCTCCAGCACCAGCTCTATCTCTTCCCGGCTCAGGCTTTCTAAATCTAACAAATGCTTATGTTTAAATTTTTGCTCTTTCACGGTACACCTTTTTGTCTTACTCTGACTCGGAATATATTTACATCATGTGTTTTTTGCTCTTTTAATTCTTTCAATTATAACACTAATACAATGGAGTGCTCAGCAACAGCCGTCTAAGTTTCGCGAGGCACAATATATACTCCATCTTCGCCATCAATTTCTTTCAACCGAACCTGCACGTTTTCATTGAGTGCGGTCTCCATTTTTTTGCCCACAAAGTCTGGCTGAATTGGATATTCACGCCAGCCCCGGTCTATTATTACCATTAGCCGTACCACTCCTGGCCGCCCGAAATCAACCAACTGGTCCAGCGCTGCACGCACGGTTCTGCCAGTGAACAGCACATCATCTACCAGGATGATTTTTTTTCCGGAGACATCAAAGGGTAAGTCGGTTTCCTGCACCAGAGGTTGACTGGCTAATTGAGACAAATCATCCCGATACAGCGTAATATCCAGGGTGCCAAGCGGAATTTTGGTGCGATAGCGGGCAGACAATAAGCGCTGAAGGCGCTGTGCCAGCGTCACGCCGCGGGTGCGAATGCCAATGATAACTAAATCTTCTGGAGACTCAAACTGCTGGACAATTTGCTGACACAATTCCTGCAGTACCTGCTCCAGCTCTTGTCCGGTCATTAATCTCCTGGCTTCCATCTCAATCACTCAATCCTTTAGCTGCACTCTGATTTATTCATTTCTTTACTATTTGTTAATAAAGCCTGTTATCTGCTCTCCTCACTTTGCCGATATTCGTCTTCTGAACCTGCCACCTTCTTTTTATGCTATTTGGTGGAGTGTTTCTTAACGTGTTCTGAACAAAATTATGGACTTTCAAACCCCACAACAGAGAAGAGCAATAAATTTTTCTTTACCTTTCACGTGTTGCTTTTTTCAAGTAAAAATCCCGCCATTTGCCGTAATAATCTTCAAGTCCCTGCTTGATTTTTTGTGCAATTTTCCGCCGAAATTCAGCATTAAGAAGCAATGCTTCATCTTCAGGATGCGACATAAAAGCTTGTTCAATTAGCACTGTATTAATTTCTGTCATCTTCACGGATGCAGCGTTGAAGCTGCTGACGACTCCCCAGGGCTGGAGTCCGGTCTCGCACAGGCGATTATAAATTGCCAGTGCCAGCTCACGGTCTTTGGGATGCTTATAGAGTGAAAGTGTTCCTCTGGAAAGCAGGGGATCACTCCCTTCGCCAATGGAGTTGGCGTGCAAAGAAATATACACGTCTGCATCAGCCTCAAGTGCTTGTTTCAATCGCTCCGTAAGTGTTGTATCTTCGTCACCGGGTCTGACGTCAACCACGCTGGCACCCGCAGTTTTAAGCTGTTCTATAAGGAAGTCAGCCGTTGAGCGATTGATGGTCTTTTCGGGAACTCCGGTGGCTTCAACCGCACCGGGATTGGCACCGCCATGTCCCGCATCCACTGCTATGGTTAAACCTTTAAGTGGGGAGGCTGGAGCTGGAAGAAACGCAGGAGGATGTCTGACCTTCACCACAAACACATCCTGCCCCTCTTTATAACCAGCCGTATATCCCCAGATAACTGAATCTTTAAGCCAGATTTCAAGCTTAAGTGTGTCTTCATCCATCTGGTGCCAGGTCAAGTCTTTGACCACTGTGGTTGGTTTATTGGTAATCCAGGTAATGTTTGACCTGGCTCCATAAATCTCCACGTTTATTTTGGGCGGTTGTAATTCTTCATAAATTAAATAAGGGAGTCTATTAAACAACCCCAACGACACCACATCGTGTTTTCCTTCCTGAGTAATAGTAATAGCATTAGCAAAACTATGCGTTAAGGGCGCAGCCGGCAAAATTTCAATAAACTCCTGTGGAATCCAGCCAATT
>CAYRXI010000015.1:20756-21638 GCA_964428255.1 uncultured Candidatus Sumerlaeota bacterium
ACCCGCCAAAGCTCACCATAGCGCCCATCAATCGGAACGAGGACATCTTTGTCCAGAAATCCCAGTTGAGCCCCGCCAAGTCGCGCTTCGCCGAGACTCGCTTTTATGTAAGTGCGAGAGGACGTTGTTTTACCCACACGCACCTGGTCTTCCGGGATAATACTAATTTCTATCGGTGTGTTGACCGTCACTTTACGGAAGAGGCTCTTTTCCAGCGTAAATGTGACCGGAGAAGGTTCAAGTCTGTCACCAGACTTAACCACATAGTAGCCGACATAAATACCCCGGAGATTATGCGGTGACACCTCTGATGGCAATTCTGCCATAGGGACTTTCTTTACCAATTTGCCAAGAGAGAAGTAGGCATTCAGTCCGGGTGTTCCCTTAAAGCGTAGTTCCAGTCTGTCACCAGCCTTTAACTCACGACTGGCAGATGGTAACATCAGTGCCTCCTCAATTTGGAGAACATCTTCGGGGGTGTCTTGTATCCCGGGATTGCGAACGAATGTTAATTTTTTTTCTGTTCTACTTCTATCCGGAGCAACCGCCTGAATCCAGATTTCGTTTTTCCCGATACGTAACTCGGCAAAGTAAACAAAAGCTCCATTAGGATACACCGTTACAGGTTTATTGTTGATATATACTTTATTTTGCGGTTCAGTATTACCTGCAATACGATAATGTGACAAAGAAGTTATAACATAACTTTCAGCCGGAATGATAATATTAATAGCAGGCTTTTTCGGAGACTCCGCAAAAACAGAAGAAAGAATTACAATAATTACAATAATTAACGAGATTTTTAATTTTTTACTTTTAATCACTGCAACCTCATTATAAGCCCGAGGTTTTTATTGCCTTGTCAGCTCTCGTGCCAGGTCT
>CAYRXI010000015.1:21648-26113 GCA_964428255.1 uncultured Candidatus Sumerlaeota bacterium
ATTTTTATTCGCCAGCGGAAGAATTGCCCGCAAGGTGGTTTCTATTCGCTGTAGGTCGTTACTTTCAAATAAGCGGGCATCAATGCCGCCAAAAAATGCCAGCTGGTCGCCAAATTGTTGCTTGAGTTCTACCAGGTTCATCCCGGCTTTGACTTCCAGCGGATTTAGGCAGTCAAATCCTGCCTCAATAAAATACGGCACCAGCTCCTTTACTCCGCCGCAGGAGTGTAAAATTGTCTGCAAACCAAAAGAATGAAAATAAGCACACATCTCTGTAAATACGGGGTGTAATTGCTCAAGATAATGTTTCGGTGAAAAGAGTAAACCGTGACGATAACCGAGGTCGCAATAAAGCAACGCCCCATCAAATTGAAAACCTCGTTCCCGCATCATATCAAACATACGCAAACATAAGTCTGCCTGCGTCTTGTATATATCAATAACCAGCTCGGGTTCACTTAGAATATAAAACAGTAATTGTTCACTATTAACAAGATGTTGTGCCCAGTCATAGCCAGTGGCAACTCCAAAGACAATATAGCGTCCGCGCCGATACTCCTGCTGGAAACGCTTTAGTTCCTCCTCCCAGCTGACCCGTGAAGGATTAGGTGCAAGACGAGATTTATATTTTTTCCAATCATCCGGGGATTGAATAATGGTTTTTAAAATTGCCGGTGTTGAAGTAAAATCTTTATGGTCACGTTTAATAGCACCATTCTCATCCTGATACGTAATGTATTCCTCATCCTCCATTATAATTTTACGCGGGAACTGCAGTGAAATGTCCGGCGAAAAAACAACCAGATCAAACTCCAGGAAGTCCGCCGCAGAAATAGTCTCTGGCAGCCCCTGTTGATGCCACTTTTTCTCTGTTGCTCCCCAGACACTGTCCATAACTGGCACCTGGTCTGGTTGCTGATGTCCTATAGCTAACCTTACGCGTTCTCTTGAAGTTAATCTCATTTTTTTATCTCTCCAAGATGTTGTTTGGTGAGTGTAATATCCAGTGTGATGATTGTCCCATTGGTTATTGTGACTTTTTCGGCAAAATTTCTGCCCTCTGCAGTTGCCTTAATTAAATAGTTTCCCGCTGGAATTTTGACAAACGCATAATATCCCGTACCACTGGAGGTGGTGGTAAATGATGTTGCATTATCTCCCACAAGTGTCAGTAGCAAACTATCCATCGGTGTACCATCTAAAGTCACCTTGCCGCAGAGAATGCCATAGTTTCGTTTGTTAAAGGGCTGAATATCTGGCACCGGGACGGGCATTGCAAATACCTCTTTCTTTAATACCTGGAGTTGTTCTTGCCAGGGTTTGCGGTCTTTATTATTGACTTCTAACCGAAAGAGGCAGACGCCATCAGCGCCTGATTGTCGCGCATCAACAATCTGCTGAATGGTGTCGCTAATTGAATTCATATACGCACCCAGCCCACAGACCAGTTTGGTATCTGCCCGATTGGCAATAAGAAGTTTTAACCAGTCGCGAAAGCTTTTCTTCTGCTCGGGTTTAGCTTCAGCTTTGTAATTCATCGGCAGATTAATGTCAATTATACCTTCTTTAGCCCAGCTGAGTGCGTCTTGCGCCACATCGGTGTAAGCAGATGTATGCTCAAAGCCCCGCTCAGGCAAGCCCCAAACTATGCCGCAGATGGACAGTTTTATCTCCGGACGAATCTTTTTCGTCTCCACATAAATTCGTCGCACCAGATTAGTCACCTGTTCCCTGCGCCATTGATTCCACTGCTCATCGGAGGGAGCTGGATGGTCAATGCGCTTAAATCGCTGCTGAAAACGTTTGAGGGCAACTGGATTATAGCCAAAGCCACCTTCGCGATACCGAATATAGTCTAAATTCAACCCATCCAGCTCATAATTCTTTACCAGCTCAGTGCAGATAGACACCAGATACTCTTCCACTGCTGGCACACCCGGGTCCAGCCATTTCTGCGGATTACGGTCTTCACGCCAGTGAGGGTCAAAATGAAAAGTCCGCCACTCGGGATGGATATTAATGATATGTCCTGCTGGTGGGGAAGTCTCCTCCATCCACACCGGACTCACCACAACCCATCCATGCACCTCCAGACGTCTTTTGCCCTCACTTGTATTGTGGGCGTGCTTTAAAAACTCAGCCAGCGAGTCAAATGACCTCTCCTGCTCGGAATAGGGCTTGAAGTGGGGCTCAATTTTAGAATCATAATAAGCGCGACCCCGGCGCCGAACAACGGGAATAACTGCATTTAAATTATTATCTCTACACGCTTCAACTGCAGTCCTGATACTCTCTGGAGAATTAATTAAATTGCCTTCATAAGTTAGAATCCACGCCATCCGGTACTCTGGCTGGCTAAGCTCCGTTCCACATAAGGCTGAGGACACGAACATTAAAATGGTGAGTACCAGAAACTTACTGCCAATTTTTTGTATTTTAGAAACCTGGAGAAAAATGGTTAACCCTCATCAATAAAGAAAAGATGTTATGTTTATAATCCTTTTTTGTGCAAGCTGAAAAGATCGATACGCAGTCTTCAATATAATTTAAAAAAGTGTCATTGGATATTGACATAAATGAACAGCAGACTTTATTGTATTATTTAAATCTTGTGCATAAGTGCTGGTAAAAAATGGCGAAGCTGGAAACAAAAGGGCTGGTAAAAATCTATGGAAGGCGGCGCGTTGTCAATGAGGTCAACATTGAAATTCATCAGAAGGAGATAGTGGGACTGCTCGGTCCTAATGGAGCCGGTAAGACTACCACCTTCAAGATGGTATTAGGCTTTGTAAAGCCAGATGCCGGGAAAATACTGCTTGATGGTCAGGATATAACGAATTTGCCTGTCTATAAACGCGCCCGATTGGGACTTGGCTATTTGCCTCAGGAAATTTCCATTTTCCGCAAGATGACTGTGGATGAGAATTTGCTGGCAATTTTAGAGATGTTACCACTCACCAACAGCGAACGGCGGGAAAGATTGGAATCTCTACTGGAACAAATCGGCATCAGTCATCTGGCAAAGAGTAAGGCGTATACCTTGAGTGGCGGGGAGCGCCGGCGAGTGGAAATTGCCCGCCAAAGATTCTGATGCTGGATGAGCCGTTTAGCGGGATTGACCCCAAAGCTGTACAGGAACTGCAGGAAATGATTCATCAACTCCGGGATGCCGGTCTGGGCATTTTTATAACTGACCATAGTATTCGTGAAGCACTACAGATTACCGACCGCTCTTATTTAATTTATGAAGGGAAAATAGAACTGTCTGGAACATCCCAGGAGTTGATTAATAATGAGCGGGCAAGAGAGCTGTATTTCGGTGAGCGCTTTACTATGGATGTAACTTCTCTTGCTAGACGTTAATATTATGCTCAGTTTAATCAGAACATTAGCAGTTTCCAAAATAATAATCCAATTTTTGCTGCTTCTTCCTCCAATCATTATGAACGTAAGTGGCAACCCTTACTATTTTGCTCAAAAATTTGCCGTTGCGAGTTACTATAATTAAAGTATGAGAAATTTTTTACGAAAAACAATAATAACAAATACTAACGGGGAGATAAACAATGCAGGTAAGAATTACTGCCAGGCATATGGAGATTGATCCGGTTTTAAAAGCCCGGATGGAAAAAAAACTGGCGAAGTTACCCCGCTACTTTGGACGAATTCAAGAAGTGCAGGTCATTATTGAGCAGGTGAAATTCCGGTATCAGGTAGAAATTCTGGTTTATTCAGATTTATTTACCGTTCAAGCAAAAGAGCAAGAGACAGAGCCTCTTACCACATTTGTAAAAGCACTACATATAATTGAGAGGAAACTAAAAAAAGAGAAAGACAAAATTATAAAGAATAAGAAACACTCCCGTAAAACAATTCGTGTACAGGAGATTTGATTTTTTTCTCTGTTTCCGTAAAGAGAAGTTGATGGACTAGCTATTTTGTCTTCAGGGCTTCTTTTATATTATTCTCAATTTCAGCAACGGTTTCTGGACCTGCAAAGCCTGTATGATCTCCAACTATTGTGCCATTTTTATCTATAACTAAAGTGCGAGGTATGGCAGTTACTTTATACAGGTCAGCTACTTTAGAATCCGGATCCTTTAAGACTGGATAGGTAATACCCACTTTCTCCATCATTTTTTTAACTCTACTTTCATCAACTTCAGAATTGATTCCCCAGACAATTAGCCCTTTATCCTTATATTTCTGATGAAGCTTTTGTATGTCCGGTAATAGTTTTACACAGGGAACGCACCAGGTCGCCCAGAAATCAAGCAATACAGCTTTTCCTTTCTGAGCTGAAAGCGTATATTTAGCACCATCCAGAGCAGTTAGGGTAAAATCTGGAGCCATTTTCCCGGTTAAATCTTCCGCCGCACTCTCCATCTCAGGTGAAAATTTAGCTACCTCTTTAGCACCTTTAGGTTCAATAAATTTGAAAGTCTCAGGTGGCACGGGTTCATTA
>CAYRXI010000015.1:26123-30849 GCA_964428255.1 uncultured Candidatus Sumerlaeota bacterium
TATACTTTTCTGTTAGAGTATATTCCAGATCTGCTGGTGGAGTTTTGCCCAGAGCTTTGTTTACTGCCATTTCCTCTTTTAAGGCTTCCGTCATATTTACATTTATTTGTGCGATAAGAAAGGTTTTCTGGTCTATTAACATATTGGTTTTAACCTTCCCTTGTTGTGTAAGCTGGAGATTATAATACTGTTTCCCATCCATCTCTACAGGGGACTGCAAAGAAATATCAACGGCGCCTTCAAGTAAATAATTTTTAGGTTCAGGGGAGAGTATAAGTCCCAACACCCCGGAAGACTGGGCACCCGGAGCAATCACCTTTCCTAAATCAATTTCAGTGATAGTGGCTGGGGCTGGGAGTTTACGATATTGAGATAATCCACTCAAGTAGCTGTATAAGTTGGTTCCATCACTAATAATTTCAAACCCCATCTGGGGATGGTTAAAGCTCACGCGAAACTTATTAGGTCGTTCAAGTGCTACAGAAGTTGGAATATCTATACTCTGCGTAGCGCCTTCAGCGGTCATTTTAACGGTTATCAGTCCCTCGCCATAAAGGCTTTTTAAGTCTTTATAGGCTGATATCATCTTGTCTAGTAAAGTATCTGTGGATAACGTGTCTTCCGCAGCCTGGACCAGACCTGCAGACCCACATACCATCAGCAACGCCAGAAACCACAAAAAAAGATTACTGGAGAACTGTGCTTTCCTTTTACCACAGAGATTACCCATCATAATTTTTTGCCTCCTGTTTTTTTAATTCTGCACTTTTGTGCAAAAAATAAAAGCACCTCTTTATAATATAAACAATCTGCAAAGGTCAAATATTTTTACTTTATTAACCTTTACATATTTTAGCTAAAAAAGTTCAGCCCTTGATTTGTGGGGTTGTTGCATTAAGTAGAGGTATAACAAATTACACCAGATTCGCTATGCGCGCAAAGGCGGTTTTAAGCGCTGGATACAAACGACGGTATTCTTGATAATACTTATCGTAGATTTTAGCGGCCTGAGGCTGGGGTTTAATGACCCGGTCAATCCTGATGAGCTTATCCGCTGCGTCCTTAAAAGATTTAAAGATACCAACACCTACCCCGGCAATAATTGCAGCACCAAATGCAGGTCCTTCCTCCACTTTAATAGTGACAACTTCATGATTACCACAGGCAGCAAAGACATCTGCCTGAATTTGCCGCCAGAGCGGACTCCTGGCACCACCACCAGTAAGCCGGATTTGCTTTATCTCCATTCCCAGTGATTTAATTATCTCCAGAGAATCACGTAGCCCAAACGCCACACCCTCCATAATGGCGCGCAGAACGTGATTGCGCCGATGTGCAGTAGTCAAGCCGAACAATACACCACGTGCATTGGCATCCAGATGAGGAGTGCGCTCTCCTTGCAAATAAGGCAACCAGAGAAGCCCCATAGCACCAGGCGGACTGTATTCTGCCTGTAATGTCAGTAGTTCATAAGTCTCCATACCTGTACTGCTGGCAACAACGTTTTCTGCTGCGGCAAAATTATCGCGAAACCATTTCAGTGATAAGCCTGCAGCCTGCATCACCCCCATTAAATACCACATTCCCGGCACAGAATGATTAAAAAAGTGAACTCTCCCTGCCGGGTCTAATCTGACTTGCTTTGTCGGGGCAATCACAGTCCCTGAAGTGCCAATACTTACAGCAACCCGCCCTTCTTCAATAATCCCATTTCCTACTGCTGCACAGGCATTGTCCGCACCGCCAAAAACCACCGGAATACCAGCTGCCAGCCCTGTGTCCTCTGCCGCTTTCTCAGTTACTTCTCCGGCAATGTCAATTGAGCGATATACCGGCGGTAAAATTGCTGGGGATATATCCAGTGTTTTTAACAACGTTTCTGACCAGTTGCCATTGGCGATATCCAGCATTAAAGTTCCAGCAGCATCTGAGACCTCCATTCCCAGATTACCTGTCAGACGAAATCTAACGTAGTCCTTGGGCAACAGAATTTTAAAAATGCGCTCAAAATTCTTGGGCTCCATTTCCCGAACCCACTGGAGTTTAGGCAGGGTGAAACCTTCTAATGCCGGATTATACACCCGCTGAATCAATTTTCTTCGTCCGACATGTCGTGTAATGGTTTGACATTGTTTGGTAGTGCGCTGGTCGCACCAGAGAATTGCCGGGCGAATGACTTTGCCCTGTGCATCAAGACAAACCAGCCCGTGCATTTGTCCGCTAAAACTAATTCCGGAAACAGCGCCGGGACTAATCCCTGCCGAGTGAATTAAGTTCCGAAGAGAAATGCAGGTGGCTTGCCACCAATCTTCCGGATTCTGCTCTGCCCAGCCGGGACGTGGTAAAAGCAGTGGATATTCAGTAAAATTCCTGGCAACAATTTTACCCTGACTCGTCATTAAAATACTTTTTACCCCTGTAGTTCCAATATCCATTCCAATTAAATATTTCATCGGTCTACCTCTCGGCGAAAGATTATAAATGGAACTATAAAAATCCCTGTATTAAAGGTCAATGACTAAACGATGTGTAAAGGAGGTGGCTAAAAATGTAACCTTAATTACACAAACAACGAAGCATACTAAAATAAACGCTCATTAAGTCCTTAATGGACATCTTTGAAAAAATGTTGAAAAATAACAGGTTATGCGCAACCAAAAATAAAGTGGGCAATTAACAAGATTGTGGAAAAATAACTCTGGCATTATGTTTGCAAATTTTAATAGTGTCCTAAAGAAAATAAAGGAGGTGATTTGGGAATGTTAAGTCGCAAAGGTTTTACACTTGTAGAAATTATGATCGTGGTAGCGATCATTGGTATTCTACTCGCAATCGCCGTGCCTTCATTTATGCGCGCCAGAGAAACTGCAAGATTGAGAGCCTGCCAGGAGAACCTGCAAAAGATTGATTCAGCCAAGGAACAGTGGGCGCTGGAGAACAATGCTTCTAATGGCTCTCCATCACCAGATGTGGCTGACTTTGTAGGTCCAGATAAATACATTAAGAAGATGCCCGTTTGCCCATCTGGCGGTTCTTACGTCCCCAATCCAATCGGGACAGATCCAACTTGCACCTATCACGGAGCTATTCTGTAATTTTATAAACAGCATTACAGGCCGGTCAAAGGGGCGATGTGATGAAGATGTTTTGTATTTCAGCCATCGTCCCTTTTTTTATCCTGAAAATGTGATATTAAAAAACTCAAAAATGACTGCTTTAAGTCAACATATCCGTAAACAGAAAGGATTAACTCTGCTGGAAATAATGGTTGTGGCTTCAGTTATTGCAATTTTGATAGGAATCGCTGTGCCTTCCTGGATGCGGGCACGAGAACATGGTCGTGCCAGAGCGTGTCAGGAAAATCTTACACAAATTGATGGTGCTAAAGAGATATATGCTCTGGAACATAATTTACCCAATGGTGCTATTGTAAGTATGTCTGATTTAATAGGTGGGGGCTCGGGCTATCTAAAGCGCGAACCTGTATGTCCGGCAGGGGGAGTATATTCGGTTGAACCCATTGGCACCGAACCGAGTTGTAGTTATTATGGTAGGGAACAATACGAAGTACCGCCACACAAACTTCCTGTAAATAGATAGAGCAATCTTAAAAAGCCTCCCCGCTTCAGAAAACATAAAGAAATTTTTGGTGATACCTTAATTTATACGCCTAAAGATTATAAGCTGGCTAAACCCCAGCTGTGGATTACCTCGCAGAAACTTCACTACTGGCTCGTATTGTTGCATAAATTCCAGTTGAGCCAGCATTTGTTGTCCGGAAGGATATAATGCCTCTATCTTTTTCTCTCCCGGATGTAAGACCTTGCAAATTAGAACAATATAATCTGGCTGCCGTCTCAGGATATAAGGGGCATCAAGTTTATGGTGCATTTCTCCTTTCAGCCGTGCAATGTGTGGCTCCACGATGCCAATCATATCAATGAAATAACGCTGGGAATAATAGGGTATAATTCCGGCTTCCTCCCCAGCAATCCTGGCAGAAACAGGAGTATTTTGCCTTAACCACTCACCTGCATAGATGTTGGGATGATAAAAAGTCCCTTCACGTACACTACGCATTACAGGCGCTGTGCTACGGCGCTCCTGCCAGAGAGAAAGTCCGAGCAAGATTAGAATCAGCACCAGGACAAAGTCCCGCCGATAAAAGTGCTGGTCACCTATTTTAAGCCGTCGCCAGCATTCTGCCAGACCAGTGGCAATCAGATAAAACAGCATCGGCAACACAGGCACCATAAACCGCCAGAGAGGCATCCAGTCTCCCCCGCAATAGATATTAAATACCAGTCCCGCAAGAATAAACTCCAGTGAGCGTCTTATCGGCAATTTCTTGAAATTAATACTTAATACCGGGAATAGGCAAAGCAGATATAGCAAACTCCCATTGTTAACACCAAACTGGAAAACGTAATTAAGGCCTGTCAGGATTCTGCCCGCAAATTCTCCGGTAGCTTTGGCGTAAAAAGTATTAGGCAGGAGCGACTGATAATAGAAAAGGCGCCAGAGAGTATATCCTGCATAGGACACAATAAAGACCAGAGTACGTACCAACAACTTAAATCTTAATTTTTTATCCGTTGAACCTGGCAGAAGGCAACGCACAAGGTCCGTAATAAAGCCGAATGCAAAAAACAAGAGCCCTTCAGGACGTGAGAGCGCCACCAGAAGCAATAACCCCCCGGTAATGATTTCAGCTTTAAATGTACGG
>CAYRXI010000015.1:30859-36696 GCA_964428255.1 uncultured Candidatus Sumerlaeota bacterium
CCAGCTGAGACCAACTAATAATGCGTAAACGCCTGTCTCCATTCCACTTACAGCCCATAAGGAAAAACTGCCATTTAATGCTAATAAATAGAGAGGAAAGTGCCGAATAAGAGGGAGATTAGAGGGGATAACCAGTAATTCTTTTTGCAGTGCCCTAAATACTGCCCATAAAAGAAGAAGTGCGGAACCAAAGCCAAGAAAACGTGAGACTAATGCTGGAGATAATCCCAAGGCATTAAATCCTGCCAGCACCATAGTGAAGAGAAAATTAGAGTAACCTTCAACCCGCTCGCCTGCATTAAATACCAATCCCAGTCCATTAACTAAATTCTCTGCATAGCGATAAGAAATATAAGGATCATCAATTGTCCAACCGAGATAATAAGAACAATGAGCCAGCAATAACAACAATGGCAGGTAAAAGCCCAGGTAAAGATGTTTCCGTGCGTGTAAAGTCACCTTACTTTTTCTCTTTTTTTAGCTGGCGCAAATAGGCATTAATAAACAGGTCTATTTCGCCGTCCAGAACAGCTCTGGTATCAGAGGTTTCAACCTCGGTACGATGGTCTTTCACCAGATTGTACGGGTATAATACATAAGAACGAATTTGATTGCCCCAGGCAATTTCCTTTTTGGTGGTCCTGGCTGCTTGTTCCTGCCGGCGTTGCTCCTGGTAATACTGATACAATCTTGAGCGCAGCACTTTCAGAGCAAAGAGTTTATTTCTGTACTGCGAGCGCTCGTTCTGACAGCGAACAACAATCCCGGTTGGCAGATGCGTAATTCTCACAGCCGAGTCTGTGACATTGACATGCTGTCCACCATGACCTGAGGCACGAAAGGTTTCAATCTTCAAGTCTTCTTCCTTTAATTCAATCTGGATATCATCCGGGACCTCTGGCGTCACCAGTACTGAGGCAAACGAGGTATGCCGTCGCTTGTTCGCATCAAAGGGGGAGATACGCACCAGTCGATGCACCCCGCTTTCAGCCTTAAGGAGACCGTACGCGTATTCTCCCTTGATATATACGGTGGCGCTTTTTATCCCAGCTTCCTCTCCGGGTTGTGAGTCAACAATCTGAGTATCAAAATTATGTTGTTCTGCCCAGCGCAAATACATTCTCAGCAACATCTGCGCCCAGTCGCAGGACTCGGTTCCACCTGCGCCAGGATGAATCTCAAGATAGCAGTTCTTCGGGTCATCCGGGTCATCTAAATAAGCGCGCAACTCCAATTCTTCCAGCCGCTGCTGACTCTTGCTCAGTAACTCCTGAATTTCCTGAAGCTCTCGTTGCGATTGCTCACTCTCTTCCTCCCCGACAAGTGTCAGCAGCTCATTTATCTCTTCAACCTCTGCATGCAGTTCATTCCACGGCTTGACAAATTCCCGCAATTCCTTCAGACGAGTCATAATCTGACGTGCTCGTTGCTGGTCTTCCCAGAATGATTCGGACTGTGTTACTTTCTCCAGAGAGAGAAGCTCTTGCTCTTTACCAGCCAGGTCAAAGATACTCCCGGTTTTGCAATATTTTCTCGCGCAGAGCTTGCCACTTTGCCAGTATATCCTTCCTGGTAATAATCATTTTTCACCTCGCACAGGGAAAATACCGCTTAAAACAGACATCAGTGCTGCTCTCTCAGCAGGAGAACTTTTACCTTCATTTGCTACCAGCAGGAGAAACGGTGGCAAAAATTTATCCACGCTTACCGTCTCTTTGCCGGGAGCAGAACAATATAAATGCACAATACTATCCTGACGGCGTAAGAGATAATTGTCATTTTCATATTTAACTATGCGGAAGCCTGCCTGCTGCATTTTCTCAACAGCGATCTGACTCTGTTTCTCGGTTAAAGGAAAAATAAAGAGTGACATAATGAGCTGTGCCAACTTTATACAGTGGTGTAGCTACTAAATTCTGCTGACTGAGTGTGGCAAAAGGCGTGTAATTAATGACAATTCCTCTACCGGAGGCACCCAGTGCGCCGCAAAAGTCGTCAGCCAGTGGCAGAAATTCAAGGGGAGGGATAGGCGATACTTGAAGCAGATGCTCCGGCTTAAATCCGATTACAAATGGCACGCCAGATGCCTCATCATCAAGGGCTAAAGGCAGCTCATAACCCTCCAGTGAACCGAGATAGAGAGAGACGTTAACAGGCAGCAATAACTCCTGTTCAATGATAACCTCGGAACCCAACCTGTCCCAATAATCTTCCGGAAAGAATGACTCCAGCGGTTCATCAGAAATCCTTAACCAGAAGGTTACGCTCTGAGGGGCAAAGATATTATTTATGGCTGTTTGCACTGCTTGTGAATCCAGCGGAGGAAGCATACAGGAATTAAACCCTTCAAAGAATCCATTCAAATTCTTTTCACCTGCCAGCGGCTTCTTGCCTTGCAGAAGAGCTGCTAATCTTTTGCGCACACTTGCCAGCTCTCGTTTAATCTCCGGCAAATAATCCTGATTAAGATATACATTTAGCCGGGCAAGGTTTAATTTTAGAACTCGCCAGTTATAAATGTCGAAAATCTGTAAAGATTCGCCTGGAGGAACAACATAAATATTATCAGTACCAAAATTTAAACTTCGTTTCATTGCCCGATTATCTATAAACAACAATTAACCAAATCTATAGTTATACTATAACGCTTGACCTTGCGTAAAGCAGTAAGCATGATTATTTTAATTAATCTGGGATGAAGTTCTCTATGAAAAACCTGTTGCTGTGCTTAACAGTAATAGCTTTAAGTGGTTGTACTTTGAGTTTCCCCTTTTTCAAACCGCGAGAGCCACGAATATTAATGCTTGCGCCGGAGTATGCCAGACATAATGCCCACTCACTGTTTTTGCTGGGCAAACTCCAGCTGGAACATAATAAACCTGCCGAAGCCAGCGCGAGTTTTAAACGCGCTATAAAGATACAGCCAGACTATGTTGAAGCCTACTTAGGCTTGGGCTCTTCTTACCGCCAGTTAAAAAAATACAACAACGCACTGAAGGCTTATGATACTGCATTAAAATTAGAGCCAGAAAATACGCAAGCACGTCTGGGAAGAGCCGCTGTGTATCTGGACCAGGGCAAATTTAGCCTGGTACGTGAAACACTACAACCCCTGTTAGAGAAGGAGCTACAAAATTATGAAGCTCTGCGCCTGATTGCTTATGCTTATTACTTTGAAGGTAATTATATTGCAGCCGAACAGCAAATGAAATTAGCCCTTCAACTGGCGCCAAAAGACGAAGACACAACTCTTAGACTTATCTACACCGACCTCTTGCAATATCTGCAGAAATACGGAAAAAAATAGGAGATTTTTACGTGCGGTTATTTCACCAAAAGGACCCCGTTGTTTTTCGCTTTGTCAGTTTACTGCGTCTCCGCCAGATTCCGAGTGGAAATAGAATTGCCAGTAAGAGAAATAATAATAGTCCGCGCTTCAAGCTCTGGGGTAAAAAATACAATTTAAGAAAGTATTCTCCTGCAGACGGAATCCACACTGCCTGCAAGCAGCCCTCTGCAATATAGAGCTTCGCCCTTTTACCATTAAGCTCAACCGACCAGCCAGGATGCCATTGCTGACTGATACGAACAAATCCAGCCCCGGTGGCGGAAACCTTGGCCAGCAATTCATTGCTATTGCTATGTAAGAGTGTGATGGTAGCCGTGCCCGAAGTTAATTGATTAAATTTCTCTGTCTCATCATTTATGATTAGTGTTAATTCTCGCAACTCCTCTGGTTCAATTTCCTGTAGCCTGAGTCTTGCTGAACTTAACGAATCAACTATTTCCCAGCGTTGTAACCATTGCAGTTTTGGTAATACGCGCAGATTTTCATAGATTTCTACCTGCGGGCTGCTGAAAACCCGCTTGAAATCGCGGGCGCGTGCAGCTGCCATAACGGAAATAGCGTTTACATCCCAGATAACGCCCGATTTTAATTTTCTCAGCTGAATTGCACTTGTTTTTACAGGCTGAGATAACTCCAGCTGCTTATAAAAATTAGTGCGAATATGGTCCTTAAACCTTCCTGCTGAAAGCCACTGAACTGCCGGAACTGGTCTCTGATGTGCACAGGTGAAACTTGCATCATAGCAGCGCCAATCTGCCACTTCCAATCCGGCACGCATAGAAAATCTCTCCACTATGTTATGCTGTGGAGCAGAAAGCAGCGCTACTTCGCCAATCACTTCTCCCTGTGGGATATTCAGGGCATTGTCTATCAGATGCAATATTCCCACTCCCAGGATTTCATCTTCGGCAGGAAGTTCAATTGTTTGCTCCGGGTTGTTATCTGTAAGCAGGATGTGTCCTCCGGAAACCAGATACTCTGTTGGATTACCGAGGATGTAGCGGACATTAAGCACGTCCAGAAATGGATGGTCTGCGCGCTTGAAACTCAGAGTACGTATCGGGTCATCGTGCGGATTACGAATAGCCAAGGCTTCCACAGTGCGCGGAAGAAATCCACTCATTGCGGCATCAAGCCCGGCAGCATTCGGTATTCTAAAGTAATCACACAACTTGGGCGCTGCATAGTGCCTGTTTCGCTGGTCTTCAACAAATAACGCAAAAAGTTTTGTGGGCAGATGCGAGACGCATCTTTCTCCCTGACGATTTATCTGCTGTAAAAACCGAATTGAAGCCGGCGCCGAGAAATATTCATCAGCATCGCGGTAATAAAGATAAATACGCGGCATAAAATGGACTAAATCTGCCACTACCAGTCCAACAAATAGCCAGCACCCTACAGTACGCCATCGTTGTAGCTTGAGATACAGCCAGAGCCAGATGGCTACAATCAGCAGAATTAAGCTGGTGTTTAACCTTAAAAAATCTTCTGCACTCAAATAGCGTGTATAGAGAAGACATCTCCAACGATAAGCCGGGACGATATTATACAGATAAAACATTAGCGCCACACCACAGCCACTCAGCCCGATTAACGCCAGATAGGGCAATGTTTTTTTAATTTGCCGTAACTCCTGCCGCACAAAAACGCTCAATGCTTCTCCGGCAAGGATTGCCAGCGGGAAAGCCACCAGCACCAGAGCCCGTAGCGGACCACTAATAAATTTCACTATCGGCATCCAGCTGATTACCGAATAAAGACCGGCTTTCGGACCTAGTGCCAACCAGATACCCGAGACTATTAGTAACATTAGCAGAACAACACGCTTCCATTGCATTTGCCACACTGCCAGCAATATCAATATCACAGAGGTAAGTCCAGTATAGACAGAAGCGTCGGTGTATTCAGGCAACTGTGTCCCGCCGATAAACAAATTAATTATCCAGCGCCAGGGCAATGCATCTTGCGCCAGAGTTTCAAACGTGCTGTCTGCCCGAATGGATACCTGTAAATGTTCCACAACAGGAAACCACCCAGGTGCAATTAATCCTGCACTCACAACTATCATAAAGGCGAAAACCGCCATTCTCTGCTTTAAATCCAATTTCTGTCCGGAGGGTAGATTCACCAGTGCATAGAATACAGCCCAGCCCCCGATGATTACTGAATAAAAGAACGCCTGAGGAGAGCCGGAATGAAAAGCCATAGCCAGTGAAATAGCTGCCACATAGGCTCTGGCATAGCTGGATTGCCAGATAGCCGAAACAATCATCCAGCATATCCACGGAGTCCAGACCGTGGTGAAGAGAATAAGTATATTCTCCTGTCTACCAAGCAAAAAGGCACCACTCATCCAGGTTAGCGCTGATAGAGTTGCAGCCACTGGAGGCTGAGAGAAAACGCGCCGACACAGCAAAAACATTCCAATTCCACTGAATAAATAATGCCAGAAGACATAATAGGGATAAATCCGGGTAGTCTCCACCAA
>CAYRXI010000015.1:36706-37084 GCA_964428255.1 uncultured Candidatus Sumerlaeota bacterium
AAATGAAATATCCAGTGTGGCAGGTAAAACATCCCATACGCTGAATTGCCCAGAAGTGGCATACCACAAAACTCAAACGGATTCCACAATGCCAGCGGACGAAGTTCAGCCAGAGAATACAACGGCAACATTATCAGACAGTTATCTAAACCAGCAGGAACTTTACCCAGTAGTAATTGCCAGCGAAACAAAGCCAACAGCAAAAAAATCAGCCAGAAATAAATTAGCTCCTTACTTAACTCGTTCCTGGCTATCGGTGACGATGCTGTATAGACTTTATTGCCCATAGATATTCTGTCAATTTAAGTATATAATTTGCTGTTTTCAGAGAGAGCCATCAACTGGAAAAATTGCAATGGCAATCAGGTTAGTGTGTGA
>CAYRXI010000016.1:0-1105 GCA_964428255.1 uncultured Candidatus Sumerlaeota bacterium
TTTCAGAGTCTATAGCCACCGGTGACCTTGACAGCGATGGATGGATTGACCTTGTAATTGGCAATCATAATGCAGATTCTGTCAGTATTTTCAAGGGTATCGGCTTTGGGAAATTCTCGCGAATTGCTGAAATTCCCTTCAATGGTTCGCAACGCGGTCCGCATTCAATAGCAATACGTGATTTAAATTTTGATGGTAAAGCCGAAATAGTCGGAGTGGAAAAGAGACGTCTGTTTATATTAACCAAACAGCGTGGCTGGACCTTCACCATAAATTTTATTAATTCTCCATTTGAAGACAGCGATTTTCGCGACCTTGAAGTTGCTGATATTGACGGCGATGGTAATTGGGATGCACTTATTGCAGATTTTGCTGGCAGGCTACTTTGCTATTATGGGCTCATACCTGAAGGAGTACCAATAAGACCCGTAGAAGTGATAGAATTAGCTGAGTTTCAGGGACTAAGCGGAATTGAGATAGGTGACTGGGATGGTGATGGAGAAGGCAATGAAATTATTCTGGCTAATATTCTCAATAATAGCGTGCTGGTTTATAAGCTGGCAAGTCGGGAGATTATCCAATCTTTTACCGTTGGCGAGAAACCACGCTTTGTCAGGTTTGCAGATTTAAATAACGATCGGATGGGAGATATCATAGCTGTCAACGAAGGCGATGAGTCAAACCCTCAAAATCCTGACCTCTCTTTAATCTATAATTCAAATACACCTAAGGAAACTCTCCGCCTGCAGTTAATGGAAGTGGTGGAACTGTGTGATAGGTTACCCACACCGATTTGTCGCAGGGTCTCCGGGATAGGAATTTATAGACATTTATCTCAGCTATTATTGGTAGATGAAGCTAATAATTCTATCGTTATTTATGACCCCCAACAGGAAAGCGTCCTCGCAACAATATCACTTGCTCCACTGGGAGTAACTCATCCCGCTGATGCTACCATAGTTGTCCAGCCAGCTCTTCCCTTCCTCAATGATGTTTCAGTCAATAATATGCCACAATCTTTGAATCTGGTGGATCCTTCAGCCAAAATCTGGGTCAGCGAGCATTATTCTCAGCGTATTTTCATTTTCAATCTTAATGGCACAAA
>CAYRXI010000016.1:1115-5205 GCA_964428255.1 uncultured Candidatus Sumerlaeota bacterium
TGGAGAGATATTCCTACCAGCTGAGGTGCTACCTCTGGGAATAACCGGGCTGGACTTCAACGCGGAACTAAATCAGGTATTTGCCCTGGCACCGGCTGTTCAAAAAATTTATCGGCTAACGCCCGCCGGGAGAATAGTCAGTAGCATTGAAAGTATTCAACCAGGCACAGATCTGGCACTGGCTGAGAATAACCTGCTCTACATTACAGATGGGAATAGTGGACATATCTATTGTTACAATTACTATGGGCAAAGGCGCTGGGAAGAAGAAATTGAAATAAGCTCTAAAGACCCAAGTCTTCGAGATACAGCCATTTCAGGTATAGCCACCACAAATTTAAATGATGCGATTTACCTGGCTACAAAAAACTCTGCCATTATTCAAATCAATAAAAGTAGTAAACCACAGCAACCAGTGAGGAAATTCCGCCTGGCGCTGGGAAATCATCCTGTTGCTATATGTCGCTCCAATAGTGGGCAGACATATATTCTTGATAATGCGATGTTACCAGCTATTCTTGAATTTGATGAACAGCTAAATTTAGCAAGAACAATTGAGTTAAGCGACTGGCTCAGACCTCCTTATTTAATGCATCCGAAATTTATGACTTATATTAGAGAAGATGATACGTTGCTTCTTACAGATGCGGATTATCAGAAAGCATTGATATTATCCCGTGCTGGTCAGTTAATTGCGAATATTCGTTTGCGGGAACGAATACCACCAGAATTACAACGAAAGTTGTTTGCACTGACCTATAGTAAATTTGAAAATAATCCGGCGTTGATTTTAGCCACAGAGGGTAATTTTATTCGCCTTCCATTAATGGATGGAAGACCGGACATATTATTTCATCAACCGCTTCATCAATCACTGGTTGACATAAGTAGCGATGCTACTGCCGGAGTGTTTGCTCTCAATTCTGGTAATTGTCTGCGGTATTTTGCGCCCAATATTAATCCCAGGTATGCATATCTGCCACAAGCTGATACAGAGAGTTTGATAACTTTTTCTGCAGCAGAGAATATAATTTACTCGCTTACTTACGGTCTGAAGCTTTATAAATACAAATTGACTAATCCTGCACAGGTGAAAAATTGGAAGCTTTACGAATAAAAAGTTACGGCAAGTGTAAAAAAAAATGTGATACGGACGTTAATAAATATAGAAACATTTAATTAAAGAAAGGAGCGATAAAAGATGAGAGGAAACAGGATGTATAAAGTGATGATTGTAGTAGGGATATTAGTTTTGCTACTGTTACAGAGCTCTGTATTACAGGCGGCTAAGACGCAAATTCCGGGAACCTTATGGCCTCATCCTACCTGGACACCACGTCCTACTCCCACAGGCACACCGATGCCCACAATGACTCCGCGTCCTACCTGGACACCCTGGCCCACGATGACGCCCCGACCTACTTTTACGCCACGTCCCACTCTTATGCCAACTCCTGCTCAGCTGATTACTGTACAGGGTGTGATTAAGAACATTAATTATACTTCAGGTACGTTGGTGATGATGACCAGTCCTGTGAGTTCTGCAGAATCTCCCGGTGAAAGTGCAACGCATTTTCTGCGAGGTTATCTGGTGTTTACAGATGAGTCAACCATTATCAGGCTGGTGGATGGAACGGCTATTAATTTTGAAGAACTGGTAATTGGAAATCAAATAGAGGTAACCGGGGAAGTAATTAATAACGCAGGTTCCCGTCCTCTGATTAGAGTACTTGCTGATGAAATAATAAAATTAGCAGACTTTATCCCGACTCCCACACCGACTCCCGTGCCAGTCATTACGTTTGAAGGTGTGGTACACAGCATTTGCTATACTTCAGGCACAATGGTTGTCATCGGCACACCCCTAAGAGCAGCTGATCAAATTTCCCCGCAGAGTAATCAATTATCAATCCGTTTTCTGGTCTTAACTGATGAATCTACAATTATAACTCAAGCGGATGGCACTCCTATTAGTTTTGAAGATTTAGTAGTTGGCAATCAGGTGAAGGTTACTGGAGAGCTAAGAAGAAATGCCGGGGCTTTGCCGTTAATTCAAGTTGTGGCTGATGAGATAGTAAAGCTGGCAGATACCTCCCCCACACCAACTCCCACACCGATTCCCATAATTAGTTTGCAGGGCGTTATTCAGCACATAAACTATACCTCTGATACTATGGTTGTGATTGGTAGCCCGATAATGGTGGATGAACTTGATACAGTTAATTTAGAAAAGCGAGTGAGAGCATTTCAGATTTTAACTTCAGATTTAACGATTATCAAACTGCCAGATGGCACAATTATAAATTTTGATGACCTGGCAGTGGGAAATCTGGTTCAAGTCACCGGGCAGGTGCTGAGAGCAAGCCGACCATTTTTTATGATTAGAATCCTGGCAGACGAAATAATTAAGTTGAGCGATAGTGTTCCAGTGCCTTCGCCATCACCTGTACCATCGCCAGATTTCAGGGGGAAATAGCATTCACCTCGCTAAATTACACCACCGATATCAGCAGGGAACAGCATAAAAAAAACAAATGTTCCCTGCTGATGTTTTTTTTAGCTAAATTTTATTAACTATGGATTTCAATTTCTGGAAAGTGATTACCTGTATTGCTTAACTGTATCAACTACTGCTTTAACATTTTCCAGGGGGATGTGATAGAAGAGGTAATCTGAAGCCGCAACGATATGTTTATAGCCACGTGTGGCATTCAAGACGTGTAGCGTTTCCTTTTCTACCATAGCGATTGAACCATTAAGCAGAATATCCAGACCGATGTTTCCCCGAGTACAAATTTGTGGAAGAAGACGGCTGCGAGCTTGTCCCAGGTCCGTAATGTTACCTACAGGGGGGGGCGATAGTGTTTCAAATAAATCAATCCCCATTCGGTTATAGTATCCCAGCGACAAAAAAGGTTCTACTGGAGAGCAAATGTGTGCATAAATTAAGCCTCCCAGTTTATGTACTTCGCTGGAAATGATTTGTGAATCCGGGACTATGTACTCTTCGTAAATTTTGGGGGAGACAATTTCCGCTCCCGGCGCACCGAGAAATACAAAGTCTGCCCCACTCATAAAAACCTCTTTAAGCAATATAAGATTAACCTCACGAATAAAGTCACACACTACCCGAAATTTTTCAGCTTCAGTCATAGATAGTAGAACCAGGTCTACTGTAGATGCCAGCCCCAGAAATTCAAAGGGCTGCACATTCCATTGTACTGATACAGCACCATAGCCGTGTAATTTTTGAATATCTGGTTCGAGTCGCTCAGCTATGAGCGGGGCAGTTCTGGCGAGCTGTTCCGCATACCAGTAGACAATATCCAGATTTGAAGAAGCCGACAACGGATAAACTACAGGAGTGCTACCGAGCCTGGGTTGTTCATATATCTCCCAGGTTAATTGTCCGTATGGTGATTGTAACCAGCGATGAATGATGCGAGCCTGAGATTGGTATTTTATCCTGGTTTGCCAGTTTAGTTCAGGAATGACGTCGCCGCATTCAGGAAGACCGATGTTGAATAATGCATGGCACTGGACTATTTCAAAGGCACGAATAATATCGTCCAGAGTTCCTTCACTCAGCCATTCTTTGCCTGCCAGATTGCAATCAAAGCCAGCACCGCAACCAATTTGTAGTGAAACAAAAGGAGTCTCTCCACCATACTTGACATAATTAATAAATTCGTCTCTGGGATTCATCGTTTAAGAAGGATGCAATTTTATTATAATATGATAAATTTAAAGATTACTGTTAAGAAAATTTCTTGCTGAAAATCCCTACTCAATTAGTAATAATATACCAGATCATCTATTTAAGATTTTTTAAAATAACTTGCTCGTTGTTGTGTTGAGAAAAATGTTATTTATGTCACGCAAAAAATATTGACGAGGTCTCTTCTGATTTAAGAAAAATAATTTTAATTGTTATTAATAAAATAAAATGGCGCAATAAAAAGATTAATTCTTAAGGAGAAAGAAAAATGAAGAGGCACACTACACTAATTGGAAGCGTAATTTTCTTATGTCTGTTGTTGGCTGGCGTCATTTTCGCTCAATGGGAACAAGTTTGCCCGGGGATTGAGTA
>CAYRXI010000016.1:5215-28773 GCA_964428255.1 uncultured Candidatus Sumerlaeota bacterium
GAAATTTACTTTACCAGACCCGAACAATGTCTATGTGGCACGAATGGACCGTTTAAACACCTCATGTATTATTGATAGTTGTATTGCCTCTGGCAGATTATACAAAGCTGGTTTACCTTACAGCGGGCGCGAGACAGTGAGTGGGATGGCAAACCGCTATGATGACACATTTGGTTACTGGGGGCAGGAATGGGGAAAATATAGATATGATGTTAAGGTAGCGATAAATGGAGATGGTTTTGATTACAATACGGGCTTGCCGACAGGAGGACAGATTATTTCAGGTGGTTATGCCAAACGTATTCCAGAATGGTTCGAAGCGGGATTTGTGTGGCGCATTAATGGAGATTGCTTTCTCGGGAAATGTGTGCGTCATCGTAATGAAAAAAATTATATTAAGTATCCTTCAGGTGTAACACAGAATTTCAGCATAAATAAGACGCGAGGCTCCAACGAGCTGGTCATTTATACTCAGCACTGGGCAGAGAGAACCTACACGGATAATAGCGGAGTAGAAGTAATTGTAGAGATGGAAACTCCGTTACGGATTATGCCCCCCCCCAATTATAGCAGGGGCTATGTCCGGGAAATCCGTAATGGGATAGGTTCGGCGCCGATTCTGTTTGACCATATCGTTCTATCTGCTACAGGGAGCGCTGCTTCGACTCTCCTGGCTAATGTAAGCATCGGTTCTGAAATCCAGATTTCACAGGAAATTACTCATTATCAAAGTGATTGCTCTACTCCACGGAATTTGGATTTTACGAAGACTTATGCCTCCATCGGCTATATGAGCTGTATGTTTCTGGAAAATGGTGTGGTCAGAAATTGTTCAAATTTTGATCGGCATCCGCGCACCGCAGTAGCATACAATGATAACTATATTTTCTTTGTCGTAGTAGATGGACGTTCATCGGTGAGTGTGGGAATGACTTACGAAGAGTTAGGTAATTTTTGTAAGAACGTTTTAGGTGCTACAAATGGAGTGAATCAGGACGGCGGTGGTTCTTCAACTATCTGGGTTAATGGTGTGGTGAAAAACTCACCTTCTGATGGTTCGGAGCGTCTAGTAGCGAATGGCTATCTGATGATAAGTCTCCAGCCCAAACAGACTTCTACCACTTTTAATACTGGTGATACCATAAGAATAAAATCTCCAACTGAACTCAGGTCGGGTCCCGGCACAAACTATGGTTCATTAGCCAGTTTATCAGTCAATCAGACTGGAGCTATTCTTAATCATTCGTTAAAGGGCATATATGCCAAAGGTAAATTTTGGTGGAAATGTGATTTTAGTGGCAAAGTGGGCTGGGTTGCTGAAGACGCAATTGAAAAATACAATCTTGATGTACCCGATTGGAAACTATTTTAAATATGGAGTCCCAGGATATTAACGATAGTTGCAGGATCAATTCTATTAACGAATAAATAATTTACGTAAGTGATATTTGTTTAAGAGTTTCAGGGCGTCAATTATTAATTGCCTGTTTTTAGGATTCTTATACTGGAGTAATGCACGTTGCATTTTGCGTTCTCTGAAGGTCTTTTCCACGTACACTTGCTTTCCGGTGAAAGGGTGCTTTTCAGTATAATAAATACAGCCAGAAAGGGTCATTGGTAGGGGAATAAAGTCCTGAATCTGTTCAGGGTGAATACGTTTGTTAACCAGATACAACGCCAGGTTCAACGCAGCTGCTAAATCTGCACCCGGATGTGAACTGATGAAATAATTTACGAAGTACTGCTGTTTATTCAGGCGCTTATTTACTTCTTTGAATTTGTCTACAAATTTCTGATACACTTTAAAAGGCGGTTTATTCATTATTTCCAGAACAGAATCCACATTGTGTTCAGGAGCAACTTTTAACTGCCCGCTGATGTGGTATTTACACAGTGTTGTAAGATATTCCTCAGCGTAATCATCAATTAATAGGTCGTACCTGAGACCACTGCCGATAAACAGATGTTTAACGCCTGGCAAATTACGAATAGTCTCCCAGAGTTTTAATGTTTCCTCATAACCTACTTTAAGCCGTTCACATTTTTTCGGCACCAGACATTTTTTGTATTTGCAGGCACCTTCCTTTCTCCAGCGCTCACATTCAGTTTTGTACAAATTTGCTGTAGGTCCACCGATGTCAGTAATGGTGCCTTTAAAATCAGGGTGAGATACGAGTAATTTTACTTCGCGTAAGATGGATTCAGCACTACGGCTTTGAACGATTCTCCCCTGATGAAAATACAGAGAACAGAAGCTACACTCTCCACAACAGCCCCGGTGAGAAATTATAGAAAATTTAACGGTCTCAAACCCCGGTACCCCCCCGCTCTCATTATAGATTGGGTGCCAGCTACGGGCGTAATTTAATTCATAGGTTCTACCAAGCTCCGCAGGGGTCATAGGTAATGGGGGGGGGAAATGAATCACATAACGCCGATCAGATTTCTGGACAATAGTTCTTCCGCTAAAAGGGTCGGCTTCTAAACAAATCTGCTTAAATGCCAGGTTGAATTTATCTCTGTCGGATTGTACCTCCTCAAAAGAAGGTATAGTCACATAGTCGGTAAATTCAGTAAGGCTGTTACGGACAATTACAGTGCCCCGGATGTTTGATAAATCCCTGATATGTTCGCCCTGTTTTAAGCGGTTGGCAATTTCTACAACCTGTCTTTCTCCCATACCATAAACCAGAATATCAGCTCTGGAATCAAGTAAAATAGAGCGACGAACCGAGTTTGACCAGTAATCGTAATGTGCCAATCGTCTCAAGCTGGCTTTTATCCCGCCGATAACAATAGGAATATCACCCATAGCTTCACGAATTTTATTGGCATAAACAATAGTGGCTCTGTCAGGACGTAAGCCAGGCTTTCCACCGGGAGAATAATCATCAGTTTTGCGAGGACGTTTATTAGCAGTGTAATTCTGCACCAGGGAGTCAACATTTCCAGCGGTAATGCCAACGAATAATCTGGGTTTACCCAGTCGCAGAAAATCTGCTGTAGTGCGCCAATCCGGCTGGGCAATGATTCCCACACTAAATCCAGCCGCTTCTAAGACCCTGCCTATAACTGCCACTCCATACGCAGGATGGTCAACATACGCATCACCTGTCACAAGAATGATGTCAAGTTCTTCCCAGCCACGTTCTTTCAATTCACGTTTTGTCATTGGCAGAAATGAGCTACGCATCGCAGTCCAGTCCTTATTGCGCATTTATCAAGGTGACAGTCAGGTTGGAAAAATTTTCAGTTTGTGTGCACTTGCACTCAATCATTCGGACAATATATATTTCCTCAGGGCAGTTGCCCATCTGGAGTAACCCGCGTCGTTGATATGCACGCCATCTTTAGTAAACTCAGCAGGAAGTAGGCCGTCTTTATCTGCAAAAATGCTGAAGAGGTCAATGAATTGAACATTATGTTTTATTGTCAATTCGTGAAGTTTAGCATTGTAGTCACGAATAGCTGGCAAATAACGTTCATATTTGCCGCGCACAGGCAGTAAACTTTGCACATAAATTTGGGTATCAGGTGATTGCCGTTTTATCTCAACTAGCAGTTTATCATAAACAGCCATAAGTCCCTCATTCGTATACAGAGCGTCACAGATATCATTAATCCCAATCAGGATAAAAAGTTTTTGCGGTTTAGGAATAGTTACTGCGCTATCCAGCCGTTTTATCAATCCACGATGACTGGGTTCGGCACCGAGAGTGTCACCAGCAATGCCACGATTCAATATGAGTTGCCCCGGAAAATATTTCTGGAAATCAAATCCCTGGGTAAGGGAGTCGCCCAGGAAAACAATGTTTACGGTTTTCCCGGCTAAGGTTGCATTTTCTCTTTCAAATTCTGCCAATCGGGCATAATGCAAGTTTTTAAGATTAGCAAGTGCTGTTATTCCCGACCAATCTACTTCATTAAATATCGGACGCAGTGCTTCAGCCCACACTTCATAACCAGCACGCGTAAGGTGAATACCATCATTTGTATACTCTGGTTTTAACTCGCCCTGAGCATCAACCATCAACTTATGAACGTCCAGAAATCTTACGCCATACTTTTGTGTCAGCTGTTCCAGCCCTTTATTCAGTTCTCTTATTCGTGGATTATGTTTGGCAAAAGTTCCCCGTGTGGGTAGCAGGGAATTAACTATTAGTATCTTTAATTGACGCAAGTCACGTTTCAGCTTCCAGAGAATATATTCATAGTATTTTAGTATTGTAGCATTATCTGAATCAGTCCAGATTACATCATTTATGCCAATCATCAGGGAGATAACTTTTGGTTCCAGAATTTCCACACTCTCTTCCAGCCGGTCAATAACACCAATATGATTTTTGACACCTATTAAGTCTCCTCCAATCCCACGATTGACAACGGGCAAATTGCCGAATAATTCGGTGTGCGGGAATTGTTCTGTTATAGAATCGCCCAGCAGAACAATTCCCTGCCAGAATGCTGTTGGATTTTCCTGACGGAATTGTTCCATTCGTTTCTTACAATGCTCTGATGGTCCTGCTGGAGATTTCCGACTTAGCGGGATAATCTCAACCTCGGGTGCCGCCAATTCAATGGCAAACGCACTTACATTCCAGAGCGCTGCCCAGCCTGTTAATAATAGAATGAATTTCATATTTATCTCCGTTTAGAAAAAAAACATGAAAATTTAAAACAATGACAATAACCAGCCAAAACTTTCAAATGGTTAAGTTCAGCAAAAAAATAATTAGCGTAAATAAGAGGAAACACAAACTAATGGTACTTGTTTCTTATCTCAATGTCGCACCGAGTTGAGTTTTTATCTCTGCGATAATTTGTTCTTGCATTTTGTTTACTTCTTCATCAGAAAGAGTGCGGTCTTTAGCACGAAAGACAATGTTGTATGCCAGGCTTTTCTTGCCAGCCGGGATCTGCCCTCCGTGATATACATCAAAGACCTGTATCTTTTCCACCAGCTCTTTTCCATATTTCCGAATAATACGTTCAATTTGCTGACTGGTAATGTTTTCATCAACCACGAAAGCTAAATCACGGGCAATAGCAGGATAGCGCGGAATTTCAGTAAATTTGACAAGTGGCTCGGCCAGCTGACCGATAGTAAAGAGAGGCATTTCCAGCAAATAAATACGGCGTTCTAATTCTAATTGCCGACTTAGCGCAGGATGTAGTTCACCGAACCAGCAAAGTTTCTCGTTTTTATAAACCAGCTGTGCGCTTTTGCCGGGATGCAACCAGTGAATACCAGTGGCAGGTTCCACCTGGTAGCGGTTTATGCCTGCAATTTCCAGCAGGTTCTGCGCTACTCCTTTAATATCATAAAAATTTACTTCGCGTCTACCTTCATACCAGTTGGCATGAATATTACCGCTAATTCCTGCTACCAGCCACAGAAATTCCCGAGTGGTGGATGGTGTTTCGCCCTGATGGTAGCTGGCGCCAATCTCAAATAGCTGGAGGTCAAAGAGGTCACGGCGGAAATTAAAGATGAAATTATTAATTAACCCTACAATTAGTGTAGGACGCATTACATCCTGTTCTTGAGAAATTGGATTTAACAGTTCCACCAAGCCTTCGGTAGAAAATCCTAATGATTTGAGCTGCCGTGCAGAAATAAAACTATAATTTATAGTCTCGGAAAATCCCGTGCCTAATAACACACGTTGCATCTTTTCCACTATGCGTTCTAACGGGTCTGGTGTTGCAGGCTTGCTCTGGATATAGGGTAGGGTAGCCGGGATTTTCTCATAGCCATATAAACGTGCTACTTCTTCAATAAGGTCTACGTCTCGCGAGATGTCTATCCGATGCGTGGGTACATTAAACGCCAGCCGCTCCCGGTCAAATGTGACCAGTTCAAACCCCAGCCGAGCCAGATTATCCGCAATTTCACGATTAGAAAGTTCAATGCCCAGCAGGGAGTTTAACTTTTTCACTTCAATGCCGATAGCTGGTTTTTTCAACTGTGGCACAAATATGTCAATGTATCCTTTAGGAACTTCGCCATCAGTCAGTTCTTTAATTAATTGTGTGGCGCGTTCCAGTGCCAGTACCATTTTCTCGCGGTCAGTGCCCCGTTCAAATCTATATGAGGCTTCTGTTTGCATTTCCAGACGTTTAGCCGTGCGGCGGATTGTTGTCGGATTGAAATAGGCACACTCCAGAAGCACATTAACGGTAGACTCAGAGATTTCGGAATTACCACAACCCATAATACCAGCCAGGGCAATGGGCTTTTTAGGGTCAGCAATTACCAAATCATTAGTAGTCAACTCCCGCGTCAAACCATCCAGGGTTTGAATTTTTTCGCCCTCACTTGCCCAGCGTATAATTACATAGTGGTCTGCGATTTTATCCAGGTCAAAGGCATGTAACGGATGCCCCAGCTCTAACAGGACATAATTGGTAACGTCCACCACATTATTTATCGGACGTAGACCTGCAGCTTCCAGTCGGTGCGCCAGCCAGGGAGGACTGGGTGCTATTTTTACCTGGCGAATTACCCTCACTGTGTAGCGCGGACATCCGTCCCAGGCTTTTATGCTCACGCGGGCTATATTTTCTACAGGAATTGTAGTCTCATTAAAACGAGGCACAGGAAGATGTAAAGTTCGGCGCAATTTGGCAGCGAGTTCTCGCGCTATACCTACCATACTCAAACAATCAGGACGATTGGGCGTAACTTTTATTTCAAACAATGTATCAAACGGCTCACCCACTGGCATTTCGGGCGGCAAAATCAATAAGCCACTGGCATCCTCATTCCACATTAACTCCGTCCCTGAGCACAGCATCCCTTCAGAAGTAACACCCCGAATGCAAGCCTTATTAAGTAGCATTCCATTCGGTAACATCGCCCCAGGATATGCCAGCGGTACTTTGTCACCGGGCTGCATATTTTTAGCACCGCAAACAATATTCTTCGCCAGCCTCTACTTTGCAAATTACCAGATTGTCAGCGTTTGGATGAGGTTCAATCGTTTCAATTCGGGCAATACGAATTTTCCCGCTGAGCATTCCCAGGTCATAGGCTGCTTCTACCTCAATCCCCAGCATCGTAAGCATTTCTGCGACTTCAGCTACACTTATGTCTTTTATATCAACATAATCTTGTAGCCAACGATAACTTATTCGCATAGCTCGTATCCTTGAAGTATTTTATATTAGTGAGTTGTTTTAAAATTGACTTAAAAAACGAAAATCGCCTTCAAAAAACAGACGAATGTCATTAATGCCAAATTTTAACATCGTTAATCGTTCTACTCCCATTCCGAAAGCAAAACCACTAAATTCCCTCGGGTTAATTCCTACATTCTCAAATACAGCCGGATGCACCATTCCACACCCAACAACTTCCAGCCAGCCAGTTTGCTGGCAGACACGGCACCCAGCGCCTTTACAGAAAATACAATGAATGTCCATTTCTGCACTTGGTTCGGTAAACGGGAAATAAGAGGGACGAAAACGGACAACGGTATCCGCGCCAAACATTTCCCGGGCAAAAGTTATCAACACTCCTTTTAAATCAGCAAAACTTACCTGCTTATCAACAAGCAAACCCTCTACTTGATGAAACATAGGAGAATGACTGATGTCAGCATCACAAAGGTATCCTGCATATCCCGGGCTGGATGGTCTGCCGGTATGTTTAACGCCTCAAAATTATTGTAGTCCGTCTCAATATCCGGACCTGTGGCAATTTTAAAACCCATAGCCACAAAAATTTCTTCAATTTCTCTGAGCACTTGAGTTATCGGATGTTGATGCCCACACGGAGTTCTTATTCCGGGCAAAGTAATGTCAAGCTGTTCCACAGTCAGGCTCTGATTTATTGCTTGTAATTCCAGCTCTTGTTTACGTTCCAGCAGCAGGCTGGTTAATCTCTCTTTTACTTCATTTAATTTTCTGCCGAGAAGTGGGCGTTCAGTCTCATCCAGCTCTCCTAATTGACGCAAGAACTGGGTTAACACACTTTTTTTACCCAGATATTTTCGCTGGATTTCTTCCCATTCAGCTATTGATTTTATGTTTGGGATTTCCTGCTCAGCTGTTGTTAATAAGGCTTCAATTTCATTCATAAGTTCGGAAAATTTATCCATCTTATCTATCCTGAAAAATAAATATAAACTGTCAGAATCTTTTAGCTAAATTGAAAATACATTCTGAAGAAGATGATATATAAATTCAAGAATTTAATCTCATCCTCGTTAGCAATTTGGGAGATTTTAATGTTAAATAAACTAAAAAAATCGGAAATGTTTTTTCACAGAGCAGTAAATTTAATTTGAATTGCTACTTTTTAATACAGATAATTTTATGCTCATAAAATTTTTAATGAGGTGAGGGAAAATGAATATCCGGTTTACAAAAAATTTGCTCATTATTTGCGTAGTTATTCCCTTCTCTATAATTACCACTCTCAGCTGTGTTGCTATAATGATAGAGTATGACCTGAACAGATTGATAAAAGAATCAAGCCATATTGTTATGGGCAAGGTTGTCAAAAATCAAGGACAGAGATTCTTACTGACGTCACCATTGAGATAGCTAAATCTTTCAAAGGGAAAGCAGATAAATTTATCATTGTTCAGTATTCAGGCGGGGAAATTACCAATCCTGATGGTACTGGTATAGGTATGGGGCGTTCTGATATGCCCAGATTCAATGTTGATGAAGAAGTGTTGCTGTTTCTGCACAAAACTCCAGAGGCAAGTAATTATAAACTTACAGCTGATTTCCAGGGCAAATTTTCAATAGAACTGAATAAAGAGACCGGCAATGAAGAAATAAAATCTTCAGCAAAAGTGCTGGTTGACCCGGAAACAATGCGTGCCCGTGAAGTCAGTGAGTATAATGTTCCTTTGAAAAAATTTGTGGCAGAGTTAAAGAAAAAGATTAAACAACAGGCAAAGTTGGAAAGGAAGGTGCAACGATGAACAGCAAAATTATTTTTACCGTATTACTCCTTGGCGTTTTAATTTCCTCAAGTTTTGGCTATGAATATCCAACCAGTCCCTATGGTCACCCAATAAAATGGCGCGCTTCTTCCCTCCCTGTAACGTACTATATTGATATTGATGGCACGCCTGATTGCACTGGCGAATTTCTTGCCATTTCACGCGCCTATCAAGCCTGGGAAGATGCTTCAGGAATGAACTGGACAAATGGCGGAGTAAATAATTATTCACCGTCTGATTGGGGTGTTAATAATGGAGTAAATATTAATGTCTGGTGTGAATCAAACTGGACTGGCATCACGGGTACAGGTTCTGGCACTATCGCCATTTGCAAATACTGGTACGCCTACACTTCCTCGGAAGCTTATCTACTTGATACAGACATAATATACAACGGACAAAATTACACTTGGACTTCAACCGGGGAAGCCGGCAAGATGGATGTGCAAAATATTGCCACTCATGAAACCGGTCATTCCTTAGTGTTATTAGACCTGTATGGCTCGGGAGATACCGAAAAAACTATGTATGGATATTGCAATCTCGGGGAGACGAAAAAGAGAACGCTGGAGCCTGATGATATAGATGGAGCGCGTTTCCTGTATCCAACGCCAACTACCACTCCTGTGCCGCCCATTGTTCACTACTATTTTGAGGGAGACAGCGATGGCTGGAGTTTTACAGGATTGGCAATTAACTCCTATGATGCACAATTTGCCGCAGCCACCTCCAGCTACGATGGACATCGTCTGGGTATTGTTCTGGATAACGTCACTAATAGATTTGGCTGGTGGACTGCCGGTGTCGCTGGCGCGATTCCATACGAGGCTGGGAAATTATATAAGTTCGCCTGGCGATGTAGCACAACTCAGGCAACATCCACCCTGGTCCCTGTAATCCGCTTTAGAATTAATGCTTTAGATAATTCATTTGCGCTGGAAATGGTGCAAACTTCCAATGATGGCACTGCCTCTCCTCCTACTGTCGGCACACGTACTTACAATCAATACTTAATGCCGATTTCTGCCTCCAGTATTATTCCTACGTTTGATGTTTATGATGTCGATAATTCAGAGGCTGGGATTGTGTACCTGGATGGTTTAGAAGTTTCTAAGTTTGATGTCCCGGGTAGTGGTTGGACAACGGTCTCATCTCCTCCGTTTAATACTGGCTGGTATCTGGCTAATAATATCGGACCTTATACCGCAGCTTCTACTGCCGTACAAAGTGCAAGTTATGTAAGTTTGGGGTTTACCACCGCGACGGATAGAGGCTTTGCTTATTGGTATAGTAACCCCATTAGCTGGACACCGGGCAGACTATATCGTGCTGTGTTTACCCTGAGTAGTAATGACGGTCCCAATACAGTGCTTGGCGCGGTGGCAGCTGGTAGTTTGGATTTTAACTGGTTCTTACGATACAAATACTATGGTGCAACTGTACCTGGGGCTGGTGGTACTAATTATCCGTTATACTTTGAGACTGCCACTGGTTCCCAATTCTTCCTTGATTTTGAAGGGATAGATATGGAAAACACCCGTGGTGGGACGAACTCGCTGACCGCTGTCAATTTGCAGTGGAATAACATTCCCTGATGATTTCCTATATCGCACTGTTAGGTTAAAAATAGTAGGTGAGTATTGGATCAGTCTCCTGCTGAATAGAAATAATCTAATTTGGAAAAGGTAATTGTGGGCTTTTATTGCCTGTTGTATCTAATTGAGTCCGAATAATATCCCCCCCTGAAACAGTTCCATTACTGGGATCATAAAGCACCGAGGGATTCCACCAGCGGTCAGGACCAACACATTGTAATCTCCACTTTCCGGTATGTTCTATTAAGCCAGGAAAATAACGAATCCTGAGAATACTCCAGTTTTTTGCCGCTTCAATGAGTTCAGTTATGTTTTCATAGCCATACCGCCGCCAGATTTTATCGGGGAAGTAAGCAGCTTTGTCCCAGTTTCCGCCAAAAGGACACCAGATAGCTGAACTTGTTAAATAAGCAATTGGCGTGCTGAGCACATTGGGGATATACCACCATTTTAACCCCGAGCCCTGAAGTGCAGGCACACCGCCAGTAAATCCGACTTCATACATAGGGGGATAAGCATTGTGGTCTAAGTTATAAGCTTCTATTGCAGTGGCAATAGAACGCAAATCTGTTTTTGCCCTGGAGACCTTTGCCTTCACCTGCGCCTCCAGCAGATTTGGCACTGCGACCAACGCCAGAATACCAATAATAGCAACTGTTATCAATAATTCTATCAGCGTAAATGCAAATTTTCGAGTTAACATATTTAAAGTGAAGCTAAGAATGGCATCTAAATTACAAACTTCATAAGTTAAGGAGGAGATTAGTTTTTTGTAAAAAAAAACAATAAAATTGTATACACAGTTACTATGACTTCAACTTTTTTCTCTTAAGTTCTTTTATGTGCAGGATACGTTGGCTTTAATTATGGAACTTCAACGTGGTCAAAGACACGTCGCACTATGTCTTCAGAAGTAAGTTCTTCGGCTTCTGCTTCATAGGTTATAATCACGCGGTGACGCAGCACATCCATTCCGATGGCTTTAACATCATCTGGAATCACGTGTCCACGATGTCGCAAAAACGCATATGCCTTGGCAGCCTGCGCCAGATAAATAGAAGCACGTGGTGAGGCTCCCCATTCAATATACGGTTCAATATCTAACTTGTAATTCTGTGGCTCACGCGTGGCAAATACCAGGTCTACTATGTAGTTTTTAATTTTCTCATCCAGATAAATCTGATTAACAGTATTTCTCACCTTTAAAATTTCCGCGGGGGAAATTACTGGCTGAATTATATTAACGTCAAGCTGCCCGGAGCTCATTCGTTCCAGAATTTCTTTTTCTTCTTTTTTGCTGGGATAAGTCACTTTTAATTTTAACATAAAACGGTCAATCTGTGCCTCAGGTAAGGGATATGTGCCCTCCTGTTCAATTGGGTTCTGAGTTGCCATTACCAGAAAGGGTTCCTCAAGTTTAAAGGACTGTTCACCAATAGTGACCTGTTTTTCCTGCATTGCTTCCAGCAAGGCACTTTGCACTTTCGCCGGCGCACGATTTATCTCATCCGCAAGAATTATATTGGCAAAGATAGGTCCCTTTTTCGGATAAAAACTGCTGGAGCGCGGGTCAAAAATCATCGTGCCAATAATATCAGCAGGTAGTAGGTCTGGGGTAAACTGAATACGCTGAAATTTGGCGTTAATGCAGGCGGCAAGGGCTTTAACGGACAGTGTTTTTGCCAGTCCGGGCACACCTTCTACCAGAATATGCCCGCCTGTTAATAAACCAATTAATAATCTTTCTACGAGATAGCGCTGGCCTACGATAAGTTTAGAGACTTCACTGATAATTTTCTCCACAAATATGCTTTCTTCTTTGACGCGTTCATTTATTAACTGGATGTCAGGATTCATTGCATTCCTCCGCTTTTATGTTTAAGTTCTTTTTTGTATCTTCGTTCTTCATTCAGTAATAGGTCCTGGAAGTCCTTAAACACTTGTTCCATTTCTTGCGGAGTAAATTCAATCCCACCAAATCTTGACTGCTGACACTTTTCCATAATTTCTATGGTTTTGCGAGAAAAATATTCGTCATTTACACTCTGCTTTACTAAAGTTGCGATTTCAGTATCAGTTGAGTTATCAAGATTTTGCTCAGTACGTTGAGAAATCAAATTACGCAAAATCAAATACAATTTATCAAAGAACTTTTTATCATCGCCATTAATTATATGCATACGCAGGGTCGCTGCCTCTGCTTTTAACCGCTCGCAGGGCAGAGGTTCGCTGTCGTCTACGTCAAAAAACGAGCGGCGGCGAAATAGTGGGATGTGTAATTGTCGACTAATTATTAACCATCCTATGCCTCCGATTAAGATTATGAAAATTATTAACAGGATTATTTTTAAGATGGACACCACAGGTTTAAAACTTGACTTCTTAGCTGGGGGGGGGATTATTTCCAGCTCTAATCCCGGAATTGTTATGCGCTTCTCTTCTCCGGTAGCTTTGATTACGTAATTTATATCTAATTTGCCTATAGAGACCTTTCCTGTGCGTAAGGGGATCAACGAAAATATGTATTTTATCACGGCTTCTTTTTTTTCAGGATTGACAATGCTGGACTGGGACACTTCGTATCGCTCTAATCCATCCAGCGGCGGTGTTTTGGGGCGCTTGACTTCTATTGCATCAGCCTCGCCCTGCCAGCTCAACTGGACGATGTAATGAAGGTCGCGTTCGGCATACAGCTCTTTTTCCTGAATGAAGTTTTGTATGGTAACTTCTATTGAGGCCGATTTTGTGGCGGGTTGTGATTTTGTCTCTGCTGATTTTGGTGTTGGAGTTTTTGCAAAAACGATGAAGTAGCTAAGAGTAAAAAAGCCGTAGATAAAAACTATAATAATACATTTTTTAAAATTTCCCTTGAGCAAAGTTATCATTTTTCTCTGCGTTCCTCGGGAAAATAAGCTATGTTATACTCACCATAGACAAACTATAATTTAAAAATCAAGCAGCATGGCATCTGCAACATTTCGCACATCAGTAAAACTTAAAACTTATATAACGTATGCTATTTATTTCCTCAGTAAGAGCAAATATCATTTATTTCAGCTTCAATATAGTTAATGCTTCTTTACCAGAACGCGAGTATCTTATGAGCAATTTGTCGCCGTCAGGCTTTTTTATTATCTGCTGGTAATCCTCCACACCTATAAGTTTCCGAGTATTGATTTCAACAATTATATCGCCCTCTAATAAGCCAGCTTTATCAGCAGGACTGCCCTGTTTTACATCAATTATTTCTACTCCAGCTGTTCCTTCCTCGGGTAGTGCAGTCACACGTAAGCCAAGGTCATCGTAAGTCTTGGTGATTTGTTTTGACTCGTTTAGTTTTAGTAACTCTTTCTCTTCAGGACGAGCGCCTAATTTTATCTCCAGCGTTAATTCTTGTTTCTTATCATTTTGTAAGCGCAAAATTTTTAATTCAACTTTTTCGCCAATATCTCTACTGGCAGTTTTCTGAAGCATCTCCAGTGGAGATGACAATTCTTCACCATTTAACGAAAGCACCAGGTCGTAGCGTTTTACACCTGCGATTTCAGCAGGGCTATTAGCTACGATATCCATTACCAGAACACCTGTTGGAGTGGATAAGCCGTAGTATTTTGCCAGATCTTCGTCAACATCATGCATTACTATGCCCATCCAACCCTGGCGAACGTGTCCATATTGAATAAGTTCAGTTGCCACTTTTCTGGCAATTCGGGAAGGAATGGCAAAACCGACACCCTGCCAGACGCCACTGCGGGTGGCAATCGCCGTATTTATGCCCACAACTTCTCCTTTTAAATTTATTAACGGACCGCCACTGCTTCCCGGGTTTATCACTGCGGTAGTCTGAAGCAAATCTTCAAGTACTGCCTTATAAATCATACGGTGTTTAGCACTAATAATGCCCTGAGTTACTGACCCGCTGAGTTCAAATGGATTGCCAATTGCCAGAACCCATTCACCAATCTCCAGTTGTTCGCTATCTCCCCAGGGAACCGTTTTTAAGTCTGTGGCATTTATCTTTAGTACTGCCAGGTCAGTCAGGGAATCGTAGCCAATTACCTTGATGTCTTTTCCGCTGAATTTTCTCCCATCATTTAGTTTTACTGTAATAGAATCTTCTCTGGCTTCGGCGATGACATGATAATTTGTAAGGAAGTAACCTTCAGGAGAAATAATTAAGCCTGAGCCAGCAGCCGGGATTTCCATTTCTTTCTCTTCTAAAATAAATGGCAGTTCATCGCCAAAAAATTTCCGAAAGTATTCAAAAGGGATTCCTTCGGGGGAAGATTCTCCCTCTTTTTTCTCCGGAGATTGCTTTTCCCATTGTTTCAAAACCAGCTGTTCTGCTTTTTTTGTCACGTTAATGCTAACCACAGCGGGTAAAGTCTCTCTGGAAATTTTTACCAGTCTCTGAGAGCTGGGCAATAACTCCTCCCCTGTAACTGGTGAAGTCAATGAAAATATGAAGGCAAGAAACAGCGTTAAGGTGATTATTGAGGTTTTTATATTTTTCATTTATTACTCCTTTTCATTGTGGTTTTATGACTCCTCATAGAGGGATTTATAAGGCGTCATCTTTACAAACTCTGGAGCCACCACTCCGGCTGAAATTATCCATTTAAATCCATCACTGATAGACAAATTAACATCAAATAACTGGCTTGCGGGTAACAGCAAGGCAAACCCGGTAGTTGGATTGGGAGTTGTCGGGAGAAAGATCGTGACCATTATGTCGCCGTTTTCACTGCGTGTTTCACTGGTTACAAACGCCAGCGCATATAGTCCCGGGCGTGGAAATTCCACAGCTACCACTTTTTTAAACGCACCTTTTTGAGGCATCGTTACTGCATCTACCATCTGTTTTGAAGTGGTGTACAGGGTCTTTATGATAGGTGTTTTTGCTAATATTCGCTCTCCGTAGGCTAACAAACGGCGTGTAGTATAAGTGGTAGATAATAATCCGATTATATAAATTATAATCACTGCCAGTAATATTGACACTGCAACAGGAACTGCCTGGTTTAAGATAGGGACATCAATTTGAAATAGTTTGGTGACGAGAGGTGCAAAAAACTGATGAATTCGTTTGATAATAAAATACAGAATAAAAACCGTCACGCTGATAGGGATGAGTGTAATTATGCCGGTGGCTAATCTGCGCCGGATGTTTGATATCGTCTTTTGCCAGAACGTTGCAGGTTTAACTTCCGATTGATTTGTCTGTTGGTCTATTTTGTTCATTTTTTTCATTCCTGTTCTGCAAATTATGGGCTTGTAAAGCAGTAGAAATTATGCGTCGCTGTTGCGAGATTATCTCTTTAATAGTTTGCTTCAGGTCCAGTACCGCAATGATAAACACTCCCATTACACAGATGAGAGCAATGCTCCACCAGCTAATTGCTTTGGCAGGTTTGAGCTCACCTATTAGTATACTGGCAATAGCAGTTATCAACATTAAGATACCGCCAGAGCGACGAAGAAGACGTCCTCGTGCAAAAGTACGGGTATACTGGTCTTTCATACGACGGCGATAGGCAAATAGTTCAAATATGATTAACCCCAGACTGCATATCACTAACACTAACAGGAAATATTCAACCGTCTTAATCATAAAAGTGGAGCTAATAAATTACTCAAATCTTATGCCTTTGAAATATCCTTTTCAACTTAATTTAGTATTTACGCAATTCATAAAATCAAGGAAGTCTTAGGTTATAAATGTGAAAAATTTCATCTGAAAGATTAAGATGAATGTGCAATCAGGGAGCCATTTAACTCTTTGAGTACATTTTAGTTAACTCTCGGAAGATTAGGGAAAATGTATTGAGGATAAAGATTGAAAATCTATACCGATAAAAATCCACCAGTAAAATTAAGAGTTAGTTTAGCATTTAGTAATATTCAGAATTAGCCCTTTCCCTTTTGTAAATAATCTGACAAACTCTTCGGCGTCCTTCTCTGAACCCACAATGTCTCCCCAGTGATAGGGAATGGCTATTTTTGGTTGAAAGGTATTAGCAGCTTCAGCTGCAGTTCTGGCGTCCATCGTATAAGTTCCACCTACCGGTAATAGGGCGATGTCAATGTTTTTAAGTGCCTTCATCTCCGCAGTGGCATCTGTATCACCAGCGTAGTAAATGCGTTGACCGCCAACATTTATAACAAAGCCCAGCCAGTTATTGGCTTTAGGATGAAACTCCTTTTTAGCATTATAAGCTGGCACTCCTTCAATAACTATATCTTCAACTGTAGTTTTTTCGCCCGGGAGTAAGGCTATTGTTTTTCCTTTAATTTCTTTTACGCCATCTGCTGTGGTGATAACCACAGTGTTAGGTTGACTGACTTTATTGATGTCTTCCACTGACAGATGGTCAAAATGGGGATGACTCACGAGAATGATGTGAGCAGGTGCGGACATTTTTAATTTCCAGGGGTCAATGTAAATGCGCCGGTGTGCTTCAATCATAAATGAAGCATGTCCCAGCCATTTTATTTTATCCAGCATTTTAGTTCTCCTCCTTTGTGGGATTTTTTGCAAAACATAAATTAAGGGGGGGGGAATTATAAATAAGTTACCACGCGCGAAATGGGTTTCCTCACAGGCGGTACTGGATGCTCTGCCGGATAACCCACCGGAATAATGGCTACTGGACGAAGATGAGAATTCAGTTTAAATATTTTAGCAACGGCGCTTTCATTGAACGCACCCACCCAGCACGAACCCAGTCCAAGTGAATGTGCCATTAACAAAATGTTTTGAATTGCCGCGGCGGTGTCCTGAATACAATAAAGTTGCTCTCCACGTCCCCCATAACTGGCACGTGATTCCTGAAGATTTGCCGCGACTACAATTACTACTGGTGCCTGCGCGACGAATTCCTGGAATAAAGCTGCCTCACTCAGCGCTGACTTCAGAGAATCATCCTGCACTACATAAAAATGCCAGGGCTGAACGTTCCCCGCTGAAGGTGCCCATCGTGCAGCTTCCAGTAAAAGATTTATTTGCTGCTCATCTAATTTTTGTTTGGTGAAATTACGTACACTTCTTCGTCCTTTTATAATGTCTAACATTTTTTAACCTGTCACTTAGTTTAAATTCTAATTTAAATTATACACTAAATTTTACTTTAAGCCTAAGTAAAGTCAAATTTAAAAAATGAAGAAATCTGTAGAAAACTTTCTTTAATATTTAAAGTTTTTGGGGAAGGATGTGAGAAGTTTAAGTTTATGTCTTAGATTCAGATAGCAAATTATATATCTCGGTTAAATTTTTTACCTGGATGTTTTCTAAATTTAATTTATTAGATGGATGATGATGTTAGAGATAAGTATAAATAAAAAGAGATGTTCTCTTGCGAGAACATCTCAAAATGCAATGCAACAAGTCGCCAATTGTTAAATTATTTCTTCTTGGCTGGCTTCTTGCAAGCAGTCTTCTTGGCGACTTTCTTCTTTGTAGCCTTCTTTGCTGTTGCCATATCTGTCACCCCTTTCTAAGATGTTTTAAATTTAATTTTGCGCCACCACATAATAAAACAATATAAAATATTTATTACATTTTTTTATTACGTGTCAAGTGTTTAAACTAAAAAAATAAAAAATTTTTAACATTTTTCTAACCGAGCTTAAAAACTGTTTGGTGATTATCAGGCAAAAAATTAAAGTGAGGGGGGGGATAAAATTGCCAGGCTTATAATAATTAGAAATTAAATTGATTTCTCCCTTAAAAACTCATTATTTAATTCACAATATATCTGACTTTTGATGGAGAATAGATAATGAAATTCATAGTCGCAGGACAACAAAGAGACAGTTCGTATAAAACTGAATTAAGAAATCCATATAATGATGAGCTTTTAGCAACTGTTGCTTTAGCAACACAAGATGACGCTGAAGAAGCAATTAGTAAAACAATTTTGGCTAAAAATAAACTACGTGCTTTAAATACTTCAACACGGATAAAAATTCTCCAGACCATTGCTGAAAAAGTAGCAGCGCATAGCAAAGATTTATCTCTGGAAATTGCACGGCAGGTTGCTAAACCGTTAAAGTTAAGTATAGCTGAAGTAAAACGCTGTGTTGAGACATTTTCCTTTGCAGCTGAGGCATGCGCAACTTTTTCAGACGAAGTTATAAATTTAGACAGCGACGGACAATCTGAGCGACGAGTTGGTGTACTGCGAAGTTTTCCGCTGAGTCTGGCACTATTTATCACTCCCTTTAACTTCCCCTTGAATTTATTAGCGCATAAAGTTGCTCCTGCAATAGCTTGCGGTGTGCCTTTCATAATTAAACCAGCGCCACAAGCCGTGCTGAGCGCACTTAGACTGGCTGAGTTAATTGTAGAAAGTGGCTTCCCCGCTGAGGCGCTGAGTGTAATACCCTGTGCCAATGACGTTGCCGAACAAATAGTAAAAGATAAACGCATTCAGTTTTTTTCCTTTACCGGTAGTGCACGAGTGGGATGGTACTTGAAGTCGTTATCTCAGGCTCGCAGAGTTGTCCTGGAATGCGGGGGGAATGCTGCGGTGGTTATAGATGATGAAATTGATGATAGCCTTTTAGATTATGCAGTTGAACGCTGCACTTACGGTGCATTTGCCTATGCCGGACAAATTTGCATTTCTGTGCAGAGAATTTTTGTTCAGCAAAAGATTTATGAAAGATTTAAAACCAAATTTGTTAAGGCAGCGCAGCAGGTTAAAGTCGGTGACCCAATGCACCCTGACACTGATGTAAGTGTATTAATCAATGACACAGCAGCTAAGCTGACTGCTGAGCGACTCCAGCGTGCCTTAGATAGCGGAGCAACTTTTGCCTTGCAGGGTACTCAACAGGGAAAATTATTTACGCCCTGCATTTTGGAAAATGTCACCAATGATATGGAAATCTGTCAGGAGGAATTATTCGCACCAATTGCCGTCTTGTTGCCTTACGAAAAATTTGACGAGGCTTTGAAGCTGGTAAATCAATCACGCTATGGATTACAAGCCGGTGTGTTCACTTGCAACATAAATAAGATAATGAGTGCTTTTAACACTCTGGAGGTGGGTGCAGTTATTATCAATGATGTGCCAACATACCGCCACGACAAGATGTCCTATGGCGGGTTTAAAGAGTCCGGACTGGGGCGTGAAGGTCCTCTCTATGCGATGCGAGAAATGTGTGAACCGCGACTGCTTGTCTTAAAACAACAGTTCTAAAGTGACTTCTGACGCTTTTGCGCAAAAAACTGCGAGATCACTGCTGAGCACTCTTCAGCCAATACACCGGCAACAACCTCTACCCGATGGTTGAATTCAGCGCAAGCTAAAAGTTTACATTTTGTTGCCACGGCTCCGAATTTAAAATTGGGTGCTCCATAGACCAGACACTTTATGCGCGCCAGAATTAAGGCTCCGGCACACATTGGACAGGGCTCCAGTGTAGTATACAAAATACACTCATTTAATCGCCAATCACCAAGCCTGACTGCTGCCTGACGCAGGGCTAATAACTCAGCATGTGCAGTTGGATCAAAACTATGCTCACGCAAGTCATAAGCTCGTGCAATCACTTCATCGCCTAACCTTACCACTGCACCTACAGGCACTTCATTTGCAGTAAGCGCTTTTCTTGCCTCTGTTAGCGCTAATTCCATATAGCTTATGTGTTCAGTAATGTTCATCAAGTTTTCATTTCCATTATATATTTTCGCATAGTTTTTAGCAGGTCAGCTAATTTTTCTCTTTTCTCCGCCAGTTGCTCCAGCAGTTCAGCGATTTTTTGATGATTGCCAAATGATACTGTCAGCGTGTAGCGCTCATCTTCAAAAAATGGAGCTGGCTTTAATTGAATTTCGGGGGGGAATCCAAGCTGACTGTTTAAGTTTCTAAACATTTCTTCTGCATGAGTCAAGCGGGGGAATCGCCAGCGGTACAAAAGATTTCGTATTTGTTCAGTTTTTTCCGCTTGAGTACGAGCTGAAGTTCCTATTTGCAAAATCTCTTCGCGTTGTAACAGCTCGGCGAACGATAAGCCATCTCTGTGGCAAATTTCCTTAATCAACTGAAGAAATTCTCGTCGCAAATTAACACCCAGATTAAGTTGTTTTGCCAATCTTAGAAATGCATAACAATCAGACGCAGGTAAGGTGTTCAATGTAAGAGCATCCTTTAATGAGACGAGCCCGGTTGCAGCCAGTTTTTTTATTTCTTTTCTTGCAGATGCTAATTGCAGATAGCGTTGCAGTAGTTCGGCAGATGGGCTTAGTTCAAATAGCGGCATAAAGCGTCTAACTATTAGTGATTTAGAGAAGTTATTTAAGAGTTTTGCCAGCCAATGTGCTATCTCCACAAGATTAAAATCTCTAAAAGCTAAATTGTCCCATAATGAAATAAGCAGGCGATGCCTTATTTCCGCTAAGTTTTCTCCAGGGCTGTCAAAAACAAAAGCTTGAATGTGTTTCAGTGATAATTTTTGTGCTGCTTGAACGCGACGCCATCCGGATATTATTCTGTAGGTTTCTGCACCCTTAAAGTCGCGTCTTTCTAATAGGGGGGGGCTCAATATTCCCACGGTTTTTATCGCTCTAATAAAGCGAGATGAAACAGTAAGCGGGTAGGTTACAATATAAAACAAATCCTTTATGTCAACAGCTTCAGGATTGATTACTCTTAAATCACGCATCATTTCTCTCAATCACCGGCTTTTTATGTTAGCCGTACCGGTACACCACGTTCCGCTAAGTAATTCTTCGCCTCAGCTATTGTATATATGCCAAAATGAAAAATACTTGCTGCCAAAACTGCACTTGCCTTTCCAATTGTTAAAGCCTCATATAAATGCTGAAGTGTGCCTGCTCCTCCAGAGGCAATAACAGGAATCTTAACAGAATTTGATACTGCTGCTGTTAGTTCCAGGTCATAGCCATTTTGTGTGCCGTCAAAATCAATACTTGTGAGCAAAATTTCGCCTGCTCCCAGCACAGCTACTTGCTTCGCCCATTTGATAGCATCAAGTCCAGTTGGATATCTGCCACCGAGAGTATATACTTCCCACCAGATTTCTTGTTTACCATTTATTTCTCGTGTCTGGCGTTTAGCATCAATGGCGATAACAATGCATTGAGAGCCGAATCTATTAGCGGCTTCACTTATTAGCTGCGGGTTGTTAACTGCAGCAGTATTCAGCGAAACCTTATCAGCACCAGCACGTAGCATATTATTAATATCAGTAAGATTACGTAAGCCCCCCCCTACAGTTAGAGGCACAAATGCCATTGCTGCGGTTCGTTTGACAACTTCCAGCATAATATTGCGTTCTTCATAGGAAGCAGTTATATCCAGAAAAACAATTTCATCAGCGCCAGCTTCACAATAAGCCCGTGCAATTTCTGCAGGGTCACCTGTGTCGCGTAAGTTTACAAATCTAACGCCTTTCACTACTCGTCCGTCTTTTACATCAAGACAGGGTATAATTCTTTTAGCAAGCATATCTCCTGATTCACTCCGTTAAATCTTCAATCGGAAGCATAAAAGCTTTAAGCCCGGCTTTGCCAGTCTCTGTCATCCGCAACTGACGAATGTTATCCAGCAACCGGCGGCAGTTCTTTTCTGGAGCAACAACCGCCAGTGCATTATTTGCTCCAGGCCAGATATGAGTGGCTAAACGTGTGCCTCCACGCTTCCCTTTTCCTAAAATCCCTTTCCATTTGGTAAAGCTCTCTATCCCGGCATCTGCCACTGCTTCATTCACTTCTTCGTCTACAGCTTCATTATAAAAAATAAACACCATTTTCTTTGCCTCGGTCATTTTCTCCTGCCTCTAATAAGTTAAACTTAATTAACTAAGCCTACTTACCGAACAGCCTGATTACAAACAAAAAAGCAGACAAGAAAAAAGCTTTAAACTCACCCTCAGGGTTTGTTAAGATTTGTTCTATTTATGATGAAAATTATAGTTATCTCTTAACATATTCCTGATAAAGGATAAAAAAGGAGGTATAGTGTGGCAGAAGAGAAGGAATTTGTTAAAGAGTTGACTCCCAAAAGTGAGGATTTTTCTGAATGGTATGTGGATGTTGTCAGAAAAGCAGAACTTGCTGATTACACCAATCTTAAGGGTTGTATGGTAATAAAGCCTTATGGATTTGAGCTCTGGGAGAATATACGGGAAGCACTGGATAAACGGATTAAAGCCACGGGCCACAAAAATGCATATTTCCCGTTGTTTGTGCCTGAAAGTCTGCTAAAGAAAGAAGCCGAACACGTGGAAGGATTCGCCCCACAGGTAGCCTGGGTAACAAGGGGGGGGGATGAGGAACTGGAGGAACGGCTGGCTATTAGACCAACTTCTGAAGCAATTATTTGCTCTATCTATGCTAAATGGATTCAATCTTATCGCGATCTGCCTGTATTAATTAATCAGTGGGCAAATGTGGTGCGGTGGGAAAAGGTGACACGTCTGTTTTTGCGCACCACTGAATTTCTCTGGCAGGAAGGTCACACCTGTCATCGCACTGAAGAAGAAGCGGAAGAAGAAACTCTCAAAATGCTGGGAGTGTATCGGGAGTTTATGGAAACTGAGCTGGCACTTGCGACAATAGCTGGGAGAAAGACAGAGAGCGAAAAATTTGCCGGGGCACTGCGAACCTATTGTGTAGAGGCGCTGATGGGTGATGGTAAAGCACTCCAGGCAGGTACCTCGCATAATCTTGGACAGCATTTTGCGCGTGTGTTTGATATAAAATTTCTGGACGAAGATCAGAAAGAAAAATATGTATGGCAGACCTCCTGGGGAGTTAGCACCCGTTTGATAGGGGCTGTGATAATGGCACACGGTGATGATTATGGACTCCTTCTCCCCCCCCGTATTGCTCCGATTCAGGCGGTGATAGTGCCTATATTTTTCGGCTCGGGTAAAGACGTGGTGAGACAAAAAGCCGAAGCAATTGCTGCGCAATTAAAAGCCTCGGGAATTAGAGTAGAAGCTGACCTGCGCGAAGTGTATACCCCCGGGTGGA
>CAYRXI010000016.1:28783-36541 GCA_964428255.1 uncultured Candidatus Sumerlaeota bacterium
AAGTTTAATTACTGGGAACTAAAAGGTGTTCCGCTCAGAATTGAAGTTGGTCCACGCGATATTCAGCAGCAAAAAGTTGTGGTAGTTAGAAGGGATACGCGAGAAAAAATCAACGTCCCGGAAACAGAGCTGGTTGATAAGCTAAAAGTACTATTGGTTGACTATCAAGAGGCTCTTCTCAATCGCTCTAAGACATTTGTAAAAGAAAACACTCACCACATTGCTGAGTATAATGAATTTAAGCAGTTGATTGAAGAGAAACGGGGTTTCATTGTCAGTCCGTGGTGTGGCAATTCAGCCTGTGAAGAAAAAATAAAAGAGGAGACAAAAGCAACAATTCGCTGTATTCCGTTAGATGATGAGCGCGAACCACAGGGTAAGAGGTGTATAGCTTGCAATGCTCCAGCACAATGGCGTGTGTATTTTGCCCGCGCCTATTAATATAAATTGTTTTATTGATTGTTTTTTGTGTGGAAAAATCGAGTGTTCGTAGTTTTGCTTTTTCCTTTTTAACTTACGGCTGAAGCAAGAATTATTAAATCAGCGTGCTCTTTGTTTGCCACCAAGCGGGCAGGAGCACCTACCGGTAAGGTCGCAGTCAAATCTATATGTCCGAAGGGGAAATCAGTTGCCAGCGGAATCCCAAGCGGCGCAAGTCGGTCCTGAATTACATCTCCTACCTGTTGTGTCCATTCAGTCTTCTTGTCAGGTTCACAGTTGGTGAAACCACCGCAAACTATTCCTGCCGCATCATACAACTTACCCGCATTCAGCAAATGCGTTAGCATTCGGTCTATCCGGTATGGTTTCTCATCCAAATCTTCTATAAATACTATTTTCCCTTTTGTATCAATTTCGTATGGTGTGCCCAATGTAGTCACGATGATACTTAAATTTCCACCGATAAGAGGACCTTCTACCTGTCCTAGAACAATGGTTTTAGGGGATTGTCCTTCTTTGATAATAGAGCCAAATGGGGCAGGCTCACTTAAAATTCGCCAGAAGCAATCGCTGGTATATACTGGTAAATCGTCTTTTACCAGATGCGAGGTGCACATCGGTCCATGAAAAGTTACCAGTCCCACCATTTTACTGATTACCAGATGGAGCATAGTAATATCGCTGAAGCCGACAAAAATTTTTGGATTATTTTTTATAATTTCAAGATTTAAGGACCTTACCAAACGGGCTGAACCCCAACCACCACGAAGACAGAAGATTGCGTCTATTTCGGGATTGGCAAAGGCAAACTCTAAATCGGCAACTCGCTCTTCATCAGTGCCAGCAAGAAATCCCAGACGTTTTCGCACGTTGGGGCTGATAACAACTTTATAGCCCAGGCGTTCAATGGCTTCTTTACATCTGTCAATTGCCTGTTCTTCAGCAGGCGGGCTGGCTGGAGCCACAATCCCGATAGTGTCACCCGGCTTCAATCTTTTTGGCTTTATTAGTTTCATTTTGCACCTCGCCAGAAGATATTGCTTTTTTCACATAATTTACTTCAAAAAGCAAATTTATTACGATGTTTTAATCTAAAACTGGCACTATCTCTTTTCAAACTAACTTTACGCCTAAAATCCCTTTTATTATTATTAGATTACTAAGTCTTAAAAGGCGTAAATGGTTTGGACAGGAGAATATTTATTATCCGTTCAGCAGCTCTACCGTCACCAAACGGGTTTTTTGTCTGTGCGATGTGACGATATTTGCTTGAGTCTGTGAGCAATTCCTCGGCTACAGTTATAATTTTTTCCGGAGTAGCTCCAACAATCTTTACCACGCCTGCTGCTTCTGCTTCCGGGCGTTCTGTTGTGTGCCGTGTAAGCAAAACAGGTTTTCCTAAGGTGGGTGCCTCTTCCTGGATTCCCCCAGAATCAGTGATAATTAAATACGCTTTTGTCATCAGCCACACAAAATCTATATAGGAGAGAGGAGATACAAGAAGAAAATTATTCAGCCCTGATAAAATTTCGTAAACTGGCTTGCGAACTTGTGGATTCAGATGGACTGGATATATAAAGCAGATCTCAGGATGACGTTCAGCCAGTAATTTCAGACTCTGACAGATTTTGTATAGCGGTTCCCCGAAATTTTCTCGCCGATGACCGGTGATAAGTATCATCAATTTGAATTTTGTTATGATTTGTTCCAGTGCTGAGCAGCAGTAATTTTGCCTTTGAATTTTATCCAGTGTCCAAAGCAAGGCGTCAATTACGGTATTCCCCGTCACAAAGATATTTTCATCTGGATAACCTTCCTGAAGTAAATTCTGGCGAGCTAGCTCAGTGGGGGCAAAATGATAATCAGTCACACAGGCAGTTATCTTGCGGTTAATTTCTTCCGGGAAAGGCGCGAATTTATCGTGCGAGCGCAAGCCAGCTTCTACGTGTGCTACCTTTTTCCGCGCATAATAAGCCGATACCGCAGTGGCAAAAGTTGTCGCTGTATCTCCCTGAACTACTACTAAATCCGGATTTATTTCGCTCATTATATTTTCCATCTTGCTAAAAATTTGCCCTGCCAGATAATACAGCGATTGCTCCTGCGTCATAATATTCAAGTCTATATCCGGGGGTATATTAAATACGTTGAGGACGTCTTTAAGTAATTGCTGATGCTGGGCAGTGCTGAGGATGATGGGTTCTATTTCTGCGGGGAATCTTTTTGCTGTGAGAATAACTGGTGCCAATTTGATGGCTTCAGGTCTGGTGCCGAACACAAATAAGATGCGTTTTTTCATCAAACTTGCCTCTATTATTTTACTTCATCTGGCGGTAAAATGCTGGAGATTCGCTGTAGACTCCCTTTTAAAAAGATGCGATACGAGGGCCGCACTGTTAAATGACGCTCTTCGGGTTTTATCTGCCAGGTGGCTTTTGCTATCTGCTCTTCACCAGCTTTGATTTCCGGGATAAACACCTTTTCCAGTAGATTTTCTGGACTTTGTGAGTCAGTTTTATAAATTTCTACAAAGACATTGTGGGCATCGGTTTCGCCTATGTTTTTCACCACCGCTTGAAGTTGAATAATTCCCTGTTTCTTTTCCTCGGGTGTTTGTTCCTTGAGGAAAATCCCCGCCGGCTTCAAAATCGCCTTTTTCTTCACATATAATCTGGCACTGGCAATATTATTGTCTTCATTTTCTTCAAGCAGTTTATTGGTGGCGTCTACTTTTATCCAGATAGTTTTTTCTCCCTGATTCTTATAAGGATCCCAGCGCAAACGCACCCTGGTGGAAGACTCAGGTGCCAGGTACGGAATTAACTTAGTGGCTGTACCATTCATATAGTCAAATAAAATTGCTCCCCCCTGTAATGGGTGATTATCATAAGCTGCAACACTGAAATTTTTGGCTGCCCATTTACCTCTATTATGAATCACTACATCTATAAATACAGTAAAGCCCTCTGTGGGCTTAGGGTCAGGAAAGCTTATATCTTCTCCACTAATAATCAGATCAGGCAAGTTTAACAGTTTATCGTTTAAATCAATTGAGTTGTCCTGTGGATTAGCATCCAGAGTATTGGGAGGAGTTAACTCTGTTGTCAAAGTTATGTTTTTTAGTTCTTCTATGCTGGAAACTGCTGCATTGAGTTTAATATTGACGGGCTTTTGTTCCCGAAAGAAGTCCTCAGGATAATTTTGCTCAGCTAAAATATCTTTTTGACCATTCAATAGAATACACTTTATCCCGGTAAAATTATCACTTCCAACGTTATAAATTACTCCACTTACAGTTGCATTTATTACACCAGATGAACTAGTTATCTGGTCTAAAGAAATTAGTAGTGGAGCGAGGACTATGTCCGGATATTGAGCCTCATTCCGTTTAATGGGCAATTCAATTACTTTCTCAAATACTGGTTCTATTGTGGGGTCAGGAGGTAAGAAATAATTCTTCAACCTCAATTTATAAAGATTCATACCTTCAATGGGATGAACTATAAAATTTAGTTGCTGAGTTGAATTATGCGGGACAGCTGTCTGAGTCTCCCCTTGCTTTTCCCATTCATTATTTCGCCACTTATATAATTCAACTATTGCATCGTTTATATCCAGATATCCTGGATTTTCTATTTTTTCTGTCAGAATTACTTCTCCATCGGTTGTATAGCTATCACTGCTAATCTGTTTGGTAACCTTGGTTAATTTTAAATAAGGGGTATCAACCCAGAACGATGCCTTTCCCAAGACCATCTGTTCCGGATGTTTAGCATCCTGACAGAATGCACGCAGTATCCATTCCCCGCGAACTAATGGTTCTTGCAAGGAAAACTCAAACTCTAATTGCGAATTGAAAAATTTTCGTGTTATGGGTTCAATGACGATATTATTGTTCGGGTCAGTTAAAAAGAAAGAGACGAGTCCCTGCTTAAGCCGAGGCACCTTTCCATAAGCCTTAAACTTGAGCTGTTGTTCGGCTGTCACTCTTGCTGGCTCTACATTAAAGTCAAAAAGTTCAGTCACCAGTTGAAGTTTTAAACTGGGGTCGCCAAGTAGTATATACATCTGCACCATTTCTCTGGGATAATCCGCCAGCAGATAAAAATAATGACCGGCAACTACACAGTCACCAACACTGCGAAATTTTTCCTTAAATAAGGCACGATTGAAACTGATTGAAATCTGTTTATGATAGTCAGTGAAGCCTGGTCCGGATGGCACATACAGTCCGATGGCACCACCCTTTGGCACCCGCATAAAATCCTCGCTGATACAGACGTTCCATTTCGGAACCGGATAATCAATGGCACCGCTATTGCAGGTCATATTGAGTATAAATGGCAGTTTTGCGCCATTACGGAGATTAAGATTATCGCTATTTTCAGAGTCACCGCCAAACCAGATTCGTTCATCTGCCCAGATATTTGGTGACCCATGCCCGTAAAAGGTAAGTGTGACTACTCCCTGGTCAATAATCTCTTTTATTCTCGTTGTTGCGGCAGTGCTAATTTTGGCTCTTTCTTCTTCCACAACTTCCACAGGCAAATAAAAGTTATCTTCCAGAGGAAGTTCATCAAGATATATAGTAGGGCAGTAATAATAGGGGGGGGTATGTTCTTTGCGCAGCACTTCACAATAATCATCAAAAATACTATTATCTGCTACGTAACCAATGTTTGATTGCCACAGTCCGGGCACCACTCTGGTTTCGTAATTGATTATTTTGTCAATTACAACTTTTGCATCGTTTAGATTATTAACTGAAAGCCGTCCGATGATTAAGTCGTCAAACTCATCAGTTCCACAAATTTTAGTAAACCAGTGGTCTGAAGCCCACTCATCACCTGAGATACTCTCAATAATGGTATATGTGGGAACATAATTGATAACTTCATTCCGAGTTAGGCGTTTGTAATCACTGGTTGCGTCACCAATAAGCAAAACATATTCAACTAACGGAGGTTTCCATTGAGTCAAAGCATACCGTAAAAACTTTTTTATAGCCTCAGGTGATTCCTCTCCATAGTTAAACTCATCATAGATTGCTTCTACATCAATTAAAAGCGGAGAGAAACCCTGGGCACGTTTTAAACTAACAAGACGCTGACTCTCGCTGAGAAAATTGTGGTGAGTAATTATTAGAAAATTACTGCGGTGGCGAGGGTTTGAGAGTCTGGCAAAATTAACCGACTTACTTACCGGGAGGCTGGGTAGCGATTCAGGGACAAAGAAATAAAATGTATTATCTTTAACATACGGAAGGGCAACTTCAATGCTTCCATCAGTTCTGGTAGATTCAAGAAAAATAATGCTGGGGGGGGCTGAGCTACTAATTTCGCAACCGGCTACCTGAGCCTGGGCTGGAAATCCATCCAATTTGCAAATTACGATCTCAGATGTTTTCAGGTCGTCCGTGTAAGTGTTGCTGAAATTTACGGTCAATTGGTTGTTTTCAGCCACAAATCGGCGCGGATAGTAAAATTCAACCTTATCAAAAAAAATCCCGCAATTCTTTGACCTGTCATCAGCAGTCTTTATCAGAATTGATAGCTGATTATTAGAACGCTTTAATATCCTGTAAGGCAGAGAAAAGGACTGATGGTCTTGCTGAAAATTGCTAAATTTAAATGCCGGAAATTCATATTCATTCATTTTCACCAGAAAAGTTACATCAGGTTTGAAGAGTTCCTTTTCAAGGTAAAAATGAAAGTAAATCTTTGTCTCACCAGGTATATTTTCTGCCAGATATGGGAGATCAAATTGCAGTAAATAAGGACTATCAGGCTTAATTTCGTCTGCGACCCAGCGCATTCCTTTAATTGCGAGAAAATTGCCGGTGTGAATTTTTAGTTCTTTATCTTCATCAAATTGAAAGGGTGCTGCAAAAAAATTCAAACGTATAGAAGCATCTGGGGCAGGCTTGTAGTGGGTTTCGGTAAAAATAGTATCAGGATGACTTTGCTTTTTATCCAGTTCAAAGCGTAACCAGTAAACTGCATTAGGCGAATATTTATTGTCAGGTGACGGCACATAGAAAATCACGCTATCTTTAGCAGTAAAATTCTCTGCAAAGCCCCCATAAATCAATCTCGGAACTTCTTTGCCGCGATGAAATATTTTTATATTCGTAGGATGAAGGCGGTTTGCGTCTATACCATTTTCCTTGAGCCAGGTTAAATCTAACTTATACATACCAGCTCTATTAATCTCAACTTTACGCCAGAGAATGTTTTTATAATTTAGTTCTTTGCCTATTAGGTTTGCCCAGGTAATCTCTGTATTGTCAAGGTCAAAGGGGGGGGTTGGGTCAACAAATCTTTTATAATCTGAATAATTGGAAAGTAAAATTTTTGCCAGTTTACCGAAGCAACTTTCAAAGTGACGAAATGCCGTGTCATTTATTTTTTTGGGGGGGGAATATGGAGGAAATGTCAGGGCGATTATTGCCCGGTTTAAACTTACCCATTTGTTCTCTATCAAAAACTTCTTATTCACGCGCAAGCGCAGAATGCGGTTGAAACGCATATATCCAAGGTCTGAAAGAGATACCTGTTTTTGCAAATATGTATCCAGTTGCTTGCGCGTAAATTTTTCAACTATTGACCCACCTTCCTTTTCATCTTCAAAGTTTAAGTCATAATAACGAAATTCTGCTTTTATGTTTTCACCAGGGGGAACAAAGCACACAATATCGGCAATATTTTCTATGGTGCTGAAATCAACAGAGAAAACCACTTCAGAAATTGAAGAGCTAAGATGTTTGATTGGTGAAGGAGGTTCTACACTGATTTTTTGCTTCATTTGTAACCTTAATAATGCGCAACCGCCCCCAAAAAGAAAAAATACAATAATAATTATAAATATAAAGTATAATCCCCTTTTATTGCTCATTTACCAGCTACATTCCTGGCAGAATAATTATGAATTGTCTTTAAAAAGATTTTCCCAGCGACGTCTTGCCTCTTCCTGACGGCGCTCCTGCTCGGTTTTTTCTCCAGAGTGTCCTTTTTCCCTGAATACGAACCACTCACAGAAGTTGGCACGTTCTTTATCACTAACATACTCGGCTTCAGGAATACGGCATTGATTATGCAGCGCGGGGTCATAGAATTGACAATTGCGACATACACGAATGTAAGCACCACAGCGAGAGCATATCTCATGTCGCCCGGGCTTTTTACTGCCAGTCCAGATTTCACCACACTTATAGCAACTATATGACATAGTGTTTTAATCCGTTATATTTAATTCCCAGATATGCTTTAGCCCGTAGAGGGTTAAGTATGGTTCCACAATCTTAATGGTTCTGGAGAT
>CAYRXI010000017.1:0-1374 GCA_964428255.1 uncultured Candidatus Sumerlaeota bacterium
TTCTTTGCCAATTTATAACCTCGTTTCAAAACACGGATAAGCCGTAATTGAGAAGTATCCATTCTGAACCACCACCAGAAGGTAAAATCTCTCTTAGTCTATGTCAAAGAACATAACTTTACAACAAAGCAACTCAATTCAATTAAGTCATTGTTTTTCAAAGAGCTTAACTAAATCATAAGGAAAATTTTTTTCTTTATGTTAAAAAGTTAACAAAAACGGTTTATAGCTTTATAAAATCAAAACATCCCTGTAAATAGTTCTATCAATTTTTTCCCCGATACTGGTTTTTCTTTGCCAGCAGTACTCGCACACGTAATAGACGGTGAGATGGTCTTCCGTCGGTGAGATAATTCTCTTGAGACGACTCAGTAGCCGTTCCAGATTGCGTCGGTTCAGGCGTGCCTCAAAGACCGAGAATTGCACCCTGTGCCATATCCCTCCAGGATTTTCGTCACGCGCAATCGCCGGGCATCATCCAGTATATCGTAGGCAATGACATAATGTATGCGGTTATTCATTTGACTAAGAGTCCCAATTCCATCCCGCCACAGGGAAATTAATCATCTGGCTGACGGTGATTAAAACACGCCACGGTTCTTTACTGGTAATCACGCAGGCATTCACGGCAGCTGTAACCGGAGAATAAGGCACGAAGCTTTAGCATCTATTTCAGTCAGGGTTGAAGGGAGACTGACAATGCCCGGAGCTTCAAACTGGCAGATGAAGGAGCAAGGTTAATGTAATAGTCCGGTAGCGAAACCCGACGCCAGTTACTCAGCGTTAAGCGAGAATATTCACTTTGCCACTGAAACACACGGAGGGCAGATATGCGAGCAAATTCGGGAGCAGATCAGGGATTTCCACTTCTGCCAGCTGCTGGTTGTTGAATCATCACTGAATTCCAAATAAAAACATTACAATTTGTCAAAGAACAATATTTATTAAGCAATTAATCAAAACCTCAATATCGTTTCTTAATGAACAAATTACTATAGTCATCTTTAATCATTTCATTTCATTCACAGTTATCTCCACATCTCCAAAACCCTTGGATTTGTAGCCGCCTATGAGAGAAATAGATAATAACGCCTTTTTAAGATATTTCTCTATTATTTCTTTGGGTTCCATTGGCTGGTCCTTTAACCAGAGGTCGCCGAGTGTATTATTCTTAAGATGTCGTGGTTTTCCTAGTTCCCAATCAAGAGCCGTATCTTTAATTATAACTGTTAGAACTCCATTAAATTCAGCGCCATCAGGAATAAGTTTATAAGAAAAAGTGGCACGCTTAATAGAAGTTTTTGTAGAGCGGTCTATTCTTAATGACTGCAGCTCTTCTGTGGTTATCTGTGCAAATAAAAATGGAACACGAAC
>CAYRXI010000017.1:1384-3585 GCA_964428255.1 uncultured Candidatus Sumerlaeota bacterium
TTGTGCTCCAAACTAAGTAACATCCAGGACAGATAGTATGTTTCTCTACACCATGTCTTTTATCATCAGTATAGCAAGGATAATGCCATCCAAGACCTTTATATTTTTTATTATCAAATAACCCTCTTTCATCTGCAGATAATTCTGTTGCAGGAATGCAGGGCTGAAAAGCCAGCTTTTCAGGCTTCCATCTTTTATTTATGTTATCATATTAATCATCTATTAGAATTTGCTAAAGACTTTGACGCAAGACACCCTTAAGCGATGAGCCAGGTATAGCAGGTCTTCCACCTATTTCAACAACGGGATTTTCTGCACCTGAAAGTGGGTCAGCTTTGCCACCAATTCTTAATGGAGATTTAGTTTTAAGGCTGATATTAAACTTTTTTTCAATTATCATTATTAGATACCTCCACCTTTCTTAATGTTATTAGGCTTTTAATAATATTTCGTCCAATAGACCTTCGCAAGCGTATTTCAGGACATTTTCCAAGCTTGTCTAAAATCTTCATTAATATTTTATTCTCGTGTACGTCCTTCTCCAGCAAGAAAGTGCGTTCCGCTCCGCAGCCGTGAATTTCTAAGATATTTGCAACATCATTTAACAGCCCCGAGTAAAATTTTTAGTTCCGCTTTTGTATTTTTTCTTTTAAGTTCTTTTTCTTCTGTATCAAGCAGAAGTTTTATTTCTTTAAGTAGTTTTGTTATATCATCTATTACGAACCTCCTTTCTTTTGTGGGATAAAAATTTCGGGAGCTTCAACAAAACTCCCTTCAAATAATGAACGAACATAATGTCCATAAGATATTGAAACTGGTTCAAACAGATAACCATATATAGGACGAACAATTTTGCGAATACCAAAAATTTCAGCATATTTTTCAGGAATACGGATTTTAAGCTTTCCAAGAGGGAGCTTTCGTTTTAAATCAATTGAATGTAGATTAACCCGGCTTAATTGGCAGTGTCCGAGACCTTTAGAAATTAAGGCACCAATTGTCAGTTCGAATCTTTCGGGTAAATTCTCTGTAAAAGAATTTTTTAAAATAAAATTTTTAGCTCTCACATTTGTTAGAGTCTCAATCTGTAATGGCACTTTGCTTATTCCTGAAACTCTCTCTCGTGGAGAATAAATAAGGTATTCAGCGCAATTATATGAATCAAGTTCATCAAGGTATCCCACAGAATGAATTTCACCATTACCGAATAGTCGTTTAAGAGCTCCAGTTATTTGGCTATAGCGGATAGTTCTTGCGCAGGGGCGAAAAATTCCGGCTTTAATCCGCTCACCTGAACATAACGCCTCACTTGTAAGTATATACTCGTAAAATTCCATAAAATTACTCCTCTAAGATTTTTGCCAGTGTTAGTATACTTCTAAAATCAAGTCCCATTGGTAAAAGCCTATTAAGATTACGATAAGTATTATAATCAGCTCGTTCACTCCGATCTTCAAATCTCAAACGAGCTAATGATTCAGAGATTCGGGCTATTTCCGCAAGATTATGAAGAGCAGATTTTCTAAAAGTTGCTTCTCTTGTTGTCAGCAAAGATTCAACATTTGAGAGAGTAGCTTTTATTTCTCCTCTTCCAATCAGTCCAATGTGAATTTCTGACATTTTCTCTTGTAAAAGCCTCTAAATTTCGAAAAAGGGAAACTTTATGGGACTGATGATTAAAGAAAGCATTATTGGTGCGGCGTTAACTTCAAAAAACTTGGGAAATAGTTCTCGTAATATTTAAACGTAGAGCTCAATAATGTTCAGAGCTACACTTGTTTTGTTAATCTTTATACAGAAAAGGTCGTTTTGTATTTTTTCAACATTTTCTTTTCCAAAATATTCCTCCAGTTTTTGAACAATGCTGGTGAGAAAAATTTCGTAATCCAACTGGAATTCTGCAACTACTGAGAATCTAACCTTTGCACTCTCGCGAGTTATCGTGTTGTCAATAGAATGAAGATATTCATAATATAAGTCATTAAGCGCACCAACTAATTGTGTTGTATCAAGATGTATTTTTAACCAAGCAACTCGCGATTAACCCTCTTCGTACCAAGATGTAAATTTCGGTAATAATGTCCCACGATTACGTATATTATAGCAAAACTTACACAATATTACTTCGGGCTCATTCTCTGCTGTTTGCTAAAACTCCGTAGCTTGATGCATCTGACATATTGGCAAATCAATCTTTTCTT
>CAYRXI010000017.1:3636-6390 GCA_964428255.1 uncultured Candidatus Sumerlaeota bacterium
AACTTGGGGAAGATAAATAACTTCGTATTGGGGTTGAACCACCAGCTCAGACTCGGGATCGGGCTCTAATTCTCTAAGAGTTTTAGTCTCTTGTACACACTCAATTCGTAGATTAAAAATTGGTTCAATGTTTTTAAAATATGGGAAAATATCTGATTCAATAGTTACAAATAAAACTTCATCTGATGTGCGGAGTAAAATATTGTCAGGATAAGTGTTGCATAAATTGTTAATCCATTCCTCACGCATAAGTAATACGTTCATGTCTTTAGCTCTAATTGGCTGTTGCACAAACCTAATATGGCATTTTGTGATAGACAGTTTTAGTTTGCTCCCCTCTAACGGCTCTAAAAATTTCTTCTTTAGTTCTTTCTTTGTGATATTAGTTAATGAAGATGGTGTTACATTAAATTGTGGATGAGCTTTTAAAATGCGATAAAACTGACCTGTTAATTTAAGGTGTAATATAATGAAGAGACAGCACGGGATGGATATTTATCTTCACTACGTATTCTTAACAATTTGCCATAAATCTTATGATTAAAAAACTCATCTGCACTTGGATCAGTTGACAAGAATTTAAATAATGCTTTTATTTCTGATGCTTCTGAAATTTCTGAGAATTCCTCTTTTCCCTCGGGATTCCATAGTTTGTAAACCTTTGGTTGCTCTATATAATATTGCAGAGTTATTTTTTTTCTCTCGGGAGAGCTGCGAGGCAAGATCATCAGCTATACAAAGAAGAAGAGTATCTGGTGTATCAGGGAAAAAGCTCTTCCATCTCTCTCCAACATGATGCTTCAACATCCCTTGAAAAGATTTTGTTTGAGGAATAACAACGCCGCCTGGAATATCAGATTCACTAAAAATATGTCATAATTTTGTAAGTTTGAAAATGTCGTGTAGTTCTGGAACAAGATCTTTGGCTGATTTTCCTTCGCTCAATTTACTTCACCTCCATAATTTTATATTCGCCCAAGCCGAAGGTGGTGGCTTTGCCTACATGTAGATATTGCCCAGCATAGAGATACGGTAAAAAAAGTTGTCAATAAGTTTTCTGCGAGCGCAGTGTAAGTAACTTCGCCGATGGCTCCACCGAGTTTCATCTTTAATCCGGTTCTGGTGGAATTGCGCTCCCAGTCGTACCAATGTAATGAGCTGGTTGTCTGCGTTATTAGCTGGGCATTAGCGATGAGTTGCCGATGAGGTATCTGTAAATAAACATCGCAATCAAAATAACTGAGCAGTCTGAGGCGGCGTAGTAAATTGCGGATTAAGATGTGAAATTCCATCCGAGAATGGAGTTCGCCGTTAAGCATCAGTCTGGTTGGTGTGAGAAAGCAGAGTGTAATGGTAGTTATTTTCTGGTTATGGAATTGGGGGGAAGGGTCATCAATTGTGAGATGCCGAAATTGTGTTGACAATCGTCTGTTAACAGAGTTGTAGATGGGTTTATTTTCGGAGAGGGCATCCTCCACGCGAAGTGGGCGAAATTGAGCCTTATCTTTACCCAAGCCCATTTTCCGAGGGCGTCAAAGGCATAGATAAAGAAAGGAAGGTAATCAATGGCTTTACCAACAAGGGTAAGTTTAAACACCAGTTCTTCGCCGGGTGATAATAATTTATTGTCAGCAAAGGGAGGAGAAAGAACAAAGGGGCGAGGGACTTGATAATATTTGTGCATTATTCGGGAGGTAGTGGGTCGCGGGGTGACAAATGCTACTTCATAAACACATTTTTGTTTCAGGATGCAAAGCTCGCATTCGCCGAAGATATTAACACAAACGGCGTGCTTTAAAGCATAGCCGAAGGCACCGCGCAGGGTAGCGCCAGCATATACTGGCAGTCTTATTTCAGTGAGTGGCTCGTAAACAAAGCGAAAGACTGAGAAACTTAATGTTGTCTTGGCTGACATTGTCTTTCAAGGCTCAAACACTTAATTTTAAAAGGTTAATAGAAGCACAGGGGGGAAAATTCAATTGTTTTTCTTTTAAACGGAGTGTGTGGTAAACTGGATGAGATGCAGCAGGGAGTAAAAAGGGAGAAAATACAGCCAAATCATAACAAGCGTAAAGCAAGCATTGCCCTTAAGAACTGTTAAATCAGTTGAGTCATAGCCTTTTCTATTGAATAAAAATGATAGAATGCTTATAAATCGTGTATTTTATAAATGGTATCGGTTGATGTATGAGTTAAAAACAATCTTGATTGTGTGGCTGGGATTAACAGGAACAATCGCGAGTTACCTTGTTACATTCGGAGTCAGGCGCCTGGCTATCAGCCTCGGGATTTATGACTACCCGGCAGAACGCAAAATCCATAGAGAGGCAGTGCCATTGCTGGGGGGAATAGCGTTATTCAGTGTCGGGCTATTGTTGATGCTGTTATTTGCACGGACGTATTTATCCACTTTTTTATTTCGCGCGCAGGTGACTGGATTAGTCATTGGTTCTGCGTTGATTGCGGGATTTGGGGTATGGGACGACGTGCGCGGTTCAGGGGCAGTGCCGAAGCTATTGTTGCAGTCAATGGTGGCTGTGATAATGTATCTGGTGGGTATACGCATTGAGCAAATAACGCTGCCGGGGCTGGGTAGTGTTTATCTGGGGGCTATGGGGTTGATAATGACTATCATCTGGTTTTGGTTAATAATAAACGCTATTAATTTAATTGATGGATTGGATGGGCTGGCAGCTGGATTATCGTTGATTGCTGCTGGTACCATACTGGCTATATCGTATAGCTGGAGCGAGC
>CAYRXI010000017.1:6400-10969 GCA_964428255.1 uncultured Candidatus Sumerlaeota bacterium
AGTGGCAGTAATCATCATCAGTAGCTGTCTGGGATTTCTACCGCACAACTTTTATCCGGCAAAGATATTTATGGGTGACACTGGAAGTATGCTATTGGGATACTGGCTGGCTACGTTATCGTTGCTAACTTCAACCAAGACTCCGGCTTTGCTTGCCTTGTTTATCCCAATTATTGCGCTGGGGTTGCCGGTTTTTGATGCCATTTTTGCCTTTTTCCGGCGGGTGTGGCAGGGTGCGCATCCATTTCGTGCTGATATGAAGCATATTCATCATCGCTTGCTTTCGCTGGGTTATTCACATCGGCATACGGTGATATTGCTGTATATTGCCTCTGCCTATTTAGGGGTAACTGCTTACATCCTGTCTCTGGCAGAGACTTATGTGATGATAGTCACATTATTACTACTGGTATTAGGCGTAATTTTAGTTCTTGAAATTCTGGAGGGTAAAGCCGGAAAATAGAATTTACTTTAATAAAAAACTTAACAAAAGTGGGGTTAAGGTATAATTTCAAGATAATTAAGGTTGAATTCAGAAAGATAAACAGCCTGAATTTGCAAATTTCACCAAAGAGCGGAGAATGAAACGATGAGCGAAAAACGGGATCCATTTGGAGAATATGTGTTTTATCTATGGAAGAAGAAGTATATTATTATGCTGGCAGGAATAAGTTTTGCGCTGATTACCTATGTGGTGTTTAGCATCAAAGGGTTGTTTTATGAGAAATATGAAGTTAATGCGGCATTATTAATTAACCAGCCACCGCCAATTCAGGGTTTAGAATACGAAGATTTCCAGACACCGGCAATCAGCTTTGAGCGGCTTTTACTTTCAGATGAGTTAATAAACAAGGTACTGGATGAATTTGCCCGAAAATATAAACGGCGTGTAAAGCTGGAATTTTTTAAAAAGCGATTTGAGACAAAAACTGAGGTTGCAGAAGACACGAGTGTTAGGCGGCGTTATTCACCGGTAATTCAACTAAAGGTCTACGGGAATACGCCTGAGGAAACGAAATTTATAATGAACACCTGGATTAACCTGGCAATAAAGCACTTTGGAGACCTGCCAGCTCAAGGCGCAAAATTTTTTCTGGATTATTACCTGACAAATCTGAACCAGACCCAACAGCTGCTGAAGGAGAAAGAAGCAGAGTATGTAAAGGTTAAATGGGAATTGCATAGCAAGATGAAGGAATTGATTGACCTGGAAAATCAGTTGGCTCCGGCAGAGATCCCCCTGGATATGAAACGGCGAATCAGCGAGCTGGGAATTGCACGGACTGCGCAGAATGTTGATGTTTTCATCCAGCAGAGAGAGAATGTCCCGCTACCCGGATTGATTGCCCAGTTATCAAATCTGGATATAGAGATAGCGCGATTGACCGGGGCTCTTAAAAATTTAACTGAATCCCAGCAAGGTCAGCCCAAAACTCCGCAACAAGAGGAATCTCTACTCAATACCAGAATGGAACTGGCAGCAGCACAGGAACAGCGCCGGGCATTAGAAGCACAAATCAATCAGATTAATGAGAAAATTGCTCAACTCCAGAAAGTAGTAGCGGAGTTAGAGCTGCGATATGAGGAACTGGGACGGGAAATTCAGGATTTACAGGACAAATTTGCCCTTTTCTCCAGGCTAAAAAATCAGCTGGAATCCTATGCCGGTATTGTTAATTATCAAGGCGAGTACCCTCCAGACCACCGAAGTGAGTTGCGGGTAATTACTTCCGCAATCCAGCCGGAGCTACGGGTGTTTCCCAAACGTGGTTTATTTACTCTGCTGGCGTTAATACTGGGGTCATTATTGGTAAAACTTGCTTTAGTAATAAACAAATATTTAAATGACATAGCTCTCCGCGAGAGCAGAAAAGCGGGATAGCAATTTTTTAAAGCCTTCCTGAACAAATAAGGTTGTGTTGATTCAGTAAAAATTAATCGTCAGGTTAACTTACCTGTCAATGTCAACGGAAATAATCTTAGGACTGGGTATAGCAAGCTGCCTTTTTGGCTGGATAATATATCTGGCTGGGTTAAAAATTACGGCTATGGCAATGGGAGCTACCATTGGGATGGTAGGTACCATGCTGATTTCTTTTATGTTGAATTTAAGCAATCCCCTCTATGTATTGATAGTGTGCCTGCCGGCTGGGATATTGCTGGGACTTTACCTATCAAACAAATTGCATCGGCTGTTGTTCTTCCTTACCGGCTCTTCGTTTGGTTCACTATTAGCATCCTGGATTCTAACCTTGCATATTTCAGCTGAACCAGCTCTCTGGGAGAAACTAACAATATACTTAATAACTGTGGTACTGGGGGGCTTTCTTGCTGTGTATTTCAGCACGTATATAATAAGTTTTGTTACGGTCACTCTGGGGACAATACTCATTAATCTGGCGGTGAAACAGTCTTTCTTCCACCCAGCATTGCTGGTAATATGGGGGAGTGCCTTTTTGTTCCAGCTACTTACATTGAGTTTATTGCAGAAGGATAAAAAATAGAATCCTCTTTAATAAAACTCCGTTTTATCCTCGGTTCCCCGGCACAACGAGTTGATAAAGGTCAACTTTATCTATTTGTTTAATCAGCCGAAGATACTTGCTGGAAAAGATGTTAAAGTTTTTTTCAAAATCCGAATAAAATCGCCTGATAAAATCGCCTGAATATCCCTGCCAGAAAACCTGATGCAATAAAATATGAGTAATGCCAAATTGCTGGCAAAACTTAAGAATGTCTTCGGGCGAACTGGCTTTGCCGATAACGGCAGCAATGCGGGACACTTCAAAGGTGCCTTCTGCAATATACTCCCGTTGTAAATAATAACCGCGATTATCAAACAACATCAGCAGGCAGGCTTCTGAAGGTAGATTTTGATTGATGTACTTTATCATTTTATAGCCACTTATTGCTTCAGCCAGAAAGGTGTCTCTATCATAGCGTCCAAGAGCAACATTCAGTCGTTGTCCGAGAAGCAGAAAATCTTTGGGCTCTGCAAATATACCCGTGGCAACAATACCGCCAAGAACTACTATAGTTAAAATGGTCGCAAAAGCTGGCATAGCGACTACAATCCTTTGTAGGAGATTGCCAAGCACCACACCAGACAAGATGGCAAATAATGCCAGCGCCGGGATGAGAAATCTTAATTGTTGCGAGCCTGTAAACCACGAAATTAAATATGTTATTGCGGTTATCAGTAAATAACCGAGTATATGACTTTCGGATGTTTTTTTGCTTTTGCCTTGTAAATTTCCATTCTCTGTCTTCCATTTGAAAAATAATAGTAACGGAAGAGGCAAGAAATAAAAGGGAGTTATAATACCGGCAAAACGTGAATAATAATACCAGCCCCTAATGGGTAGACGCCAGAAGAGCAGGAAAAAGTCTGCCACTGACTTTCCCATCCCCATAGAACCTAGCCAGATACGCATTTGCTGACTGTGCTCTGCACTCCAGTCCCTGCCACCGAAGATGGAGTATAAATTGGGGTAGACCGGGTTGTGAACCATTATGATATTTTTAACTAACCACGGAAGCAAAAGCAAAAATGCCGGGGTAAGAAAATAAAGCGTTGCTTTTACAAGGGCTTTCGGTGACAAAGCTCTGACCTGCATAAAGATAAGGCAAACAAACAAAGCAATTAAGCCATACACGCCCTGATATTTACAGCCTGCCTGGATGCCGGCAAAAATCCCGGCTACCCATAACCATTTACTTTCCGTGGCAGCAGAATCATTCCAGAGAAACAGCGCCATCAAGCCGAGCAGGAAAAAGAAGGCAAGTCCCACATCAACCATCGCCACGCTCATCTCGGAAGTAATCAGGGGAGTTGTCAGAAAAATTGCGACAGAGAGATAGGCAGGCATTTTACCAAAATAGCGAACACAAATCAGCCACATTACAACGGCGGTGGCAATGCCCAGAGCAAAGTGAAACAGTCTGGGGGCACTCTCAGTACCATAGCTCATTAGCCAGCCGTAGAGCAAATTAAGATAGTGCGGCATATTTTCATACAACATAAAGGGAAGATAGACAAAGCCTCCAGCAGAGAGATATTTTTTAGGATTGGTAAGATGATAAACAATCTCATCCCAGTTATTGGGCGGAGCAAGAGTAGAAATGAAGACGGGAAACAGGGCAATCACCATTGCCGAGAAAAAGAAGATGGAAATTACCACGGGAATCGGAGGTTCTCTCTGTTCATACAAACTTAAAGTAAAGAATTGACGACGATTCCTGATAACAGCACCAATGGCAAGAACAAACGTCAGACCGCCCAAGATATTTAAAATAAACGGTCGGTAAAAACCAATAGCTGCCGTAAAAAATAATATTACGCAAAAAAAGATAATCCCAATTCCTAAAGCGAACATCCACAAAAGATTGTTTGCTGTGAGGGGCAGTTTTAAAAGTTGCCAGATACTTCTCCCCCAGACCAGACACACAAATAAACCACATAAACACACGAGACAATTGAACAATGCACCCTTCACTCTCGCCGCAGATAAAAAAATTCCGCCAATTACAGGGTCTTTTGCTCGCAAGGCAAAAAATATTAATGGTAGG
>CAYRXI010000017.1:10979-12347 GCA_964428255.1 uncultured Candidatus Sumerlaeota bacterium
GGACTATTACCGCTATAAGCAGTAAACTAACATTCCGGATTAATGTTTGTCTTTCATTCATTTTTTTGAGTTTTGCTATGGTGTCTGCAAGTTCATCCTGTTCTACGTGAGAGAAAGAACTCGGGAACAGAGTAAATTTCATTATTTGCAATCAATTCGTTCTTTTTGGCGCAGTCCAGTTCTATTTCGTCATCAGTTAGATAGCATGCCGGGTCTGGAGCCCACGGGTCACCATAAATTAAATCAGCGCGCACCCGCAATGACCCACCACAAGCATCAAGCCAACGGCATAGACGGCATCTTCCTTTTAACCGTTGACGCCGATGCCTCAACCCATAAAGTATCGGGTCTCGTTCATCCTGCCAGATAACACTGAAAGGACGTAAGCGCACATTACCCAGGGAATAATGTTGCCAGAACTGATCTGGATGAACATTGCCGACACTATCAATTGCGGCGATACCGACCCGAGCTGTATAGCCCCCCCCCATTCCAGCACAGCAGACGCAGAACTTCTTCCGCCTGCTTTGCCCTGCCGTGGTTAAGTTTAGCTTCCTGTTGCAATTTCAGATATAAGTATACGCCATCTACGTGATTGTCTACAGTCAACACTTCTCTCCTGGGATTTTTAGCGAATAGCTCTGCAGTGTTTTCAATTATCTGGTCAATGGCGGAGCGGGTTTCCTGATACGTAAGTTCATCACCTTTGAGTTTGCGCCCGCGTCCACTATACACCAGGTGGTAAAAACAAATTCGGTCAACTGGCATTTCTCGCACTAAAGAAAATATATCTTTTAATGAGGCAAGATTATGACGTGTAAGGGTCATTCTCAACCCAACTTTTAACCCCGCTCTGGCACAGGCTTCAATACCGCTTACTGCCACAGTAAAAGCACCCTTTCTGCCCCGAAATCTGTCATTTACCTCGTCAATCCCATCAAGGCTGATGCCTACGTAAGCAACACCAACTTTTTTTAGTGTTCTGGCTACGTCGTTGTCAATTAAAGTTCCGTTAGTAGAAATTACTGTTCGCAGGTTTAAAGTCTGTGCATAACTCAGCAGGTCAAAGATATCGCCCCGCATCAATGGTTCGCCCCCGGAGAATAATACTACCGGAACCTTGAACTGCGCGAGGTCTGATAATAGCTGCTTGCCCTCATCAGTATTCAGCTCGTCGGGATATTCCTGGTTCGCAGAATCCGAGTAGCAATGCAGACAAGACAAATTGCAACGCCGCGTCACATTCCAGACCACGACCGGTTTACGTTTCCCTGCCGTATGTGGAAGCTGAATTGCCTGAATCTCAGTTCCGGCAAACTCCTTGCTGTTTTCTCCATACCTGAGCAAATCACCCCATGCAACACCACC
>CAYRXI010000017.1:12357-13573 GCA_964428255.1 uncultured Candidatus Sumerlaeota bacterium
ACAATATAGTTTTGTGATACTAATCATAAATTATCTGTAAATTGTGATTCTTCAGTTTTTATAAACCAATTGTGTCAATGATATTCTTGCAAACATTTTACATTATGACATAGCTTAAGGTATAAAGTGCAATGCTTTCTAACGCTTCTAATTAGGATTCTTAGAGTAGGAATTATAACACGCATAGTAATAAAACACTTCTTTCCTTTTGAGTCTTAATATTTTAGTTCACCTTTTAAAGCCCCTTATTATTTTTTTGAAATCATTGTCATTATTATAGTAAGCATTGTGATTTAATTAAAATGCCTCCACAGGGAAAGAAAAGGAAAATAAAACCTTTCCAGTTTATGTTCTCAGTTCTGGTTATCCACCATATAGGTCTGAAGAAATTACTGGCGTCTTAGGAACAGTCACCATCGGTCAGGACATACCCGGCCATTCTCTTCTTGTTGCCAGGTTATTAAAAAATCTAACTTCTGCAGGAATTGATAACACTGAGTTTAAGCACGGCTTGCTGTAAAGCCGGGTGTGCGGTTAACTCACTGAAAGTGAGGGAAAATGAATGTTAACGCAACTGTGCAGGAGGCGGAGTTAAACTTCTATACAGTGCCTAGTCGCTAGATGTCAAAGGCTGAGATGTAACCAAGGGCAAACGTGGGGGCAGGCTAAAAGTAAACTGTCTTTTAGCTAAACCACAAAATTTAACAAATAGGAGGGAAAAGACTATACGCAAAAACTATGACCTTAAAAGTGTGATCACATTTCTGTGAGAGGTGGGGGTATTTTTTGTCTGCCGGTAGTCTCTGGTGCAGTGGTAATTTATGTGCCGGCTGATTATCCGACCATTAAGCAGGCAATAAATGCCGCACGTCCCGGCGATTAAATAATTGTCTCGCCTGGAACATATAACGAGAATATTAATTTTATGGGCAAAGATATTATCCTGCGCTCTAAGGATCCGACAAATCCAGCGATTGTAGCCAGCACTATTATTGATGGCACAGAGGAGCCATGTGGTGATGGCTCGGATTATGACATCGGCGCCGATGAGTACATCGCTGTTGTACCAACCCCGACTCCTCCAGCAACACCCACCCCAACATCCACTCCTACTCTAACCCCGACAACTACTCCATTGCCCACTCCAGGCATTACCTTTACATTTGATGACAGTGAAGAAGGCTGGAACCCAGCTGGCAAGATAGCACCCCTTGAT
>CAYRXI010000017.1:13583-15432 GCA_964428255.1 uncultured Candidatus Sumerlaeota bacterium
CCGATATTTAATTATTCAGGTGGAGCCTTACAGCTGGGAGCTGATGGTTCATTTAACTGCTTCTCATACTGGGAGAGCCCGGATGTGGCGATAGAAGATGGTAAACTTTATCGGGCACGCTGGACCGTGGGCAGTAGTGTGACTGACCCGGATAAGACGGTTGGATTCCGCTTAAGGATAAATCAGCGCGGTAGCTGGACAGCCTGGGATAGAGTAGTAAATAGTTATCTTGCACAGGCACCCTCAGCAGGCAATACTAAATTTTATAATGTATACTTTGACCCGGTAGTTACCGGCGTAAACGATGACCATCTAGTAATTTTCGCCTTTGATATCACGAGCTTTGATGTATATGACGATGCCACATCCGTTATCTATCTGGATGAGCTGGTAGTAGAAGAAGTCGTGTTCGCAACCAGTAATCATTAATTTAACTCTACCAATTTCGGACTGAACTGAACTTTATTTGTTAACTTATTATTTCAAATAGGAGTTAGTGTATAAAGGCGGGATTCTGGAAGACTCTGAATTCGCCAGTTTGCCATACGAGTTGCCAGTTAGTCTGAATCTTCTCAATAGCCACCCTTACTGGATAATGAATTGTCTGTGGTGGAGCCTGTGCCATCTGGTCTGTTAAAAAATCAAGAATGGCAAATTTGGCCCGTTCAACTGATGGGTCATAGGCAAATCGGGATTCTGAAAGTTTATAAAGATAAAAATCGCTTTCAATCCCATTGAATGCCAGAGCAATGGGCAGGTCAGCTTTTCGTGTGGTGTTGAGTAAATGCCAGACATTATAGGATGCCAGCACCAGTTCATCCGGGCGGAGATGTGAATTAACAAACTCAGCCATCGCATAAGCGTGATGCGGATTTCTAACCATAGCGAAGGTAAGTGGCGTCTGCTCTCTTGAATCCAGTATATTATATACAAACAAGCCCGCTACGAGAAAATAAGAAAAAAGACGAATAATTAACCTCTCACGTGAAAATGCCCTGATAAACAGAAACAGAAAAGAACCCATCCCTATGGTGAGAATAGGTAAAACCGGAATCACTGGATAGCTCACAAATTTAATAATGGTATCTGCCTTGAAGAGAACTGGGGAGATAACGATAAACAAAAATATAATCGTAAGCCAGCGGAGTTTTTTAGAAGCAATGAAGAGTAAGCCGATTGTCCCCCCCTGAGTAAGAAGATTCATAAAAAAGAAATCCTTATAGTGAGATGCTATCTGGAGCAATGCCCCTGTGCGAGCAGCGTTCTTCAGGGCAAGGAAGTCTTCATAAAAGCCCGGGGTGTTATTCAATATGTGATAGGTCAAAAACAGTAGCAATGGAATCGGAACAATGCCCCAATAAAGCAAATGAGACCATTTCCTTTGCCAGACAATAGCAATTAACAGGAAAAAACTCAACCAGAGGGCATAATAAACTGTTATTCCGACAAAGGCTAAGATGATGCTGGCAGTGAGAATAAAGCGACTGTCCGGACGTTGCAGATATTCCACCACCAAAAAAAAGATAATCAGCGCGAATAACATATACAGATTATAGGGGAAAATCATCCGATTAAAGACGATTATATCGTGATAAAGTGCGAATAAACCAGACGATAAGAGTGCGGTCATCCTGCCCAGATGTTGCCAGCAAAAAATGAAGAGAATGAGTAGTGTCAATAAACTTAGGAAGACGTTAAAGAGGCGCAAAGAAGTAAACGTCATCCCGAACAGTGAAAGCCAGGCAGAACCCGTATAAAAATAAAAAGGGGGATGGGTCATAAACGGCGAGAAAAAAGTTATATTAAGTGGTCCAAGAGATGGCTTACCAGTTGTGGCAAGTGTTTGGCA
>CAYRXI010000017.1:15442-19808 GCA_964428255.1 uncultured Candidatus Sumerlaeota bacterium
ATAATTACCTTCATCACGAAACCAACCCGGCACGGTGGCAATATCTTTCAGCCGTAGCCAGACCGCCAGTACAAATATTATTACTGCCAGCAGATAAAAACAAACTGCCCATAAGCGCTCGGAGTCTTTTTTCTCACTACACATATAATAAATATACTCTAAATTTGAGCTAAAACATTGTAACCCGCAAGGTAAAATTGATTATCCTGAATAAACCTTATGGTTACATAAGGTAATTAACTCACTGTCAGGCTTACAAAGTGTGCTGATAAATGACAGGTCAACAAAAACTTATTTCATCTGAGACATAAAAGAACATACGAACACTTGAAGACTATGAGTGATTTATTTTTTAACTATCCAGCTATCAAGAGTAAACTTAAACATTGTTTCTTAGGGAATAAGATTGACTATACAAGGACAATGGCAATAGAGTAAGATAAAATTTGTTACTCTTCAGTAAGACAATAAAAAATGAGGCAATTATTTTTAACAGGTATTAGCGTAGCGGTTATCTGGTGCCTGACTTTACTGGGCTTTGCCCAGTCTTTCACCACGCCAACGCTCGCAGCTGAAAACTCTGACCTTATCACGACTGCAGTTAATAATAAAACTGACGTGGCAATGACTTCTCCAACACTGCCTTTAATGACAGAGCAGGAAGCCCTGACTTTTCTGTCAAAATTAGAGGAGAAATACAAGCAAATAGAAATGATTAGTGGTGAGTTCAAGCAGCTGAAGCGTTCAACTCTGTTTTTAGAGGAGATTAACTCTCAGGGCAGATTTTATTTCAAGAAACCCGGGAAATTTCGCTGTGATTATTTGCCTCCCAACGAGAGTGTTAACATTATCGTCGATAATACCGCGTGGATATATGTGCCGGAGATTAAACAAGTAGAAAAGTATTATCTGGGCAAAAGCAGTTCCAAAGTGATGCAATTAAATCAGCTGTTATTAGGATTTGGGGCTTCAGTTAAAGATATTCAAGAGGTCTACGCCATAAAAGTGGTGGAAAAAAACGATGCCAATAATAGTTTAGTCATCAAGTTTATATTACGGGAGCCCAGTGAAGAACTTAATTTTGAAGCCATAACCATCTGGTTTAATACAAAAGAGTTGATGGTAAAAAAGGTTCTAATAGATGAGATGGGCGATGACGAGACCATCATAGAAATTACCAGGGTGGAGTTAAATAAGCCCATTGCTGAATCGCTTTTTCGTCTCTATTTCCCGAAAGATGTGGAAATTATAGAACATTACTGAGCCTTAAGGCATAATGTTTAATTTAAAGAAGATTTTGGGGATAACCTTACCGGGGTGGAGGTAGTGATGCAAAGAAAAATATGGGGCATAATAGTGGTGAGCTTGGTTATTATGTTAGCCGGTTGCTCTGTAGTATACTTTCGCCGAACTTTGGCAGAGTATATCCGCTCGGTGTACATTCCAATGGCGACCAATAACTCTTATGAGCCGGGGTTGGAAGAATTGCTCACCCAGCTGACTACTGATGAATTTTTAGCTGATGGCAGACTGCGTGTGGAAAATAAAGCCCACGCCGATATTACGGTACGGATTACTATAGACAAATTTGAAAATACCCCTCGCAGTTTTTACTCTGACGATTTTGCAGGTACCAGCAGGTTGAAAGCCAGTACGACTATTGAAGTGATAAATAATCTGAATGGCAAGACAATGGGAATCTTTAAGGATGTAAGCGCTTCTTATAACTATGTTAGCGACCCACGCCGAACAGTGTACGAGATAGAGCCCGAGGCAAAAGAAGAGCTCCTACGCACCCTGGCAAAGAATATTGTACGGGAAGTATTGACCGGGAAATATGAGCCGGAGCCTTAATTTCTGTGCAGTATGCGAGAGTTATTCATAAACCTGAGACGGAATCATCTTTTAATCTTATTCACCCTGGGTTTTTTTGTTACCATCGGAGTCGTACTTTTAGAATTAGACCGCCAGCGTTATCAGTCTGAAAAACGCCGTTATATAATAGACAACTGGAACACGCTGTTCCCGTTTGATAAGGAACGGTTGACTCAGAGTGCCCGACTTATACTGGAGACCACCTCCCCGGAAGCCAGACAACAACAGTTAGCAGCATTTTCAAGCATTGTTAATGAAATTCTTGAGAGTGCCTCGAGCATTTACAGTATTGAACTGCTGGACGCGCAGGGAAATCGTCTCTTTGCAAGGGAGTTGCCTGAAAAGTTACGCCAGTATAATACGTTTAAGAACTGTCTCTTCCTGCGGAGATTTTCCAGCAAAGCCGATAACTATATCACCAGTGGCACAGGCAAGGAAATGCTGGGAAGATTAATTTTAAACTATACTACGCCTGCAGGAGACAAATTCATTGAGGCCCTCACGCGGAAATACCGCTGGATAGCGCTGGCAATTCTCGGACCTTTACCTTTTATCTATCTTTATCTGCTTAAATATTTACTCCTGCCGGTAAAACGAGTAATTACGTTTTTAGATAAAGCCAAGACCAGCAATCCTGAAATAATCAAGGCACCCGGCTCGTATCTGGAGCGGGTGTATAACAACCTGGCGCGTGATGCCTTATTAAGCCGAATCAATCATAAGATTCAAGAATTCGCTGCCACCGTGCCGTTGCCACAGCTGAGTGAAATTTATCAACAGCTCCCTGAAATATTGATTGATTTATTTCATTTTCCAGCCGTATCCATCTGGGAGATAAAGAAAACCAGCCAGGGCAAATATGAAATCACGAATAGCTATTATCGCTACTCAGAAGACCAGCGTGAATTAATAAAGGCGCTTCAATATAACATCAACAGGCTGGTGAAGGAGGAGAGTGCGCAGACTATAGAACGCCTGTTTGAGCATAATCTCAAACTGATGTTTGTAAATAAACAGAAGTTATGGTGGTTTATAGACCTGATTTACCACAGTGAGGAGTACGACGTTTTTTCCTGCGTGGTGATTGTGCCATTGAGGCAGGCGGAGAAGGATCTGTCAGACTGGGATATTGAGACCTTGCGCTTGATTGCCCGGCAATTGCGGGATGGCATAAATGCTATAGAATTTCAACGGCGGGTTATATTTAAGGAGAAAAGCGAGACAAAGATTAATCTGGCGCGTCGCCTGGGACATGACCTCACCAATATTATTGCCACCAGCAAACTGGACTTGATGACAATTGCTCATTATTTAGAGTCCAAGGACGTAGAGGCTCTGCGCCGGGAAGACAAAAACTCGCTGGTGCGCCAGGCATTGAACGGATTACTCAACAACACTAAATTTTTGCAGGAGATTGTGAACATTTACCGCTCCTTCAGCTTTATCAAACAACCGGTATATCGGCAGGCAAACATAAATCACTTACTGGATGAAATTGTTGATGTATTTGCCACAGCAATGAGTCGTAACATAAAGATTATAAAGAATTATCAGAAAGACTTGCCCGAGTGTGTGGTAGAAGAACGCCTGCTGAAGTTAGCATTATTTAACTTACTGAGCAATGCCCAGGAGGCAATCACAAGCAACGCCAGCCCCGGGCAACACAAGGGACAAATCATTATCAGCACGACTTATAATCCGGAGACTGAAGATATCTACATCTCCATACGGGATACCGGTCCGGGTATTCGCAACGCTGATGGCGAGCTAATAACGCCTGGCGAGATGGATAAATTGTTTTTACCCGGCTACACCACCAAGAAAGACGAGGACAGTGAAGGACTGGGCTTGAACTGGGTGGGGACCATCGTGACCGAGTTTCACCGGGGACGCGTAATTCCTGCCAATCATCCAGAGGGGGGGGCAGAGTTTACTATCTGCCTTAATCGCGCTGTGCTGGCAAAAGAGCAAATCGGTAAAACTCAGCAGGAGATGAATTCAGCATAACTTCTCTTCCATAATTCATTTTCAATCATTACTTTTTGCTTCAGGTAAAAGAGTTTTTCAGGGTGGAATATTTATTTGTGCGTAAGCAGGTCAGTGAGCTGAATGAGCCCATAGCGCGCATAGTTTGCCACTGCTTTAAGTGAGCCAGCCTGACGCAGAGTCCGGTAAATAAAGCGGGGACGGAGGTAATACTGACGCAAGGCACGACGGCGCCATTTCATCAGCTCCTCCCGACTGAGATATAGTGAGGGCATAGCTGGTGCGGAATAGGCAGACTTGGGGAATTCTCCGGGTTGCAGTAAGCCCAGCTCTATTGCCTGTTGATATAGTGGTGTGCCGGGAAACGGATACACATAAAAAATCTCCAGAAAGTCAGCGTCCAGTTCTATAGCAAAGTTAACGTCCTGCTGAAGCACTTCCGGCGTGTCCCAGGGAAGCCCGAATAAGAGATAAATGCTTGCCTTGATGCCGGCTTTTTTGGTCA
>CAYRXI010000017.1:19899-32009 GCA_964428255.1 uncultured Candidatus Sumerlaeota bacterium
GCGCCGCCTCAATGGTAGTGTGTTTATTAATCTTTTCCAGCATTTCATTGGAGCCCTTCTCCACTCCGAAAGCAATTAACCAGCAGCCAGCACGACGCATCCACTCCAGCATCTCTTCATCCAGGGTATCAACACGGCTGTTGCAGGACCATTGAATAGGCAGCGTCTGGAAGCTGAAGGAAGAAAACTCGGCAATCAGGCGCTGGCACAGATTTATTATCCATTGCCTGTTAGCAGTAAACAGGTCTGAGCGAAACAAAAAATTGCGAATCTTAAAGCGGGTAACGCATTCCCGCAGTTCCGCCACAATATTATCAACCGAGCGCATTCGGTTCTTCCTGCCGGCTATCTGCCCCGAGAGGCAGAAAATACAATTGTAGGGACAGCCTCTATTGGTAACCACGGTGGTTTGGGGTTCCATCGTATCAGGCCTGACGTAGAGCTCATTCCTTACCAGATGACGCGCCGGAAATGGCAATTCGTCAAGATTCTCAATAAACGGGCGTTCAGGATTGCGGATAATCTCACCGTCTTCATTGCGAAAGGTAATGCCGGCAATTTCGTTGAAGGGTTTCCCCTGCGCCAGCTCCAGGCAGGCATATTCATACTCCCGGCGTAATACGAGGTCAAGGTACCTGAATTGTGTCAGGGTTTCTCTATCAAATATATTAAAATGTGCACCTTTGGCGGCGGTGATTATAGCCGGGTTAATTTCCTTTGCCAGTGTGGCTGCCTGTAAATCTGATTCCAGCGAAGGGAGAGTGGCGCTGATGAGAAGAAGGTCAGGTTGAAATTCCCGAATTTCCTCAGCAAGTTTTTCCCAGCTGAGCCGTTCAGCCGGATAATCACGCAGGCAACATTCGCATCCCCCTCGCTCAAACATCGCAGCAGTGTACATCAGCTCAATCGGCGGGCGCAATGCCACCGTCTTCAATTCTTCAATGGGTGTCTGACATCTATCCTCCCGAATAAATAATCCCGTGGGGGGAACTAACAATAATACTCGCTTTATTTGTCTAAAAGGCATTTTCTACTTTAATTAACTCAAACTGTATCAATTAAAGAAGTTATGCAAAGGATAAGATAAAATCAAAGGAGAATGATATTTTAGTATAAAGCGCGACCTATAAAAATAAAAAAGCGGTCTGTAATTCAGACCGCTTACTTTTTTATTTTATTTTGTGTTCTCTAATATAAAACCCATTCCTGAACACTGGCAGCTATTGGCGTTACGCTCTGCCAGGTTGTTCCAACGCGGATTTCATCAACTTCTACCGCTAATGAAGTATTACCACTACCTTGCCGCAGATTAATTCTGCCAACCGTAGTCAGATCCGTTCCAGCAGCAATTGTGGTCAGTGTAGGAGTGGGAGGTGTTTCCTGTCCAAGTGGTGGATTAATCCATAAACGACTGACGTCATTACTTGCGCCATCCACAAAATCATAAGAAACTACCACGAAAACAGGCACATTCACCGGACGCTCAATTGTTTCCCACTGAATTGTATCAGCATTATGATTACGTATTCCAAGATTATATCCACCTGTACCACCATCATGCTGACGTATAAACAAACGAGAGTGGAAATCCGTAGAAGTCTGACCTGCAGAGCAAACGTGCATTATGTAATCACCAGTTACATTCCCGGAATTGGTGACATTAATTATCGCGGAATAAAATACTGATGTTCCAGGTGTGGCTGAAACAGGAGAAATGTCCCTACCAGGGTCAATATAATTTGTGCCATTGAGGACCACCACTTTCTTTCCGGTTGAGGCTGGTAGACCTGGATAGGATAAAGACCCAGCAACTACTTGGACATCATTAACATTATTGGAGCCTGTAGGATTCCACTCAGCATTCCCGCATAAATTACCCTCTGGATAATCAAACGGTTCATAGAGAGGTAGTGAAGGTTGTGCATAGACTGCCGAAAACACAACCAATGTAAGGAGCATAAGAACGGTGCTCAAAATCTTATGTCTCTTGACATTTAACATATTTTCCCTCCTTTCTATAAATAAATAAACGTTAATATTATGTTGTTCTTTTAACACCAAATCAAATAAAATTTACCAGTTTTTTTTATTTTTTCTGGCATTCTCCATCAAAGAATATAATTGAACCTCATTTATAAAAGGTTGTATGGTTATGATAATTTTATTCTGAGAATGGGAAAACCGATGCGTGTGGTATTGCAACGAGTAACCCGGGCAACTGTAGAGGTTGAGGGAGAACGAGTGGGAGAAATTGGTAAAGGGTTGCTGGTGCTGGCAGGCATTGGCAACGATGATACCGAGGAAGATTTGCACCTCATTGCGAATAAAATCGTTAATCTCCGGATTTTCGAGGATGAGGAGCATAAGTTTAATAAATCGTTGTTAGATGTAGGGGGGGAACTGCTGGTAGTCTCACAATTTACCCTGTATGCTGATTGCCGTAAGGGACGGCGCCCCAGCTTTACAGAGGCAGCACCACCAGAAAAAGCTTCTGCCCTGCTGGATAAATTTGTTGAAATCTTGCGCACTTATAATGTTAATGTCCAGACTGGCGTCTTTCAGGCAAAGATGGCTGTCAGTTTAATAAATTATGGACCGGTTACGATTAATCTGGATAGCAAGGAATTGAAAAGAAATACATGAGCCTGCGGATTAAAGCGCACTCACCGCTGTGGTATAGCTGGAAATTTCGTGTAGTAGCAGGTTTGGTGTGTATCGGCGGAATCATAATTTCAGCTATATATCTGATAAAGACAGATAGGGAGATAATAATCGGGACAATAAAATACTGTGCGCGGGCTGTAGAAGCAAAAAATGTAGAGTTAATCGCACCTTACGTAAGTGAGGCGTACTCAGGGGAGTATGGTGAGAGTCGTGAGACGGCACTGGCACGGGCTCGCAATGACTTAAAATTAGTGGAGAGTATAAACATTAACCTGGAAAAGATTGATGTCAAATTTACTGCTTCGGCAGAGGCGGAAGTTATATGTTATTTTTTTGTTCAAGGATATTTTACAGGTTCCGATATATATAATCGGCTGTATTTTCGGGGAATTACCAGCCAGAATCCTCAACAACCAGATATAGCCAGCTTTGTATTTCGTAAGGAGACGGATGGAATCTGGCGGGTAGTGAAGGCACAATTGCAATATTAAGTGGTATTTCAAATGTAAAGTACAGAAAACAAGCTGCTAATCTGCTATTTGTTGAAAAAGTGTCAATTATTCTCTAAAAACGATTAATGAAAAGGTTAGGCGGTAGTAACCGGGAGTTTATGTTTTTTCAGCGGAAATATAAGTGTTAAATGAAACATCGTTTTAACAATAAATAAGTTTTTAAAACCTCTAAGAGTACAAAGAATATGTGGCTTGAGTTAAAAACAAAGGAAGGAAGAACGTTTAAATTAGATTTACAGTGTGCGGTGATAAAGATAGGCTCAGCCGTTATTACCCGCGAGCTGGGCAAGCTGGATGAAGCATTGATAGATGCATACGCTAATGTCATCAGTCGTTTAGTAAAACAGGGAATTCGGATAGTAATTGTAAGTTCCGGTGCGGTTAGCGCCGGAATCGGCGAAATCGGTAGCCGGCAATTACCCCAGTCCATCCCGGAGAAACAGGCACTGGCGGCAATTGGTCAGAGTAAGCTGATGAAGACCTATGCCGAAGCTTTTGCCAGATATGGAAGAAAAGTGGCACAAATTCTATTGACCCGCGGCGATATGGAAGACAGGCGGCGATATTTGAATGCACGGTATACCCTGGATATGTTGTATAAAATGGGAGTGGTGCCAATAATAAATGAAAACGACACGATCACGATCGATGAGTTGCGATTTGGAGACAATGATTTGCTGTCAGCAATAGTCGCCACCAAACTTGGGGCGCAGATACTGGTGATTTTAACCAATGTTGCGGGACTTTATGACGGAGACCCGCAACATTCCAGCGGAGCCAGGCTGATTCCGGTAGTTGAACGCGTTACGCCAGCAATAAAATCCCTGGCCTCAACCGGCAAATCTATGTATGGCAGTGGTGGGATGACCAGCAAGCTGCAGGCAGCAGAGTATTGTGCGCTGGCTGGAATCTATACTATTATGGTTTACGGCAAAAACCCGGCAGTACTTGATAGAGTGTTTACAGGGGAAGTAGACGGGACATTATTCCTGCCAACGATACATAAGCGCCTGAGCAGTCGTGAACGCTGGATTGCGTTTGGCAAGACCGGTCGCGGGCGAAAAGTAACCATTGATGCCGGGGCTAGCGAAGCGTTATTGAAAAAAGGCAAAAGTCTGCTGGCAGTGGGTATAAAATCGGTGGAGGGAGAGTTTCGCAGCGGGGATGTGGTGGAAATCTACGATGAACAACAACGCCTGCTGGGCAAGGGCTTGATTAATTACAGCAGTGAGGAGCTGCAGAAAATCAAGGGCAAGCATACACGGGATATTCGGAAAATCCTGGGATATATGGACTATGACGAAGTGGTGCATCAGGATAATTTTGTGCAACTTATTGACACTCCATAAGAAACAATAGTAAACTCGTTTTTCCTGTGTTAAAATACTTCTAACAAGTTCTGGTAGAATGGAAATATGGACGTTCGTGAGATAGTGGAAAATATAGGAATTAGAGCGAAAGAGGCAGCATACGAATTAGCCCGGCTTAGAACCGGGGTAAAAAATACTGCCCTGCTTAAAATGGCTGAGAGGCTGGATTCGCATCGCACAGAAATCAAACAGGCTAATGCCCTTGATATGGAAAATGGAAAACAAGCCGGGCTTAGCTCCGCAATGTTAGACCGACTGTTGCTAACAGATAAACGAATAGACGAAATGATAAATTCCATAAGAAAAGTGGCAGAACTGGAGGACCCGGTTGGCGAAATCTATGATATGCATACTCGCCCAAATGGTCTGCGCGTGGGGCGGATGCGGGTCCCGATAGGTGTGATTGGCATTATTTATGAATCCAGACCCAATGTCACAGCAGACGCGGGGGCGTTATGTATAAAATCAGGCAATGCTGTAATCTTGCGTGGCGGTAAAGAGGCGATAAATTCCAATAAAAAGATTGCTGAATTAATGGCACTGGGAGGAAAAGAAGCGGGGTTACCCGAAACTGCTATTCAGCTTATCCCGACTACTGACCGTGAAGCTGTCAGTATTATGCTGAAGCTGAATAAATACATTGATTTGATAATCCCACGCGGAGGTAAGAGTCTGATTGAAATGGTAGTCCAGAATTCCACTATTCCGGTAATAAAACATTATGATGGAAACTGCTTTATTTATGTAGATGCCGGGGCAGACGTGACTATGGCAAAGCGGATAATTATCAATGCCAAGACACAACGCCCGGGAGTTTGCAACGCACTTGAATCACTGCTGATTCATCAGTCAATAGCAAAAGAGCTATTGCCGGAACTGGTACGGTTATTACAGGAGAAAGGGGTTGAACTCCGGGCTGATGAGCGGGTACGGAAACATTTCCCCAATCTGCGCCCTGCCACGGAGGAGGACTGGCGCACAGAATATCTGGACTTAATCCTGACTATCGGGATAGTTTATAATCTGGATAGCGCAATAAACTTCATCAATGAATACGGTTCACATCATACAGATGCCATCATAACCAACAACTATCAAAATGCACTGGAATTCCTGACACGGGTTGATTCCTCGTGTGTGTTTGTGAATTGCTCTACGAGGTTTAGCGATGGAGGAGAATTTGGGATGGGCTGTGAGATTGGCATTAGCACAGATAAATTGCATGCGCGCGGTCCAATGGGGTTAAAAGAATTAACCACCTCCAAGTTTATAGTATTTGGCAATGGCCAGGTACGAGAATAATGTCAAATAATTGACAGTAGAGCTTAAGTAAAATAAAATATAAATAATCAGGAATCTTTGCAGGAGGAGAAGAAAGAAGGTTATTAGCATTATGCCCTCGGTAATGGAAAGAAGACTGGGCGAAATTCTGGTTAAAGACCGGATAATTACTCAGGAGGAGCTGGAAGCTGCACTCAAAGAACAGGATAGGACCGGAGAAAGCCTGGGACAAATCCTGATTAAACAGGGATTGACTACTGAGTGGGAAATTGCAGCTGCTCTTGGTAAGCAGTTAAATGTTCCATTTATTACGCTCTCTCACTATGAAATTGATGAAGAGGTAATTAAGAGCATACCGGAGGAAATCATTCGCAAATATAAAATTGTGCCGGTAGATAAGACTGGCAATACTTTAACTGTCGCCCTGGCAGACCCGTCAAATATTTATTTGCTGGATGAACTGCGGATTCTGACCAAATCACAAATTGTGCCCGTCATTAGTTTTGAAACTGATATAATTGAGACGATAAATAAATATTTAAGCAATGACAAAAGCAAATATGAGGAGATGTTGAAGGACATTACCGAGGAACCACAGGCTATGGAAGTGCTGACACCGTCAGAAGAAGCTCCCGAAGAAGGTGAATTAGAAGAAGAAGTGAATCAGGCACCCGTAATTCAGCTGGTTAATCTGATTATCAGTGAAGCCATTAAGTCCCGCGCCAGCGATATCCATATTGAACCACAGGAAAAGGCATTACGACTACGTTATAGAATAGATGGTGTCCTGCAGGATCGCACACCACCGCCAAAGAAATTCCAGAACGCTATAATCTCACGCATAAAGATAATGGCAGAGATGGATATTGCGGAACGACGCCTGCCCCAGGATGGTAGATTTAAGGTGCGAATTGAAGGCAGAGACGTAGATTTTCGCGTCTCCACTGTTCCAACGCCGTTCGGAGAAAAGGTGGTAATGCGAATTTTAGACCGTGCCTCGCTGGTGCTAGACCTGAAGCAGCTGGGGTTTGACCAGGAAATCCTGGAAACCTATAATAAATTGGTCAATCGTCCATGGGGGATGATTCTGGTCACCGGTCCTACCGGGAGTGGAAAGTCTACTACACTTTATGCTACTTTGAATACCATAAACGACCCACGTAAAAATATTCTTACTATAGAAGACCCCATTGAATATCAGCTAAAAGGGATAACGCAGGTGCATGCTCGTTCGGATATCGGGCTGACTTTCGCAGCTGGATTACGGGCTTTTTTACGGCAGGACCCGGATGTAATTCTGGTCGGCGAGATTCGTGACCACGAAACTGCTGATATTGCCATAAAAGCTGCCTTAACAGGACACCTTGTATTAAGCACCTTACATACCAACGATGCTTCCAGCACCCCTACCAGATTAATTAATATGGGAGTGGAGCCATATCTGGTAGCAGCTACTTTGTTAATGTCGTTAGCTCAACGCCTTGTTAGACGTATCTGTGAGAATTGTAAAGAGACCTATACTCCTTCCAGTGAAGTGCTCAAGGCACTGGGAATTGAAGAGAATATGAGCAAGGCCAAGTTCTGTCGCGGCAAAGGATGTCCGCAATGTCATCATACTGGCTATCGCGGCAGAGTGGCGTTGTATGAATTATTGGTAATTTCTGATAAATTGCGGGATTTAATTCTGCAACGAGTCCCGTCTAATGTAATAAAAGAGCAGGCAATAAAGGAAGGTATGCAGACACTACGTCAGGCTGGAATTAAAAAGATTCTGCAGGGAATGACTACGGTTGAAGAGGTTCTGGCCATAACCGTAGCTGACACTATGGGATATTAAAACACAGGAGGAAATAAATAGCTATGCCTTTATTTCAATACACAGCACGTGATACCAAAGGACAGCTGGTGACCGGGCGCATAGAGAGCGCCTCTACCTCGGCAGCTATCCGCACTTTGCGAGAACGCGGGTTGATTCCGACGACTGTTCAGGAGGCAAAAACTGTAACTGCTTTCAAACGTCGTGGCAAAGGAAGGTGGGGTAGAGTATCAGTATTTGACCTGGCACTCATCAGTCGGCAGATAGCAACGATGCTACGGGCAGGAGTATCATTGACAGAAGCGCTGGATATAATGAGTGAACAGTCAGAAAAGGCAATTCTGAAAACTACTATTAAAGCCGTGCAGAAAGATATAGAAGCAGGTTCAACATTAACGGATGCTGTGGCGCGTCACCCCAAAGTATTTAATCAGTTCTTTGTGAGTATGATAAAAACTGGCGAGGCCAGCGGTTTTCTGGATACAGTGCTTGACCAGATGGCAACCTATTTTGAGAGCGTGGCAGCAATTCAGCGGAAGATTCGTTCAGCTGTAGTTTATCCCATTATTATTACGATTTTTGCAATTGGCATATCCATATTTTTGCTCACGTCAATCGTACCCACGTTTAAAAACATTTATGAGGTTGAGGGAGGTGAACTCCCTATACCCACACAGATTGTTATTGCCATCAGTGATGTAATAAAGCAATACTGGTGGATGATTTTGCTAATCCTGGTAGGAACAATAATCGGTTTACAGCAATGGAGCCGTACACCGTTAGGCAGACGTTTCTTCGACACATTAAAATTACGCATCCCCATCTTTGGCAAAATTTTTCTAAAGGCTGCGATAGCCAAATTTGCTCGCACGTTTGCTACACTAATCCGCTCTGGTGTTAATGTGCTTGCAGCCCTTGAGATTGTAGCCAAGACCAGTGGTAACGTCCTGATCGAGGACGAGGTGTTACGTGCCAGAAATAGTATTCGTGGAGGCGAGACAATCAGCCAACCGTTATCCGAATCTCCGCTCTTTCCCCCGATGGTTACCCGTATGATTAGTATCGGGGAGCGCACCGGTGCACTTGAGACGATGTTAAATAAAATTGCCGAATTTTATGAAGACCAGGTTTCCACTGCGGTAGCTGGCTTGACCTCCTCAATTGAGCCCATTTTAATTGCAGTGTTGGGTGTTATGATTGGGTTTATAGTAATCTCAATGTACCTGCCAATGATTAAGATGTGGCAGTTGATAGAAAAATAAAAAAGAGGAGCACGCCGGACACTTATGATAGACCCCAAATTAGAAAAACAGCTCGCAGACATTAAAGAGCTACTGGCATTGTGGCGGAAATACCACGATTTTTTTGCCATAGGAGTAAAAGGGACTGACATTACTCCTGAAAAGGAGCAGCAATTTCTGGAATTAAAAAGCCGCGTCGCAATGCTTCATGATACTTTTATGGAAGCCATTATCCATGACCACAACATCGGACAAAATGTACTGAGTTTAGTAGAACGCGCCATAACGTTACGGCATCTCTCCCGTCTAAATGTCGCAGAAGTTAAAAAAATGGAGATTGAATGGCACGAGGCTTATCTCCTGCTGAATGAAACGGTTGGTATACTGGAAGAGCGCAAAGAAGCACTATCCCACATTTCCCCCTCCAAGTACAGAATTAAACATATACTTCAAGGTATATTTATGAATGTGGGCAGTTTTTTAGGCAGTGTTTATTTTAAAATGGCAGCCGTCGTAATTATTATTATTCTTATTCTCTGGGCGCTGCCGGCGTTTCAAATAGTTGATTATTCCAAATTGAAGGAATCCCGTTTAACGGCTCCAGTGTATAAGGCTGTAGCTAAAACATATCGCAAAATGTTTAATATTGTTGCACCCTATGATTCGCTCAGTGAACTCCAGCTCAATTCATCAAAAAGAGAAGCACACAGTGTGGTCTTCAAGACCAATCCCCCGGTTGATAAAGGTCAAGCTGCCCAGCAGTTCGCGCGAACTGATGTGTATGCTGATTTACGGAGCGCTATTGAATACAAAGCTGAAGAGTATCAATATGGCAGCGACCCCATACGTCTATATTATTTTATGTTTAAAACCATTGCGGATGCCGAAAACGTAGTAAAAAGATTCAACGAATGGAAAAATAATCATCTGGATGATTTGGTATATTACCCTATTCCGGCAATGACAACCGCCGTTAATAAGCTGAACGTGGTGATATTTTTAGTGACAATGAATGAAATGGCGAGAAATTATTTTAAGACTGAAGAGCTGGGTATTCGTGAATGAGGCTGCCCTTTTCTGCTACTTGATGATAAAATCACCTGATTGAATAGCATTCACTGCCATAATTATTTGTATCTATAAAGATAGACCTCAAGACAATCTCGGCACAGGAATAAAGCCTTTTTAGAATTTAAGTCTGGTAATCAGTTGTCCGAAGATGATTGTCTGATTTCTATCTACTTCCGAGGATAAATTTTCTACTTTATCCTTCAATTTGCATTACTATTGTGTATTCTGCCAAGTGTTAAAAAATGAGGTAAGTAAAAATCTCTGATATTGCAGTAAAAGATTGGCTGACATTGCACCTGGTACCGGGCATCGGTCGCAATACATATCATCGGTTATTGCAGCATTTTGACTCACCTACTCGTATACTTGAGACTTCTGCGGAAGAACTCACTCGGGTTACAGGCATCTCCCCTGCGCTTGCCCGCCGAATTGCTACCGCCAGAACCACAATTAATATTGAGTCAGAATTAAAACTTCTTCATCAGTATACAGCTGAGGTTATAGTTTTTGCAGACCAGAAGAATTATCCTCCAAATCTATATGACGTTGCCACCCCGCCAGCGGTCCTTTATAAACAGGGCTCACTAATTGAAAACGATAAATTTGCAGTCACGGTTATAGGTTCACGAGCTTGCAGTCCGTATGGGAAATTAATGTGTGAGCGAATTGTGCAAGGGCTGGTGGACTACGGCTTCACCATCGTCAGTGGCGCGGCAACCGGTATTGATACGTATGCCCATAGAACAGCTATTAAATCGGGAGGGCGCTCAATTGCGATTTTGCCGGTAGGATTGGGAGCAATCTCCTCTTCCCGAACCAGGCACTTAATAGCAGAAATTCTCACGCACGGTGCAGTCCTCTCGGAATACCCAATGAGATTTCCAGAAACGCCTGGTAATTACTCGGCGCGGAACTCTATCCTTGCAGGAATAAGTCTGGCAACGGTTGTTATTGAAGCTGCCCTTGATAGTGGTTCACTTATGACTGCCAATTTTGCCGTAGATGCCAATCGCTATGTCTTTGCGGTGCCGGGAGACATTACCAGAAAGACCAGCAAAGGCTGTAATTTACTAATAAAACAAGGGGCAAAACTGGTAGAGTCTGCTGAAGATATCGTTGAAGAGGTGCAGACTTTAGTAGGGAAAGAAATACGAATTCAGACAGTTGAATCCACACCAGCCGGTCGCAGTACCGCCAAATTGAATAACTTGACTCCAGTAGAACAGCGTGTGTATGATATTATTTTTAATTCTCCTACGTCATTTGAGGAATTAATTTTAATTTTTGGCACCGAGAAGATGGGAGAACTTTCTACTACTCTTCTACGGTTAGAAATGGCTGGAATCATCAAGCAATTACCCGGAAAAGTTTACATTTCAGGAAAGTAGCATCAATATCATGGCAGGAAAAAAATCACTTATAATCGTAGAATCACCAACAAAGGCTAAAACGATACAAAAATACGTGGGCGACAAATATATAGTCACCGCTTCAGTCGGCCATATCAAGGACCTCCCAGTTAATAAACTCGGAGTTGATGTCCATAATGACTTTGAACCAAAGTACGAGATAATAAAAGGCAAGGAAAAGATTGTAGAGGAAATCAAGCGTCAGGCAAAATCCGCAAAAGCTATCTATCTGGCTTCTGACCCCGACCGCGAAGGTGAGGCTATTGCCTGGCATATCGCTGAAATAATTGGCGATAAAGCAGATAATATCAATCGGGTTTTATTTCACGAGATTACCCAAAAAAGCGTAGAAGAAGGCCTGGCTAATCCTACCAAGCTAAACCGTGCCTTATATGAAGCACAAAAAGCACGGCGCGTACTTGACCGCCTGGTCGGATATCAGATATGCCCGATACTCTGGCAGAAAGTGAAACGTGGCTTGAGTGCTGGGCGGGTGCAATCCGTTGCACTGCGTTTAATCTGTGAGAGAGAAGAGCAGATTAAATCATTTATCAGTGAAGAGTACTGGGTAATTGATGTCATTACGAAGTTAGAATCCGGGCAGGAGTTGAAACTTCGTCTGCGGGAAATTAATAGTGAAAAGGTAAAATTGTCGTCCAAAAGCGAGGCTGAGAAAGTTGCCGCAGAAATTATGGGGCAGATGCTAACCATTACAGAAGTGGAGAAAAAGGAGGTGCAACGGCGTC
>CAYRXI010000017.1:32023-35124 GCA_964428255.1 uncultured Candidatus Sumerlaeota bacterium
TTCATTACCTCAACCTTGCAACAGGAGGCAGCACGCCATTTTCGTTTCCCCGCAGCAAAGACTATGTTGCTGGCGCAGAGGCTGTATGAAGGCGTAGAACTTCCCGAGCTGGGAGCCATTGGTCTCATCACCTATATGCGCACGGATTCAGTCCGCGTTAACGAAGCTGCAATAAAGGGTGCCAGGGAGTTGATTGCTAACCTATTTGGCAAAGAATATGTGCCCCCCAAGCCACACGTATATAAAAACAAGCGTCTGGCTCAGGACGCCCATGAAGCAATTCGCCCAACAACTCTGGAATTAACCCCGGAAAAACTTCAAGGACAGATTGAGCGTGATTTATATTTGCTTTATCAATTAATCTGGAACCGACTTATTGCCTCCCAGATGGCAAACGCCCGCTGTCAGCAATTATCCATCGAGGCGACGTGTTTGAACGGCAAATATCTTTTCTCGGCTGAATTTGAGGAAATTGTCTTCCCCGGGTTTAAAAAAATCTATGAAGAACGAGTTGACCAGGACGAAGAAAAACCAGAAGAGCCTGAAATTATTTCCAAATTCCCTGACGTAAAACCAAAACAACAGTTGCCTATTACCTCTGTTATTCCCCAGCAGAAATTTACTCAGCCGCCACCTCGCTATACGGAAAGCTCACTGGTCAAGGAGCTGGAAAGAAAAGGCATCGGTAGACCATCAACATATGCTACCATTGTCAGCACTTTAAAAGATAAACTCTACGTGGTTAAGGAAAAGGGATACTTTAAGCCTACAGACCTGGGAATTACCGTTACCCGCCTGCTGATTGAACATTTTCCTGAAATAATGGATGTAAAGTTTACCGCTAGTATGGAGAGCGAACTGGACAAGGTGGAAGAAAATCAGGTTGAATGGACTACCCTACTCAGAAACTTCTATTCACTATTTGAACGCCGGGTGAAAAATGCGCAGGAGCGGATGCGCAATGTCAAGCTGGACCAGACGCACACTACGATTAAATGTGAGAAATGCGGCGCAAATATGATTATCCGCTGGGGTAAAAAAGGTAAATTTCTTGCATGTCCCAACTTTCCACGCTGTCGGAATACTAAAGAATACATCGCCTCAGTCAGCGGTGATATAAAAGTGGTTGAAGAAATTGAGACCGATGAGGTCTGTGAGAAATGCGGACGTAAATTAGTTGTGCGCGTCAGTAAACGCGGTAAATTTCTGGCCTGTCCCGGTTATCCGTCATGTCTCAATTCCAAACCCCTGGCATTTAATCTAAAATGTCCGCGGGCTGGCTGTAAGGGAAACATAGTTGAACGCCGCTCTCGCAGAAGTGGCAATCCTTATTATGTATGTACACGCTATCCGGATTGTGATTTTCTGGTATGGGACTTCCCGGTAAAACGAACCTGTCCTAAATGTGGTGGTTCGTTTTTACTACTCTCGCGCGATGGCGAAGACAGATATCTTGTTTGCCCTTACCAGGAGTGCGAATATAAAGAAAAAATTAGCTGATTTAGACCGAACTACTGGTAAAATATGACTGCAGAGATGCCAAAAATAAAGGGGACTACAATTGTGGCTGTTCGCCGAAACGGTATAGTGGCTGTGGGAGGCGATGGACAGGTCTCATTAGAACATACCGTTCTTAAAGCCAAAGCTCGAAAAGTTCGCCGCCTCTACGACGGTAAAATTATCGCCGGCTTTGCTGGAGCTACTGCTGATGCACTGACGTTGTTTGAAAAATTGGAAGAGAAACTCAATGAATTTAACGGAAACCTCCAGCGCGCTGCGATTGAACTGGCAAAAATGTGGCGCACCGATAAATACCTTCGTCGCCTGGAGGCGTTGTTAATCGCTGCTGACAGAGAGAATATCCTCCTCATATCTGGCAATGGTGATGTAATCCAACCCGATGATGATGTAATTGCAATTGGCAGTGGTGGTGCCTATGCGCTGGCAGCTGCCAAAGCCCTGTATAAACATACACAACTTTCAGCGGCAGAAATTGTAACAGAATCCATCCGTCTTGCCGCCTCCATTTGCATTTATACCAATGACCAGATTATTGTAGAAACATTATAAAGCAAATTCCTCTAAACTTTTGCTTACCTTCTTATTCCTCTGTATCTCTCCCAAAAGTAAAAATTGTTGCAGGAAAAAGATATGAAAAAAACTGAATAGAGATGTTGATAAGTTCAGGAAAATGAGATTTTATTGCAATAGAATTGAATTTAATAAGGCTGGTAAAAATAGAAACAAAATCTTTTTTTATCTCTGTTATAATTATTTATAACAGAGTCTTCAACTTAAGGTCGCCTGAGTCAGCGGAGCACATGATTGATTCAGTCAATGCTGTCTGTTTTCATATGACAGACAGCTTCAGGCGGTTTATGTGGCAGTGAGCCTGACGGAACATCAAACAATCCACGATACATTTCCAGATGTGAACAACGTTCAGCTTTTAAAGACTTTTCTAACAAGGGCAATGCTCGCCAGGGGTCAATTTTTTTGCCACAAGTTTCAAACGTTACAGCTGCATAACCGTATTCTGGCCAGGTATGAATCGCCAGATGAGATTCTGCAATTATGACCACTCCACTCACGCCATATGGATTATAATTATTGAACGAGCTTTTAATAACAGTAGCACCCATCACTTTAGCGCACTTGAGCATCATATTCTCAAGTAGAGCAGCATCCTGCAAAATCCGCGGCTCACAGCCATAAAAATCTAAAACTACCACCCGGATTAAGGCTTCCAATTTTCCCTTCCTTTCTTTATTTAATTTAGTATTGAAAAAGCTTGCTTTGCTGACGTTCTCAGCTCCGGACTGAACCACGTCAGTTGCAAGCTATTTCATTCTTTCATCTCTCAACCCCCAAACTTTTTTTAAAATTGTTTGGGCTACCTTTCTTTAACAGAAAAGACTTAACAAAATAAATTATCCTATTTCTTTCGCCTACCCTATGTCAAAATATTTTTTGTTTTTTCAAAAAGAAATATTTGGTATTAATGTTATTGTGGGTTAAAGTTTATCGGCAAGAGTTTGAAAGGATGACTTAAAGTATGAAACTTTTATAAACCCACTGTTAGTATTTATTTAGAGATACTC
>CAYRXI010000018.1:0-15877 GCA_964428255.1 uncultured Candidatus Sumerlaeota bacterium
CTGCTGCAGCAGCTGGTTCGGCAAAAACGCCACATTCCTTACCCAATAAACGCATCCCGGCAAGAATATCTTCATCAGACACAGTAATAAAAACTCCATTAGACTCAATAACAGCCCGTAAAGCCTTGCGCCAGTTCCGTGGTGTACCGACTGCTATAGAGTCTGCCAGCGTTCGGGGAATAACCGCTGCTAATTCTTCCTTTGCAGTCTGCCAGGCTTGAAAAATCGGAGCGGCGCCTGCAGCTTGCACTCCTAATAGTCTTGGTAAGGTTTCTATTAAACCCAGGTGCCTGAATTCCTTAAATCCCTTCCAGAGTGCTGCAATACTACAACCATCGCCCACTGACATTGCCACCCACTCTGGCACGCGCCAGTTTAATTGCTCGCAGATTTCAAACGCCACCGTTTTTTTACCTTCAACTAAATAAGGGTTAATTGCTGAATTACGGTTATACCAGCCAAAATCAGCCGCAGCTTTCATACTTAACTCAAAAGCGTCTTCGTAGGAACCCTGCACCACAAACACTTCAGCACTAAATACTAACAATTGTGCCAGTTTTCCTTCGGGTATGCGTTCCGGAACAAATATATATGCTTTCAGCCCGATGGCAGAGGCATTACCAGCCAAACTGGAGGCAGCGTTTCCGGTTGAAGCACAGGTGATGGAGGTGGCGCCAGTTTTTTTCGCCAGTGAGACTCCGACTGAACTCGCTCTATCTTTTAAACTATTCGTAGGATTTTGTCCGTCGTCTTTGATATAAGCAGACTTGATGGCAAAAACTTGTGCCAGACGTGAACTTGCATATAGTGGTGACCATCCCACGCGCAACGGCGAAAGCGGATCACCGGGCTCCAGAGGCATCAGGTCAAGGTAGCGCCAATGGCTCAACTCTTTATTACTGGCTAACCTTTCACGGCTAATAGACTGAACTGCAGCTGTATAGTCATATTTTACGTCCAGTATACCCTCACGACCACATTTAGCGCAGGTTAGTATTCCAGCATCACTACTGTAATACTGCCCGCAAATAATGCATTGTAATCCGGTTATTTTCCCCATTTTAAGATTTCAAGAATAATCTAATTAAAAGAAATAGAATTTTCACACTTGCATTTAATAATGCAAGATATTTATAACTTTTCCTGTTTTAAAGTTGGATATAATTAAGCTGCAATATTGAATATCTTTGAAGCCATAGGACTGGGCATCCTGCAAGGATTGACTGAATTCCTGCCAATCAGTAGTTCCGGGCATCTGGTAATTATGGAGGCTCTGTTGAAAGCCAGAAAGACAGAGTCGGTCATCTTTGAAGTTATGCTTCATTTAGCCACCCTTCTGGCAGTTGTATTTTATTATCGGCAAGCTTTTGCCAAAATAATTCTTCATCTGGTGGCTGTGCCACGACAGGCACAAACCAGAGGCTGGAAGAATACTTTATGGAATGACCCCACTGGTAGATTATTTTCAATGCTTTTTATCGCCTGCATCCCTACAGCTATAATGGGACTTCTTTTCAAAGACCAGATTGAATCACTATTTAATAAACCTCAATTAGTTGGAGTAGCATTGTTAGTGACCGGTTTTCTCCTGTTAAGCACTAAACTTCGGGGAAGAAAGGAATTAGATATTCTGAGTCTAAGCTTTATGTATGCTATAATTATCGGCATTGCGCAGGGCGTTGCCCTTGTTCCAGGCATCAGCCGTTCTGGCATAACTATCTCTGTGGCACTCTTGCTCGGGCTGGAACGAAAACTTTCTGCAGATTTTTCTTTTTTGCTCTCCGTGCCTGCAATTTTAGGCGCAGTGGCACTCAGTCTGAAAGATATTAGAGAAATTGAATTAGTAGGATTAATGCCTCTTATTTCAGGATTTTTTGCTGCCAGCATTACCGGCTATGTTGCAATTTCAGTTCTGGTGCAAATCATACGCCGCGGTAAATTTTACATCTTTTCGCCATATTGCTTACTGCTCGGAATCTTTGTCATTTACTACTTCTCAAGATAAGTTTAATCCCAATTTATCCGGAGAAATTTTTTAGCGATGAAGATTACTTGTGGCTATGATGTCTAAACAACTTTGGGAAAAAGCCTGCAACGTCCAACATAATTTGGGGGAAATTAATCAGGCAATCTACCAGCCTGACGCTACTGCATTTTTCTGATGCGAATTTCGCAATCTTTCTTATCTTTCAGCAACTCTAATAATTCTGAAACATTCGTATTGCCATAATGATAGGGGTAGAGAATTCTGGGATTAAACATCCTGACTGCTTGAGCCACCATTTCCGGCGTCATTGTATACGGTAGATTCATAGGCAGAAACGCAATGTCTATTCTGCCTAACTGTTTCATCTCAGGGATGTTTTCTGTATCGCCAGCCACGTAGATTCTTTTCTCGCCAAGTGTAAGGACATAACCATTACCTTCGCCTTTTGGATGAAACGGCTGGCCATCATCGCGTTTATGTACAATTTTGTATGCCGGAACGGCTTCAATTTTTATTCCCTTCACTTCCTTCACATCGCCATTTTTCATTATGATTCCATCCGGGATTTGTTTTGCGGAGGCTTCATTTAATATTACTACTGTATCTGAGTGTTTTATCTTGGCTATTGCATTCTTATCCAGATGGTCGTAATGATGATGAGTAACAAGAATAATATCTGCCTTGGGCATTTTGCTATAGTCTGCATACATACTGACCGGGTCAATATGAATAACAGTTTTATCAGAGGTAATTATTAGAGTCCCATGCCCGATGAAAGTTATTTTCAATTCTACCGGTGAGGTTGATATTACATCAGTTTCAAATGAATCTTGTGCTGTTGCCAATGCCCAACACAGCACCAGATTTGAACAGATTAGTAATTTTATGATTTTCATCTGTCCCTCCTAATTTTTTATTTTAACTCAAACGAATCTTTAATATAACCACATCATATCTTGGAGAAAAGTTTATTTCAAGTAGAGATGCGGGAAAAAGGCAGACATAATTGGCTGACATCTGGTGAATTGTAAAACAGAGCAGTAGACGTGGTTATATAGGAGAAAATATCTACAACAATTCAAATTCTCAATACCTGCTTCTGAAAAGCCATCAAAGCCACTTCAGGCTAAACGGTTTTGATTTCTTTTCCGGATTTGAAAGTGACTACTTTACGGGGGGGGATTGGATATAACTTCTGATTTTTAGGATTGCGTCCGATTTTGGGTTTACGTTCTTTAATCTGGAAAACACCAAAGTTCCGAATCTCCACGCGCTTATATTCAATTATAGTATCTTTCAGAGCCTTAATAATCTCATTCACAATCTTCAGCGCTTCAGCATCATTTATTTGCAATTTCTCTGCAATATTATGGGCAATATCCATTTTTATCATAGATTTTCCTCCTTCACTTTATTCTTTCTTCTGCTACTACACTAAGTCTTACTACGAAATGCTCATATCTCGCATAACCAATCCAGTTACAACCTTGGGGTAAAAATAAGTAGTTTTAGGAGGCATCAGTTCTCCATTCAACACAATCTTCTTGATATTTTCCAGATTGGGCGGATTAAGTATAATGGCAGCACCGGCTTTGCGTGCGCGAAGTTGCGCAATTGCTTCTTTAACGTCATGTGTATAACTTATGTCGTCATCTTCAATTTCCACTTCTGGATTGCCAATCCACACCTGAGGCAATATATAGTGATGTAGAATTACTACATCTAATTTTTTCAGCTCCTGGCTAAAATTATCATTGTCAATTAATTCGTCTAAATTCACTTCTGGCTTAAGAACTAAATATATAACACGGCTATTAGGCAATAACAGGGCAAAAGCAACATTCTTCTTTCCGAGTTCTTCCAGTTTCATAGTAATTTCCCGCGCAGCATTATTGACATCGGTAAATTTTACCTTTGTATCAATCAACTGTAAATTCACTGCTAATTCATCCAGCACATCAGCAATATTAACATCGCGGCATAAATCCTGATGCAACATCCGATGCGTGGGCAGGATAACCAATCCTTCTGACTCCATACTGGTCAGATACATCGTAATATAATCAAAGGGTTGTTCGCCATCAGTCTTTCCCGTGATTTCACACATTTCTTTTTGATAGCGTAAGGCTGTCTCATAACGGTGATGTCCATCAGCAATAATTAACTGCTTATCACTCATAAATTTGCACATTCTCTCAATGATGTCCTTTTTACCAACAGTCCAGAGTGTATGAGTCACATTTTCATCGTCAGTAAATTTTCCCCAATACTTATAACTTTTTTTCACTTCATTAAATACAGCTTCGGTTTCTTTTTGAGGATCGGAATACAACACAAAGACTGAACATAAATTACAATACGTTGAGCGAAGCAATTTTAGTCGGTCTTCTTTGGGTGCGCTTTTTGTCTTTTCGTGAGGGAAAATTTTCTTTGCCTTGTAATCTTCCAATTTAACCAGAGCGAAAAAGCCTTGCCGTGTAAGTTTTTGTCCAGCGGGACCTGTAAATTCCTGCTCGTAAAAATAAAGATTAGGGCGTAGGTCGTCAACCAGTATTCCATCACGTTTCCATGATTTTAAATAACTGGCAGCTCGTGTGTATTTGTTATTATACTCATCATCACCGGGCATATCTTTATCAAGTATCAGCCGAATCACATTATAGTCATTGAGTTTAAAATAATAATCACGGCGTTCTTTGGTAATCACATCGTAAGGAGGAGAAGTGACCAGCCTTAAATCCGAGAATAATTGAATGTTATATTTAATACCTCTAAACGGTTTAATTATAGCCATATTATTACCTTTTATAAAGCTAGAGATTTAGTGAAATATTTAAAATCACATTATAAATTTATAAAAACATATTGATGTAAAAATCATCAAACTCTTATAACGATTATAATTTATAACATCTGAAAAACAAAAATAATGATATATAAAACCCTGTTTAAAGATAAAGAACAAAAAAAACATCCTGATAAAATTTTAATCTTTCGCAATTATTTTTTTGCTCTCTTAGCATTAATCTGGGCAACTTATATTATTTTAATCTTTAGGGGAAAAAACAAGCCTCTTTTTATGGTCTTTCAATATCTGTTTTCGCCGTGGCACATCTGGTTAAATAATTGCCCTGTTATTGACATACTTGTAGGAATTTCAATTTTGTTCCTTTACTGGTTAGTCGGCTATTATTTTTTACGATGCTTTGATGTTTATCTCCCAACACTGGTTGAAGGTGCACTGGCGCTGCCTCTGGGCATCTCAATATTAACCGTTCCTTTTACAATTCTCGCCATAGCTGGCGTGCTCTATCCCGTAACTATCATCATAATATACGCTATTGTTCTAACGGTCATAGTGTTGGTAGCATATCACCATCAACGCTCTCCAATCCCTGAAGCTGGCAATCGGATTGAGCCCAAATTTTTCCGCCAGGGTTATAGGCTTTTCGCACGTCGCGAATATCAATTAAGCATTCAAACGCCCACTACGCCGGGAGGTAAAGCGATTTATTATATTGCCCTCACACTGGTTGGAATAATCGTGGCGCTTAATTTTTATCATTCGCTATTGTATCCGGAAACTTACTGGGATTCGCTAATTTATTACCTGGGCTATGGAAGAATGACCTATTTACAGCATAAATTCCCTGTAAAAGTTGTAGCACAAGTTGGATTGGGGTTAGGTGCCAATTATCCGCATCTATTTAACCTGACGGGCGCAGTGATGTCTACGCTGGCTGGAAAATGGTCAAACATATATCCTCAGCTGATTGCGCCTATTAGTGGATTAATATCCACTTTGTTAGTGTACCATATCATTTTGCGGCTTACCCGCCGAGCTTTGGTTGCAGCACTCGCAACGTTGCTTTTCCGCTCTGTTCCTTATGGCATTGCCTATTTCACTTATGCTTCAGACTATGCAGTGGCAATAATGTTTACTGCAGTATTTTTATATCTGGCGTTACAATATATTGAAACAAGGATGTGGAGCTATTTAAGCCTGTCGGCTGTGATTTGTGCTGGAGCTGTGCAGATAAATTATTTGATGTGGTATTTGTGGCTGGGGTGGGGGCTGATGCTTTTGTTATCTCAATGGCACTCAAAAGGTGCTGACAATAAAATTTTCCAACCCTCACGCCTGGATTTGACCAAAAACTTAAATCCACCCGCTTTGCTAAAATTGATTACTTCTCGTAAATTCCTAATTCTGCTGGCAATAACCCTGATGCTCTCATTAGTCTGGTATATCAGGAACATTATCGTAACAGGCAATCCCGTATATGCGTTTTTCCCGCAGATTTTTGGTGGGAAGAACATAAATTTAGAGGTGCTGGCTTCGTGTTTTAATGAGTGGAGGCTAAATGGTGATGGAATTGGAAGGTTCGGTACAACCTTAGGGGAAAAACTACGAGCCACCTGGACATTCTTTGTAACCTGGGAACATAGCTGGAAACTAGCTCCCGTTTTTGTCGGTTTTGGAGTCCCCGGAGTTCTCATAGCCATTTTGCAATTGCTCCGCAGAATAAACTTATTCCCGGAGGAAGAGAGAGCTCCATTTAATCGCCTTTTAATTCTGGTGATTTATATTTTTAGCTTTCTGCTAATTTATCATTATTGCATTTCCGACATTTACCTGTATCACATTGTGCCTGTAATTGTTCCCGTAGCAATATTCAGTGCCTTGTGGCTCTGCCTGCTCTGGACAACCAGATTAAAATTACTGGCTGTTGTGCTGTGTTTGTATGTAGGACTATTCCCCGGAATAGCGATGAGTCTAATGGGGTTTAAATTTAAGAAAATAGCAGAAATTGGCGGGCAACAAGTTTCCCCATTGCAATTGGTAGCTCTACGGAATCCCTGTATGCCAGATAAGAGGTTTTATCGCCTGGAATTCGGTACGGATGTGGAGATGTGGGACTATATTAACCAGAACTTAAAGGGCAAAAAAATTTTGAGCCATGAGAATCGGCATCTGGTTTATGACCCGTCTATTACGTTTGTCCATCTTGATGATTGGGAAATTCAACAGCTGTATTCATTGACTGATGCTGAAAAATTAAGGCAATTGAAGAATATGCAAATTCAGTATTACCTGTATATACCTATGGAGGATAAACACCCAATTGTAAAAAGATTGAACATTGACCGCTGGCGTGAAAATCCCGACATTATGGAGCTGATTTATAAAGCTGGAGAGAACAAATTGTATCAGTTTAAATTTTCAGCAGAATAATAAAAAAATAATTATAGATAAGCGAATTGCTCTTAGTAGCTGTAAAGGAATTTTAAAGAGGCACTTAAAAAGATACAATGATTTCGTAATATTATGTGCTACTGACTCTCTCCAGTAATTCATCGGAGATTTCAAAATTGGCGGAAACACGCTGGACATCATCTTGTTCTTCCAGAGCATTTAATAACTTCAGGAGCTGTTCTGCATCTTTTCCCTCAACTTTAATCGTTGTGTTAGGCACCATTGTGATACTGGCTGATTGAATTTTTACGCCGCGCTCTTCCAGAACTTTTCTAACAGCTTCTAATTCATTGGGTTTAGTGTAAATAGCAAATGAGTCTCCATTATTAACCATATCGTCCGCGCCAGCATCCAGCACAATTTCCATCAACTTGTCCTCGTCAATTCCTTCAGCAGGAACCAGAATAATCCCTTTACGTGTAAACATCCAGGAGACACAACCAGATTCCCCAAGATTTGCATTATGGCGAGAAAAGATATGCCGAATCTCTGCAGTTGTCCTGTTGCGATTGTCAGTGGTGGCTTCTATAAGAATTGCAATCCCCCCGGGTCCGTATCCTTCATATAAGATTTCTTCATATTGAACACCTGGTAGTTCACCTGTGCCACGTTGAATCGCACGCATAATATTTTCTTTGGGCATATTGGCATCACGAGCTGCCAGAATGGCTGTTCGCAATCGTGGGTTATTTTCCGGGTCACCACCACCCTGTCGCGCAGCAATGGTAATTTCTCGGATAAGTTTGGTAAACAACTGCCCGCGTTTAGCATCAACTGCTGCCTTTTTGTGTTTTATAGAATGCCATTTACTATGTCCCGACATTTTTTACTCCTTAATATTAAAGCAAAAATTTCACTTTTAATAATAAAGATTTATTTTATAAAATCTTTACCCAGTAAATCAAGAAGTTCTGCACGTGAAATACGTCCCTCACGCAAAATTTCAAATGGAACACTCACCACACTTAGAACTGTGGATACAGTTTCACCGCTCGTATGACCTCCATCAATTATTAAATCAATCTGGGAGCCAAAATACTCCACAACTTTATCAGCGGTGACTGCCGGCGCCTTTCCGGAAATATTAGCACTCGTTGTGGCAAGTGGACGCCCAGTCATACTTAGAACACTTAAACACACCAGGTTATCGGGAATGCGAATGCCAAGAGTGGTACCTGAGCTTACAGCCATAAACGTATTCTCATACTTTTCAAATACAATTGTCAAGGCACCTGGCCAGTATCTTTCCATTAGTAATTTAGCACTTTCCGGTATCTTTTTAACGATTGAGCGCAACTGATTCGTAGAATGTATCAACACCGGGATGGCTTTCTGGTGCTCGCGTTTTTTCAGCTCAAATAAGCGCTCAACTGCTGCTGAATTTGTGGCATCGGCAGCAATTCCATATACGGTGTCCGTTGGAAAAGCCACAATCCCCCCCTCCAATAACACCATGGCAGCTTCCTCTATTGCCTCAGCATCAGGTTGCAAAGGGTCCACGGGTATTATACGCGGTTTTTTACTGGAATCTATACTACTGTATCTCTGCTCTTTTACTTCAATTTCCTGTTTTGCTTTTAATGCCCGCTCCTGTTCTATTCGGCGAGAATGTTCCACGAATTCACGCTCTAACTTTGCCAGAATTTCTTCATCATTTGGAGTGCCAAGTGGTATTTCACTGACCGGTGCACTGTTCTTTGTTTTGGTGGCGGTATTTTTTCTTTCGTCTTCGGCTATTTCCACCAGGTGAGGATATTCTTCTCTGAGTTTTCCCATCTGGTCAATCACATCTGCTTTCAGCTTGTTCTTGTATTGACTTAATTTCCCTCTGATTTCGGGATATTTAATGCCAAGGATATGGAGTGCAAGTAACATTGCATTTTCTACATTGTTGATACCCACAGTGGCGACCGGAACACCTTTGGGCATCTGGACGATTGAATACAACGCATCCACTCCTCGCAGATGAGTAGTATCAAGTGGAACTCCAATAACGGGAATTAAAGTTTGAGAGGCGACAACGCCGGGTAAATGAGCGGCAGCGCCAGCACCGGCAATAATTACCTCAACTCCGGATTGTTCCATTTTTTTAACCCAGTCCCGCAAGCGTTCAGGGGTTCGATGAGCTGAAGCAATTGTAAACTCATACCCTATGTCCATTTCTTTCAATTTTTCCAGGGTAGGTATAAACAGTTTAAAATCTGACTGACTGCCAATTACAATGCCTATTTTTTTTGCTTTTTGATTGGACATTTTCTTCTCCCAGACTAATAAAAATTATTTTTATTTTAAGCTAAATTTATGTTGTATTTCAAGAAAGTTAGCACAGATATTCTTTTATTTTATCCAGAATATTTTGAACCACTTCTTCAATTGTCAGATGCGAAGTATCTATAATAAAGTCAGCTTTCTGATATTGAGCCTGACGTTGATCGAGTAACTCCCGAATACGTTTTTGGGGATCGGGAACCTGCAGTAAAGGCCGATGAGTATCGTGTTTAACTCGCTCGTAGATTACTTCTGGAGAGGCTGTAAGACAGATTACGACGCCAGCGCGCTTCATATTCTCTATGTTTTCATCAAATATAACTGCACCTCCGCCTGTAGCAATAACGTGATGCTGGAGATTTATCAGACTCTGAATTACAGATTTTTCCAGCTGACGAAAATGCGCCTCGCCATCCTCAGAAAATATTCGGGGGATTGACTTACCCGCCATTTTTTCAATGATTTCATCTGTATCAATGTAAGTAAAACCTAGGTGTCTTGCCAATGCCTTGCCCACTTCGGTTTTACCCGTGCCCATAAATCCCACCAGAATTATATTATTTTTCTCTGGCTTGCGCACCATCTCAAAAGTCTTAAAGTTTGATGTTGAAGAAAAACAGGCTATTATGAATATAAGCAACTGTCAAATTTCAAGTTTAACTGAAAGAGATTGGATAAAAAATGACAAGATAAGAATTTGACGAGTGGTTTATTTTATCATTGATTATTCCTTGCAATTCCTCACAAGCAGATAAAAGATAAGTTGTTTTCTTTATTACAGGTTATGGGAGAGACAGGCAAAAGGTTTTTATGGAATGTATGCACGTCTTTTGTTGCTCGTGCCACAGTTAAACTTATTTCTTTTATTATTACTATCTTTATTATCAATCATCTCGGAAGAGAAAAATTCGGAATTTACTCTATTGTGCTTAATTTTGCGATGGTCTGGATGGTGGTGATAGATTTTGGGTGGGTAGATATGATGGTGCGAGAAATTAGCCGACAACGTGAGCAGACCAAGCGCTTTATCTCTACTTATTTTATTGCCCAGCTGGGGCTAAGTGTCTTTGCTATTTTGTTGTTTTTGCTGGTGATTGTATTCTCTGGTTATGATTTAACAATTCGTTATCTTCTGTTAATTATAACCGTAGGATTGTTTTTATTTGGCTTTACCCGTCCCTTTCACTCAGTCTTAGTGGCACATGAGGCAATTGACAGAGTGGCATTCTTGAGTTTTTTCAGCAGTTTATTTGGCTCAATGTTTTTATTGGCAGGAGTGATATTACGTCAACCTCTGGCATATTTTATCTGGGGATTTAACTTCTATATTCTTTTTCAATGCATTTTCTACTTTCTTTATGCGCGGATGAAAATTCAGCCCTGGCAATTTTTACCGGATTTTCAGCTAATGAAGCACGTTTTAGTGATGAGTGTCCCCTTCACAGTGGTACTGGTGCTGAGTGTTCTCTTGAAACAGCTGGATGTTATTTTGCTATCCAAATTAAAAAGTGCGGAGGAATGTGGCATTTATGCCAGTGCAAACAAATTTGTATTCCCGTTTTTAATGTTTTCCGAAGCAGTCCAGTTGAGTATTTTCCCCATATTATCCCGCCAGGAGACATTCAATCCAGAGGCTTTTCATCGCTCATTAAACAAAACTTTAAAATATTCGCTGGCAATAGGTTTATATCTTTCAGTGCTAATCTTTTCACTGGCACCAGAAATTATTGTAACATTATTAAAAACTGAATTTCATCCGGCGATTAAAGTTCTCCGCATTTTGATCTGGTATTTACCAATATTGTATATGAGCCGTCTTCTATTTTACGGGCTAATGTCACTTAATAAAATGCGCCTTCTGGTAATAGCTCATACTCTGGTACTCGCTCTATTTATGATATTAAATCTTATTCTCGTGCCTGAATATGCTTCCCTGGGGACTGCCATTGCCGTCGTAGTAACTAATTTAATACTGTTGCTCTTGCTTTGGGGTATTTCAGTATTCAGGAAGTTGCTTTCCATAAGTTTAAGTTTTGCACCTCGTTTATTGGTTTCGCAGCTGGTTATGATTTTGACCATTGTTCTATTGAAGCAAATTATGGCATTCACCAGTGGTTATATAAAGCTTCTCGTATGTGGGGGACTGGCAACTTTAGTATACGGGATAATGCTTATAGTACTCGGGTTTATCAGCCTGGAGGAGCGTCAGCAATTATTTACAATGATTAGACCGTGATTCATAGATTAAGCTACTCTATCTGGATTGACTTGTTTAAGCCCGAGTTATTAAAATTTTTAACAAAAATGCGTTTTAAAACAGCTGAATGGAATCTGGCAGGGAGATAGCGGGTGAAATTTGAAAGGTTTATAAGCTTACGCTATTTATTTTCCCGAGAACGCCGACTGTTAGTGTCTGTAATTAGCATCATCTCCATACTGGGCGTGGCTCTGGGAGTAACGGCTCTAATAACTGTCATTGGAGTTATGGATGGTTTTGATGAAGAATTAGTGTCAAAATTAATGGGGGTGTTTTCGCATATAGAGGTCTGGCAAAATTGGCGCCAGCCGATTTTCGCTTATCCAGAATTGATGGCAAATATTAAACGTCAAATACCGGAGGTGGTCGGAATAGCACCGGTGATTTCGCGCCAAGCCCTGCTCCAGCGAGATACTGGAATTGAATCGCCTAAAGTGGGTGTAGAAATACGTGGGATAGATGTCCAGCAAGAAATGAATGTGACCAATATAGCACGTTCGGTAATTGCTGGAAAAACACAACCTGCCCCAAGAGGAGTTATTCTGGGTGAACAGCTGGCATTACGTCTGGGAGTGGGTATTGGTGACACCATTTACGCCATTACACGCCTGGCAAAGACAGCTACGGGTCCATTTGCTAAAATAGCTCGTCTGCGAGTGGACGGCATTTTCAAATCAGGGCTGTATGAAGTAGATGCAAATTTTGCTTACACTGACTTGCAGACGATGCAGGAGATTTTTATCTTTCCAGATCAGGTAGATTTTATCCACATCCGCATTAAAGACCCATACAAAGTAGAGGGGGTAAAAGAAAAGGTTCAGAAAGTAGTTGGTCCAGCATATATAGTGCGTGGCTGGAATGAAATTAATCCTGATTTTTTCAAGGCGCTGAGGCTGGAGAAACTGGCAATGTTTGTCATACTGCTGTTAATTATAGTAGTGGCTGCTTTTAATATTATTGGCACACTTATAATGATTACCACACAGAAGACGCGAGAAATTGGGATTATCAAATCAATGGGTGCTACTAATGGTAGTGTAATGCGAATTTTTCTATTTTATGGCATAGCTATCGGCGTAATAGGAATAATTCTCGGGCTAATCCTGGGCTTGCTTCTTTGCTATATTCTGGCGAATCACATTCACTATGGCTTACCAGAGGCAATTTATGGCATTGAAACTCTTCCTGTAAAAGTTAAGCCAGTGACAGTCCTTCTAATCGTCGTAAGCACATTAATCATTTGTTCCATTGCCTCAATATTACCAGCAAGACAGGCAGCCAAATTACACCCGGTGGAAGCATTGCGGTACGAGTAATAACCAATAGATGTAAATTAAAAACACACAGGATTAAAATGTTCTCAATTACAGCGTTTTTAGTGATTGAGTTAAAATATTATACCTGAGGAACAGGTTAATGCCGATTTTAAGAATAAAGGGATTAAAGAAGAGTTTTTATGATGGACCCAGAGTACTGGAGGTGCTTATGGGATAGGTGCACTTGACCAGGCAACTGAGGGCGAAATATGTCTGGAAGATGCGGTCTATAGCAAGCTTTCACCCAGAGAACTGGCTAACTTGCGTAACAAAAAAATTGGTTTTATTTTCCAGTTTCATCATCTCCTGCCAGAATTCTCTGCTCTGGAAAACGTGCTGATACCGGCATTGATAAATAATAACAGTAAAGAGACAATAGCCCAATTACGACTTTTAGAACAGGTGGGTCTTGGTGAACGATTACATCATCGCCCGGCTAAACTCAGTGGCGGTGAACAGCAACGTGTGGCATTATGCCGTGCATTGATTAATGACCCTTTAATTGTTCTGGCTGATGAACCAACCGGGGATCTGGATTTACGCACTGGGGAAGAAATGATAAAGCTAATCTGGGAATATACTGTTGACAGAGGTAAAACACTGATGATAGTCACTCACAATCCGGAAATAGCATTACGCGCCAACAAAATTTTTCACCTGCGAAATGGAGTTTTAAAGCCAGCTGAAAAAGACTTGAAATCTTTCATAACAACTATCTAAATAAATCGTTTATTTTAAAGCTTAATAGAGAGACTACAGGAGGGTAACGGTGGGCTTAAAGGTATTTATTGATGGGAAGTTTTATGATAAAGAGAAAGCCAAAATAAGTGTGTTTGACCATGGGCTGCTATATGGTGACGGTGTGTTTGAAGGCATTCGGTTGTACGAGGGGAATATTTTCAGGTTAAGCCAGCACATAGACCGATTGATTGCCTCAGCCAAATACATAATGTTAGAATTACCGATGACAAAAGAGGAGCTAATTGAGGCTACAGTAAAAACCTGCCGGATAAATAAATTGTGGAATGGATATATTCGCCTGGTGGTCACACGCGGTGAAGGAACGCTCGGTTTATCACCCTGGCTATGCCCTAAGCCCACGGTAATAATAATTGCAGCAGACATTAAGCTGTACCCGGATGAGCATTATACGCACGGTTTGAAGATTGTAACTGTGCCGACACTTCGCAATTTTGCAGAATGTGTAAATCCGCGCGTGAAATCTTTGAATTACTTAAACAATATTCTGGCAAAAATTGAAGCCCATCATGCAGGCTCACTGGAAGCTTTAATGTTAAGCAAGGAAGGATATGTGGTTGAATGTACAGGCGATAACATTTTTATTATAAAAGACGAAGTTTTGTATACTCCCCCTGTATATCTTGGGGCTTTAAAAGGCATTACACGTGACTGCATAATTGAACTGGCTGAAAAATGCGGCTATAAAGTTAAGGAGGAACCCTTCACTCGCTTTGAAGTATTTAACGCAGATGAATGTTTTCTTACCGGAACAGCAGCTGAAGCCATTCCTGTGGTAAAAGTGGATAACCGGGTGATTGGTGATGGCAAACCAGGACCTATTACTCGCAAATTGATAACAGAGTTCCGTAAAATTACTGCGACAGATGGGGTTAAGATTTACCCTGACAGGAAAAAACCAGGTTGATAGGATGATACGAATTTTAGACTATAAACGCGACCAGAAAAAAGTAGAGGAATTGCTTGCCCGGCGCCTGCCAGTTGACGAATCCATTTTTCAGCAAGTTACAAAAATCATCAATGCGGTTAAAGCCGATGGTGACCGGGCTTTGCTGGAGTTAACAGAGAGATTTGACGGGATAAAATTCAATCATCCCGGCGAAATGAAAATCCCGGCTCAAAGGCTTCAGCAAGCGTGGGAAAACTTATCTTTAACTCTTCAGGATGTGCTGAAGTTTGCAGCCGACCGAATACATAACTTCCATAAACGTCAATTACCTGCCAATTGGTGTATTGCAGATGAACCTGGGATTTTGCTGACTCAACGCTTTGTCCCGCTTGAAACTGTGGGGGTTTATGTGCCCGGTGGACAAGCAGCCTATCCTTCCTCAGTGCTGATGAATGTTATTCCGGCACAAATCGCAGGAGTTAAACGAATTGTAATGGTAACTCCGCCTTTACATGATGAATCTTCAAGCATTATTCTTGCTGCTGCACATTTATTGGGAATAACCGAGATTTATCAGGTGGGGGGGGCACAAGCGATTGCGGCGCTGGCGTTTGGAACGGATACAATCCCCCGCGTGGATAAAGTGGTGGGACCTGGTAATATCTATGTCGCCCTTGCCAAAAAACTGCTATACGGGATAATTGATATTGATATGATTGCCGGTCCAAGCGAGATTATGATTGTAGCAGATGGTTCGGCAGAAATAAGCTTTGTGGTTGCGGACCTGCTGTCGCAAGCCGAGCATGACCCTGATGCAGTTTCTATCCTGATATACATTGGTGAGCTGGATCGGAATAATTTTATTGAGGAGCTGGAAAATCAAACAAATTCAGCTCAACGGCGAGAGATTATCAACAAATCTCTGGCAAGTAATGGAGTGGCGATAAAAGTTCCTGATATTGAGAGTGCCATAAAGCTGGTAAATTTGAAAGCACCGGAACACTTAGAATTGATGGTAGAAAAACCACAAGAGATGATAGAAAAAATACAAAATGCCAGTGCAATTTTTGTTGGCAATTATACCGCAGAAGCCATCGGTGATTATGTGGCTGGTCCCAATCATACTTTACCCACCGCAGGCACA
>CAYRXI010000018.1:15907-22093 GCA_964428255.1 uncultured Candidatus Sumerlaeota bacterium
CGGTGCTGGATTTTATAAAAAGCAATCACATTGTTGAACTATCGCGAGAAGGTTTCCTGAAACTGGCAGATGCAGCGGAAAAGTTAGCTGAAGCCGAACAGCTATTTGCTCATGCTAATGCTATAAAGATTAGAAAAACAAAAGTTTTTTATAAATAACCTTCAATAACTGTTACAGATGTCCAGCATATTACCAAAGTTAAATGAAAGGATAATAAACCTAACTCCATACGTGCCTGGCGAACAGCCTCGCGAACGGGGATTTATTAAATTAAATACCAATGAGAATCCTTACCCCCCATCACCACGGGTGATAGAGGCATTAAAAACAACTCTTCGCGAAAAGGTGAGACTTTATCCGGATCCGGAATCTTTAGAAGTGCGGCGCACAGCAGGACGCCGCTGGGGGCTTAAACCAGAGCAGATATTTGTTGGTAATGGTTCGGATGAAGTTTTGCGCCTGATTTTTCAGTGTTATCTGTGTACGGAAGATTCTGTGGGTTCTATTTATCCCACGTACATTCTTTATGATACACTGGCAAATTTATTTGGCGCTAAAATCGTCTTTTATGAAATTAATCCGGACCTATCTTTACCGGAAAATTTTATGCGGCGTCTGCCACATAAGATTATTTGTATTGCTAATCCCAATCCACCTTATGGAACACCTTATGACATTGAGCAGATTGCAGCTATCTGTAGAAAGAATCCCGCTTCAATCGTTCTGGTTGATGAGGCATACATAGATTTTGCAAAAAATAATGCATTGAGTTTACTGAATGAATTTAAAAACATAATTATAACTCGAAGTTTCTCCAAGTCTTACGGTATGGCAGGATTGCGCATAGGATTTGCTTTAGCTCAGCCTGAGATTATTGCCAGTTTATACAAAGCGAAAGATTCATATAATGTTAATGCACTGGCTCAAGTAGCTGCAATTGCGGCGTTAAAGGACAACAACTATTACCGTCGCAATATTGAGAAGATAATTGCCGGACGGGGATGGCTGACTGACAAACTGAAAAAGCTGGGGTTGTCAGTTTTCCCTTCCGAGGCGAATTTCATTTTTGCTCAATGGCACAGTAATGCGCGCTGGATTTATGAAGAGTTAAAAAGACGTAAAATCTTAGTGCGTTTTTTTAATCATCCGCGTCTGGCAAATGGATTGCGCATCAGCATCGGGACAATGAAAGAAAATAAAATTCTGGTTTCAGCATTAAAGGAGATTCTCAAATATGAAAAGAAAAGCATCAAATAAACGCATTGCGGAAATAAAACGAGTCACAAAAGAGACAAGTATTGAGGTAAAAATAAATCTTGATGGCACTGGCAAATTTGAGGGCTCAGTGGGATTACCTTTCTTTGAACATATGCTTAATCTGTTTGCTGCTCATTCATTTATTGATATTAAAATTAGTGGCAAAGGCGATCTAGAAGTTGATTGGCATCATACCGTTGAAGATATCGGAATTTGTTGCGGGAAGGCATTCGCTGAGGCAATTGGTGATAAGAAAGGTATTGAGCGCTATGGCGTTGGCTTTGTGCCGATGGAGGAAACACTGGCATTTTGCGTGGTAGATATTTGTGACCGACCGTATCTTCAATTCAATGTGCAGTATCCGCGCGAACGGGTGGGTAACTATGATACCGAGCTTACTGAAGAGTTTTTCCGGGCGTTCGTCGTCAACGCCCGCATCACCTTGCATCTTAATTTATTATACGGGCTGAACTTACATCACATTCATGAGGCATTGTTCAAATCTGCTGGAGTAGCATTGCGGCAGGCAGTAAGTTTAAACCCGCGCATCAAAACTGTTCCTTCCACAAAAGGTGTCCTTTAATTTAAGAGCAACTAAAATTAGTTACACTCTTCCTGATTTGACTTTGCTTTTCTACTGTATAGATAGAAAATATAAAAGAAAACTAATAAGCCCATAATTGCGTAAAAAATCATAAAGGTACTTAATTCTATAAAATTAGATATAGATCGTTGAAAGCCACCATAGTTATAGTAGTAAATAAACTTTAAGCCGATTGCAGAGACTATCTGTGCGAACAGAGTCCAGCCGTAGTAGAAAATATTAATCATTCTTTCATCTTCATTAAACCAGCCGGGACGTACAACGAGAAGTAAAAAACTTAAGGCGATGTAAAATGACCAGATAACCAGTGCAATTTCATAATGCAAAAATAATAACAAGAAGAGAAACAAAACCACCAAGCTCCCACTGCCTAATAACCTTACCAGATTTCCCCGAATTTTCAAAAATAAGCCTACCACCAGCCAGATAAAAAAACAGATTATATATGCGGGATACGAGGCTGTGCTCATAAGGAAATCATTGGCAAAGCAAGGCGTGGAAATAATCAATAAAATTAATATGTGCATCAATAATCTCACAGGTGAACCATAATTTATTGAATGTAGGTAAGGCATAATAACTCTGGCCCACTCCCAGATTATTTCTAAATTTTCTTTCGGGTAAAATTTCTCAAATTTAATATATTACAACTGCGTTTCAGCCTCAACCTGTTTTAGCTTTAGCGGATATGTTGAACGCAATAATTTGTGTTTTGTGGGTAAATAAACAAGAAACTCAGCGCTGTCTAACGGCTTTTTCCATAAACGAGTGGTCAGTGTAATATACTGTGCCTTTTTTTCTTTTAGCGGTTGTTCATAATTTAACTTTAATAACACCGTGGATTTTGCGGAAACGGGGAGTTTATGAACAATCCCACCTTTTTTAATTTTGAACCGCACCGATTTGAATTGCATATTACTGACAGCTGTCAGCTTTACACTCTGTGAATCGAAATCATTCACCACAGGAAAGAACAGTGCGTAAGTGTGCGCCCGAGAAGTCGGATTATAAAAGGTATACTCACCATTAACGAATAAGCGGTCAGAGACAACTTTTAATTCAACTTTTTCCTCCACAAATTGAAGCTCTTCCGGAGGGAGGTCAAAAAAGTAATCCAGTATTAAATACAATAAAACGGCAAATTAGAAAACAATTATGGAATGCAGATTGGTAAACTTCATTTTTTTGATGGTGTGTGTGGCCATTGATTTTTAACACCCATTTTGGGGGATTTCCAAAGCAAAACTATGGATTACTCTTAGCCCTAAATACAAAATTAAAAAAATCAGTTTATATTTAGAATTTTAATTTCTTGGCAGAAATTTTGAGTAAACGGCGGTGGAGCTGGTCAAGTATAAAAAGATTACCCTGCGGGTCAAAACATAGTTTGCGCGGAATTACCAGTGGCTGATTATTTTCATCTCGCCAGTAAAGTTCACTTAGAAATTTTCCTTTCTGGTCAAATATAGCAATGCGGAAATTGCCATTATCAGTAACATAAATGTTATCGCGTGGCGACACTTTCACATCAAGGGGGAACTTTAGTTTAGCCGTGTTGACATTAGTGGCAAGAGGAATAGTAAGCCATAATCTACCGGTGGTGCTGAATTTTTTAATCTGACTATTTTCAGCATCAGCTACAAATATAAATAAATCTTTATCCAGAAACAGTGCGGCTGGAGAGCTAAATGAGACATTCTCAGCTTTGCGTTGTCCTAATGAGTGTAAAAACTTTCCTTTGAAATCCAGTACCAGAATTGTGCTGCGTTGCAAATCTGCCACATAGATGTTTGCTCTGTGGTCACAAGTCAGAGCTGCGGGCAGGAAACCTTTTGTTTCATCAGGCACTGCAGGTATTATGGTTCTTAAAAAAGTACCCTGTTTATTGAATACCTTTATTGCCTGAGCGGCAACATCCGCAATTAGAACTTCACCGAGATTGTTAATGGCAATAGCGGTTGGCTGTAAAAGTTCTGTTTCTCCCCTACCCTTTCGCCCCCACTTTGTAAGTAATTGAGTAGTATTGTGATTGAAGATAAAGACTTCACTTCTGGAAGCATCCAATACAAATAGATTCCCAGTATTATCTATCTTCAGGTCTACCGGTTCAGTAAATAGTGACTCTCCTTGTTGTGTGAAGCCAAAAGAGTAAAACTGAAGTTGTGACGGAGTGGCAAAGTAAGACGTTTCTGGTTTTAGTTGTGGCGTGGCAGTGGGGGGGGGAATGATGTAACGAGTTTCTGTTATTAATGACGGATATTCTCCTGCTGATGTTTGAGGGTAGATAAGCCCAGAGAGTGTTATTAAGAAAAGCATATGTCTAAACATATTTTTACTCAGTCTCGTTATCTGATGTATCATTAAAAATACTCTGAATTACTTCAGTGATGATTTCGCTTTCAAATCCCTTACTCATTAGAAAGCTATACAATTTTTGTTTTTGCTGTTTACGTTCCAGAGAGCTCAAAGTTCTCAATTTTTTCTGCGCCAGATGTAGGGCAATCTTTTTTTGTGTTTCAGGCTCGGTGGCTGGCTCAAGTGCTTTATTAATCAAATCATAAGTCACGCCTCTTTTCAGCAACTCTATCTCCAATTTTTTGGGTCCAACTGGCTTGATTTTCAGCCGGTCTTTTACAAATAACTCGGCAAATCTCCGGTCATTTAATATGGCACGCTGGTTTAAATCTGCGATAACCTGTTGTATAATCTCCTTTTTATAACCTTTGCGAGCAAGGTATCTATCAAGTTGCTGCTGTGATACTTTTCGCAGTGATAGATAGGCAGTTGCCTGCGCCAGAGCGCGGCTAAATTCATCCTCGTCAAGTAATTTTTCAATTTCTATCCGGGAAAGTTCTTGATTTTTTCGTAGCTTATTTTTCAAAATTGTTTCAGCTGACAGCTTGAGGGAAGTGCCATTGTCAAGTATAATTGCAAACTTTTTTTTACGCTTATCAATCAATTTTATGTCAAGAATACGTAACTTCATTTACTACCTGATAGATTTGGATAATGTTTAGTAAACGCTGGCAAAGAAATATCCTTAGAATTCTAAGCGTAATAATCTTTCTTATAATTATCATTTTATTTATAGGTTATTTTTTCCCTTTGCCTGCATTTATAGTCAAGCCAATTATAACAAGTTTCGTAACTAAAATTAAGCCAACCTGGCAAGTTGAATATTCCCAGGCAAGAATTTTTCTGGTTCAACACCAGCTTCAACTTAAAGATGTGCGAATTACAGACACAACTTCTACAGGCACATTAACAGCCAGGATTATTACATTTGATATTCGTGCTTACCCCCCCCAGATAAAGTCAGTTATTGTAGAGCAACCAACCGAGATAGGGATATTAATGCCAGCGCGTAGTGTAGAACGTATTGAAACTGACAATCCAATTATCAATAGTTTGCTGGTGTCTCCAAGACAACAAACAACAGTAATTCCATCAATGACAGTAAGTATTCGTCACGCTGGTTTACAATTTTATACATTTCGCCAGACACTGCCCGGAAATACTATTACGTTTAAAGACCTTAATGTGGAACTGGATTTAGCCGAAGGGAAAATTCTCGGAAGCGGGTTTGCCAGAGTCAGTGTCTTCAACACGCAGGATAGTTTGTTAATGTTTCAAGCTACATACCGGGCAGACAAAAATAGCTGTAATGTAAATTTCAGAACTCCGGTTTTAGAGTTCCCTCTGGATAGCACTCAAAAACGACAATTGGTCAAAATTAAAAAGGGGGCTTTATCGCTAGAGATAAGTGCTGAACCATCTGTGACATTGGTTCTAACCAAATTTAATGCAGACCAGGTAACAGTTATTCCTGAAATGAGCAATTTGTCTGTATATGAACTTGGCAGTATTCAATTTTCTGCGGAGATTTTTCGTTTTGAACGCACAAAAAATTTGATAGAGGTGAGAAATCTGAGCTATCAGGACAAGGATTCGTTCTTATCCTGCAGTGGAAAAATAAACACAGAAAAGGAAAAGAAAAATTTTGATATGCAAATCTCTGCTGAAACTCGCTGTACAAAAATTTTTAAGCAAGTTCTGGAAAAATTAAACTATCTCGAGCAGCTCCAGCTCAAAATTTTACCTTGCACTAGTCTCAGTTTAACAGGCAAACTGGCAGGCACTTTTCAGCCTCTGGCATTCACTAACTACGATTTAACCTGTCTGGTAAAATCTCTCAACGTCCAGCTGCCAGCAGAGAATGAGATAACGTTTCCTATATTACGCTGCAGTTTAAAGAACAATCTACTGGAAGTAGAGAGAATGAGCGGGGAAGGCACTTTCGGAACCTTCATTTTTGAAGGAAGAGC
>CAYRXI010000018.1:22121-34517 GCA_964428255.1 uncultured Candidatus Sumerlaeota bacterium
GATTATTCCACCTCTGCCACTCTGTCAGTTGAATCAATGATGAAATTAATAAAATCTATATCGGTGGCTGAGCAATACTTTAAACCTGCGTTGACGAATCTAAATTACAGGGGAACAATTTCTGCTGATTGCCGTGGTAAAATTAATGTGAGTTTCAAAGACAAATGTGAATTAAAGATTTTGCAATTCTCTGCCAGAGCAACTACACCAGATTTAGAAGTAGCTCCAGTAGATAAAAAGATTAAACCATTTGTTATCCGGGGAACATTGACAGCAAATGAGACTCAGTTAGTATTACAGAATTTTGAGAGCGAAATTGAAGGCTTTCCTTTGAATTTAAGAGGACGAATAGTAGGTTACAGGTATTTCTGGGAGTCACCACAATGGGAATTTTACATTAATGGCACTTGCGAAACTAATACACTGGTAGATAAATTACAAAAATACGTATTATACAATTTCACTCACACGAAGCCTGGTAAACTCAATTATGAGGTACAGATTAAACGTGATAAAACTTCAGCACAACAACTAAAAGACACTGTTGTTGTAACTACAAAGATTGATAATCTAAACTTACAATTTCCCCAATTAACTCTCGGAATAAGTAATTTTAATACCAAGTTAAAATATACGGACCAAAAAATTACCATCGAGAGTGCATTAGCTGAGATTAACTCAATCCCCTTAAAGATTAATGGTGAGGTTTCATCCAAAAATGTAAATCTAAAACTCACTTCTTCTATTGAACTGGCAAAACTGCGAGAGTGTTTAATTCACTTGCTTGAGCCATTTATAATGGATGGAAAAACAGATGTTACATTAAGACTTCAGTTCCAGAATCCAAACAGTCAAATAGCGACATCAAAAAACCGAACTGATTTTTTCTCAGCTGAACTGCTTGAGGAATACAAAAATTTGTACGCTACATTATTTACCTGTTTGAAAAATCCAGATAACTACTCTGAAATCATAAGTGGCGAACTTAATCTTCACCAAAATACTTTTTACTACTGGGAATTTCCTCAACCTATTAACAATATCACTGGCACAATGCATCTTCACGGCAGCAGACTTGAATTCCAGAATTTGAGGGCTGACTGTGGGCATTCAACTGATTCAGTGCACTCGGGGGCAATCTATTTAAAAAATGGCGTGCCAGTAATGGAAATTGAGTCCAGACTCAAAAACTTCTACTTACTGGACTGGACTGACGGCTGGAGGAGCCAGATTAGTAGCCAGACAAAAATTGAGGGGACATCTACATCTCCTCAGCCTTCAGGTAAGCTAGCGTTTTATGTTGTTATTAATGCTGAAGGAGATAAAGTATTTATCTCCCCCCTTATTGGTGAAAACTTTAAAACCAGATTTGAATACTTTAATTTTACAGGCGAAGTCCCCAACAAAGTCTGTTTCACAGACACAAAAGCCAGATTCTTTGGTGGGGAGTGTTTTCTGGACGAGGGCATAATAAATATCCTTCATGGTGATACCAAGCACTCTTGGAAAGTAAGAGTGGGAAATGTAAACCTGGAAGAACTGGCTACACAGTTAGCAAAAACCTCCCCCGGCGCAACAGGCAATTTTTCCTGTTCATTAACAATCCGAGGCGAGGGAGACGACCTTGATAAATTATCAGGAGAGGGGAAATTCAATATTAACCATAGCCGATTCATTAATAATCCAATTTTTCTGGCGCTGGCGGAAGCTACCAGGTTGCCATATTTTAAAGACGTATCCTTTGCAGATGTCTCTGGTGAAATAGTTATTGCCAATCAGCAGGTCACATTTAAAAACACCCTCTTTGAGAGTCCCCTGATGAGGCTGATGTCAGAAGGAAGTGTGGGCTTTGATGAAAAATTAAGTGGAGAAGTCTCGCTGGCGATTTTCAGCGGGCTGGCAAGCAATCTGCCATTGATCGGCGCTCTTACCGGAAGAATATTCCAGTACATAGAATCATACGGCACTTATGTGGCGAAGTTAAAAATGGAGGGAACACTCAGCCAGCCAAAATTTAATGCAGTTCCGCTCTCGGTTGATGAAATTAGAAAACTTCCAAACACTCTCCTGAGATTTATTAATCGTCTGCATCCGTTTTGAACTTGCGATTTGAAAATTTTTCTTCGTTAAATCATTTATGCAATAAGATATTGCAATTGCCAGTCACTGAAAATTTTTAGTGTAACTTGGTGCTAATATTAAATTGATAAGAATTTTCTGTTAATCTCATCACAAATTTGGGGAAAACAATATAATTCAAGAGAGACGATTAAAATAGAACGGAGGCGTAATAAATGGAGCCGTCGCCGCCTTCGCTGGCATTAGAAAACCAGACCACATGTACCTCCCCATTTTTATTCACGGCGAGATTGGGGTTGGTATAATAATTTTTCGCTCCATCAGAGATGAGTAAACTTTTGCCAGGTTTTCCATCAACTATCTTTGTCAAAAAAATTTGACTGAATACTGTCTCCATATCTGCTTTCCAGCATACATAAAGAACATTAGGAGCTGTTAAGGTGCCATCAGGCACAGCATTATTATGTGTAGTTCCATCATCAATAATTAAACCGTTGCGGAGTTCGGAATCATCCGTTTTCGCCACTAAAATATGGTCTTCACCATTTATGTTGTCATACCACAAGGCGAACAATTTGCCCTCTCTGGTGCTATAAACTATGGGCAGACGATTGGCTGGAATTGATTCAATGTTTTCCAGCGGATAATCAACCCAGCGTCTGGCATCTTTGATAAAAACAGACGCCCGCAGGACAAAGCCTTCCTCCCGTGTCTCATACCATAATACCAAAGGCGATAAATTTGTTATGAAGAGTTGTGGATAAATATTGTAATGGTTACTCATTGGTTTGGACACCGGGAGGACATCAAAATTACCGGTAGTATTTTCAACGGCAGACCAAATACTGTAGCCAGTGCCTTTGCCCTCCTGCCAGACAATAAATGGCTTACCAGTAGCATCAACGGCAATGGTTGGTAATTCCAGATTGAGGTCCCTGGATGTCCGCACTGGTGGTTCAAAAATCCAATCTGAACCAAGACGATGTGCGTAGTGTATTTCCTGCAGTTCATCAGTTTTACTCACCCACACCACGTGAGGATTGGAGCGTTCATCAACAAACAGTGCCGGGTCAAAATCGTCATTATTGGCCACATCATCAATTAAAACTGGCGCCAGCCAGCTTCTACCAACTTTTTCACGGAAAAAAATGTGATATCTTTTATTGACCATTCCCTGCCAGACGACAAAAATTCTGCCGTCAGCTGCTGCGGAAATTTTTACATTAGTATTATCTGTTGATTTGGTGTTCAGGATTTGAATGGGGGAAAAACGAGGATTTTTTGCTGCCTCTTTAGCCAGAAGCAAATTTGTTAGTATTGTAAAACTTAAGATTAAAACTATGAGGTTAGTATTTTTATTCTTTAACATTATCTACGTTTTTTGCCATCAGTGTTTTAAGCAAATCCGTTACTTTAACTGCTGCTTTCACCAGTTTTTTATTTTTTAAAGCGGTTAACTCTTGTTCTAAGAATTTGACTCGCTTACTCAATGAATAGTTTGAATTTATTTTTTCTCGTTGATGTGCCAGAGTCAATAGTAAATCCCAGAGAGGCTGAGGATTGTTACGCAATGCCGTATTTTCACTCAGCAGAAATAGAGAGGATTTTGATTTGGGCTCAAACATTGCCAGCAAATAAAGGGCATTCCAGAGACGATATAGATTCTCATCTACAGAGACATTGATTCCTTCTTGCTTACCCCTATGCCATAATGAGGTGCCAGGGAAAAATGCCAGCTTGCCCAGATGTAAGTTATACTCCCCGGGAATAGACGCCAGTAAATCAAGCGTTTGCAGGCGGTCTTCTTCGGTCTCAAAGGGATTGTTTGTAATCACATCATAATTGGCAGGGATATTACTGGAATAAATTAGCTCTGCGGCTCGCAATGACTCTTCGCGTTTAACTTTCCTATTAAAAATCTCATAATTTATACGGTCACTGCCACTCTCAATTCCCATCGTGATATATTCAATCCCGGCAGATTTTAGTAGTTCCAACATTTCTTTATCACAAGTTTTAGGATGCGTATAACACCAGAATGGTAAGCCCACAGCGTGGGGATATTTTTCAGCAAATTCCGTGAGCCATTTTTTATTAATGGTAAAGATATCATCCTCAAACTCAATCATCGCAATTTGAGGATTAGCCCTTTTGATTTGCTGAATTTCGGCAATGACACTATCCACTGAGCGCCGGCGTAACCGACGCCATTCAGCCATTCGCTCATTAACTGCACTATACAGACAAAAACTGCATTGATATGGACAGCCCCGAGAAGAGAAGATTTTGTAATACCAGTAAATCTGACTATCCGTTAAGGGTTGACGATGATAAATGCGGTCATCATCTATTAAAAACTCTCTTGCCGGGTCGTATTGAGGAAAAGGTAAAGAATCCAGGTCAGCAATGAGAGGTCTGATCGGAGTTCTAATGATTTCATCGCCATTACCACGGCGCCAGATGCCGGGCAGGTCAATAGTGGCAGGATTTTCACCCTGATAAATCAGCCGAACCAATTCCGTCAAAGCCTCTTCTCCTTCACCAACACAGACAAAATCCGCCCCACGCTGAAAACAATCTTCAGGCACCAGAATAGCGTGTACACCGCCCCAGATCACATATTTGTGTTTGGCAGTTTTAATTTGCGTCGTTAATTCTTGCGCTACTCCAGCATAATATGAGGGCACGGAAATACCAACCACCAGCGGGTCTATGTCGCTTAATAGCTGTAAGAGAAGCCTCATTTCCTTATTGCTCATCGGTTGCGGATAGCATAGATATAATTCTCCGACAGGAGTTTCTTCAGTTAAATAACCCGAGCCAACATCAATCGGGGCTTTATTACGGGGCATCACCCGATGACGTTTAAAATTGATGATGTAGCTGACAAAGCCCTCACGTGTCAGATAAGCGGCAAGACTCCGCACTCCTAAACAATATTCATCATATAGCGAGATCAATGTTATTTGTTTATTGGGCATTTCAGTGAGTCAAATAAAGTTATAAGTAAACTTATTTCCGCTCTGGAAGAGAAGGCATTAATCAACAATTAAATGTAACACGTTGATATTGTAATTAATTTTAATTTAAGATTTAAATATAATTCTTAATCTTATTGTGCGAGTCAAAAGGCTGGGGTCAAAAATGATAAAATTTCTGCAGGGCAAATTGAATAAAAAAACTGATGAGTTTATTATCGTAGATGTAAATGGCATTGGTCTGGAAATAGAAGTTCCCAAACCCCTGGTTCCACGCCTGCCTGAAGAAGGTTCAACAATTTCACTTCATACATATCTTCGGTTTGCCGAAGACGGATTCTCTTTGTTTGGTTTTGAAAATAGCAATGAACGCGACATTTTTGAATTGCTGATTAATACTTCAGGACTTGGTCCGAGAATGTCAATGGCTATCATCTCGTCAATGCCGTTAGAAGATTTTGTGCAAGCTATCCTTGATAAGAATGTGCCTGTGCTCACAACAATTCCGGGCATAGGCAAAAAAAAGGCGGAGCACATTATTCTGGAATTAAGAGACAAAATCAGTCTGTATACGACTGCAATGGCAGCTAGGGTAGAACAGAAATCGGAAAGAGATGAACTGACTGAGGCACAGCGCTCCAAGATAAATGATGCCATAGAGGCATTAATCGCACTGGGTATAAAACCAAATGAAGCCACCAAGGCAATATACAATGCCTTTAAAGAGCTGGGGGCAAATGCTTCTACAACCGAGCTGATAAAATTAGGCTTAAAATATAAGTAGCTACTCCACGCCGAATGATAATCATAAAACACCTGAAACAAATTTTAGTGACAGGAGCAGTTTTTTTTGTCTTTTCGGGCTTATTCTTTGCTTTGAGACCGTATGCCATACCGGGGGGGGATAGTGAAGAAGTTTGTTTATTCGCCAGTTCACCGCAATTTATGTTTTACTTTCGCTCACCATTGGTGGTTTTCCTGCACCAACTCCTTTATAAACTACTGAATCCAGCGGGATGGTCAGCGAACGAAATTATCGCTTTGGGCAGTTCAATCGCGGGCGGACTTTACGTAGTTGCCTTAACCCATATCTCTACCAATCTTATCTTTTTTCTGTTTAATCTCCTTTCGCCATTTATATTTATCTTTGTCAGCCATGTGGAACATTATGCGTGGGTAAATATGTGCCTTACCTGGTTTATTTATTATGTATATCGCTTTCTCTCTCAACGGAGTTCACTCATTCCCGCTACAATTTGCTTTGTGCTGGCAAGTGCCTTTCACAATTTAGCCTTATTTTATTTGCCTGCCTTGTTTGTGGTAGCATTCACCATTAAACAGCAGAATCAAAGGTTAAAAATTGACTGGCACCCATTCCTAACACTCAAACAAATAAAAGTAGTTTTGCTTATTTTTACGGGCTATTTTTTATTGATGTCAGTTTTACCGCTCATTTTCTCAACCGCAGTAAGAGGACTTGATGTTGGTAAAGAAAGATTGTGCCCGATGTTTCATAATCCCAATCCGGTTCGCTTCTATTTCACTATGTTTCAATGGGAGCATTTTGCGATGATGCTTCATTTCATTAAGATGAGCAGTCCAGCGGGTTTGCCGGTCATCATCATTTTGGCACCCTGGTTATTGCGCGGGAGATTTTACTTCTTTTTGCTTATAATGACATTATGTGGTTTAAGCTGGGCATTTTTATGGCATCCGGATATGGGCTATCCAGACTGGGACCTCTTCGGCAGTTTTGCCATTCCGGCAAATATCCTTGCTGGCTTGATGCTCAGAGACCTGCTGAAAAAATCCAAGCGCTCCGAGCAAAAAACATGAATGACTAAAATTCAGAACACAAAAAAATTGAAGATACAACTTGTGCTTAGCAAGTAATTTTTGCCCTGCAAATTTGTGAGACAAAAAAATTGTATTAAAGCTTACGAAACAAAAAACTTTAAGGCTTTAGCGCCAATGTCTCGGCGATAATGGCAGCCATCAAAGTATATGTGTTGCAGAAGCTCGTAATTTTTATTGATGGCAGCAAGGAGTGTGGGAGCAATTGTGGTTAAGCCCAGAACTCTGCCACCGTTAGTATAAATTTTATTGTTTTCACGTCTGGTGCCAGCATGAAAAATTATTGCATCCCTCGTTTGTGTAATCTGTTCTAACCCGATTATTAATTTGCCTTTTTCATAGGCTCCGGGATATCCACCGGATGCCATAATCACGCAGACAGCATAGCCTGGTTCCCATTCTAAACTAATTTCATGCAGACGCTCTTCAATAACTGCGAAGATTATATCAATCAAATCGGTTTTCAGTAATGGCAAAATTGCCTGCGTCTCAGGGTCGCCGAAACGACAGTTAAATTCTAGTACCTTTGCCTCATCCCCGGTAATCATTAAGCCAGCATACAGCACGCCCTTGTATTTTATGCCGAGATTAGCCAAGCCATAAACCGCAGGTATCAAAATCTGCTCCAGAATTTTTGCAGTCAACTGGCTATTTACCAGAGGAGTCGGAGCATAAGCTCCCATTCCTCCTGTGTTGGGTCCTCTGTCATTGTCATATACCGGCTTGTGGTCCTGAGCCGGAAGCATAGGTAAAATGGTGGTGCCATCGACGAACGCCAGTAAAGAGGCTTCTTCGCCTTGCAAGAACTCTTCAATCAAAATTCGGCGACTGGCATCACCAAAAATTCTATGCTCCAGATTCTGGTAGACAACTTTTTCAGCGACCTCATAATTTTCGCAAATCACTACACCCTTGCCAGCAGCCAAGCCTTCTGCCTTTATAACTACAGGAAAATTGACGTGCCGTAGAAAATCAATAGCTCTGGCTGTGTCATCAAAAAACTCTGCTTTTGCTGTTGGAATTCCATATTCCATCATAAGTTGTTTGGCAAAAACCTTGCTGGCTTCCAGTTGGGCTGCAGCGTGGTTTACTCCAAATATCCTAAGACCTGCTGCCTCAAAGGCATCGGTAATTCCATTGGCTAAAGGTTCTTCTGGACCTACAACAGTTAAATCAATGTGGTGTGTCTTAACCCAGTCAATTAGTTCAGTGAACGGTGGGACTGGCTTGATGTTTACAGGTTCGGCAATTTCTTCCAAGCCAGCATTGATGCCGGTAAAGTAAAGTTTTTGCAGCTTGGGGCTTTGAGCCAGTTTCCAGCCCAGACAGTGTTCGCGGCCACCACTGCCAATTATTAAGACCTTCATTTGAGCTCCTACCTGTTAATTATTTAGAGTTTATTTCGCTTTTAAAAAGGCTTAAGTTGTTGTAAATAATGGTCGGCTGAAATTGCGGCACAGGCGCCATCGCCAGCAGAGGCGATTGCCTGTCGGCAACTTTGTGTGCGGACTTCTCCTGCAGCAAAAATGCCGGGGATACTGGTTTCCATTCGGAGATTTACGATAACAGCGCCTTTCTCGTCCAGCGGGACAATCCCCTGCAGAAATTCAGTGTTAGTTTTTCGCCCTATATATATGAATACACCTTCACAATTGATGTCGCTGATTTTTTGAGTGATAACGTTCTTGACAGTAACACTCTCGACTTTCTCCTTACCGTTGATTGACACCAGGACTGAATTCCAGACAAGGTTAATTTTGGGATTAGCGAGAGCTCGTTCCTGCAAGATTTTTTGGGCTCTTAAGCTGTCCCGGCGATGGATAATATATACCTGCCGAGCAAATTTCGTCAGGAAAATCGCTTCTTCAACAGCCGCATCCCCACCACCAATGACTGCTACATCTTTGTTGCGATAGAAAAAGGCATCGCAAGTAGCGCAGGTGCTAACGCCGCGCCCAAGAAATTCCTTTTCGCCGGGAACTCCTGTAAGAAGCGGAGTTGAACCTGTGGCAATAATCACTGCCAGAGACCGATAATTAGTACCGTCGGTAGTTTTGACTATGCGCCAGGGGTCAGCAATTTCCAGTTCGGCAACTTCAGCAGAAATAAGTTCAGCACCAAAATTTTTAGCCTGATTTTCCATACGTAAGCCGAGTTCATTGCCACTAATGCCGTCTGGAAAACCGGGGAAATTCTCCAGCAATCCAGTAGTAATTACCTGCCCCCCAGGAGTAGTTTTTTCTATGACCAGTGTTTTGCGGCGAGCGCGTGCAGCATAAATGGCTGCAGTCAAGCCAGCCGGTCCACCACCGATGATTATTATATCACAATCTTGTGATATCGCCATTTATCTCCACCCGCAGGTATGTGTTAACACCAAGTGAATAAATAATATTGACCAATAATGTTAAAAACAAATAAAATCAAGCTCCAGAAAATATGTAATATAAATTAACTGTTTCCACATTAAGTGTGTTAGTGCAAAATTGAGAGGAAATGAATTAAGTTCTCTGGAACACGCTCGCGATGGCACGAGAAAAAATTACAATTATCATTCCAACTTTTAACGAAGAGCATAATATAAGAGAGTGTCTTGAATCAGTAAAGTGGGCAGATGAGATTCTCATAGTTGATTCTTATAGCACCGACAAAACGCTAGAGATTGTGCGTCAGTATACAAATCGCATTTTACAACATGAGTATATAAACTCTGCGGCGCAAAAAAACTGGGCGATACCGCAGGCAACTTATCCCTGGGTAATGATTGTGGATGCTGATGAGCGTGTGACGCCATTATTGCGGGATGAAATTCTGGCTGTTCTTTATAATCCGGATGACTACGTGGGATTTCGCATTTATCGGCAGAATCACTTTATGGGCAAGCCAATCAGGTATTGTGGCTGGCAGCGTGATGATGTTCTGCGCCTGTTTCTGCGAGATAAAGGACGCTACCAGGAGCGTGAAGTACACGCTGATGTTATCATTGAAGGAAAAGTTGGGACGCTGAAAAACAGGCTGTTACATTACAGTTTCCAGAGTTTTGACCAGTATATGGCAAAATACGACCGCTATACAAAATGGGCAGCACTTGACCGCGCAAAGATTACAAAGAAAGTACGCTGGTATCATCTTGCTTTGAGACCTTTGTGGCGTTTTATCAGGCAGTATTTCCTTTATCTGGGTTTTCTGGATGGTAAAGCTGGATTGATTATCTGCACTCTTGCTGCATATAGTGTTTTCTTAAAATATGCCCGTCTGTGGGCAATGCAGGAAGCAGAAAAAAGTAAATAGTCTCCAGAGCAAATTGCCATTTTAAACAAAGAGATTACTCGCGCAGTGAAGGTTTAGATTCTTACCTACAGTTTATGCGCCAGACAGGCATCCACCAGCTCCTGCAAATTGCCAAAGGCAAGACAGACACAGGTATCAGCAGCACCATAATAAACTTTTAACTCACCATTGGCTTCTACAATAACACCATTGCAGAAAATACAATTATTCACTTCGCCAATTCGCTCGTAAGATTCCCGAGGAGTAATGATAAAATTGGGGTATTGAGCGATTATACGGCTGGGGTCTTCAAGGTCAAGCAACGCTACACCAAGCCGATAAACAGGTCCAATCGCCTGCCAGACACCGTGAAAAATCATCAACCAGCCATAGGCAGTTTTGATGGGTGCAGGACCTATGCCCCATTTATTGCGACACCAGGTTTCTCTGCGAATTTCCAGCAGTTTAAAATTCCCCCAGTGGACTAAATCCGGTGAATATGCTACCCAGTTAAGCATTTGTTCACCAGACATTGTGCGGTCTATTCTTACGTAGTAATTGCCAATTTTTTCAGGGAATAACGCACAATTTCTGCTCCAGGGCTGTGTGATGTAGGGCAGGCGCTCAAAGGTGCGAAAGTCTTTTGTCCGGCATAATCCAATCCGATGCACTTCCTCCATAGTTTGTGCACAATAGGCGATATAGTACCAGCCCTCTAAATGTGTAATTCTGGCATCGTAGATATGTTTTTCCCAGAGGGTGTATTCCGGACTGGGAGGCAGTGCAATAGGCTCGGGTTCTACAGAGAAATTAATTCCATCATCGCTCCATGCCACATGGAGTTTGTTATCACGACGGCCATCTTCTACTCGTGCCAGTAATACATATTTATTGCCGACTTTTGCAGCCCCGGGATTGTAGATTGCGTTACACAAAAAGGGAACATCTTCATGAGTTAAGATTGGATTCTTAGTATAGCGTTTTAAAAGTTCTGCTGACATTTTTACCTCCCATTACCAGACCGGAATTGATGAGTGAATATAATTTAAGGTCTACATTAAAATCAATATTCTATTAACACCATTAACATTTTGGAAAAATATCTGAAAATTTTTTATTTTAATGTCACGATTGATTTGATTAAACTGATATTAATATGTCCGTTGACAAAATAGTTATCAAAGCGACGAACTGGGTAGGAGATACTATTTTGACCACTCCAGCCATTAGATTGTTGCGGCGACAATTTCCCGGGGCAAAAATTGTGTGCATAGCCCGTCCGTGGGTAATGGAGTTGTTGATAGACAATCGGGATATAGATGAGCTCTGGCGTGAAGAACAAACAAAAAATCCAGCTGGCGTAGCTTCACTAATTTACCGCTTGCGGGCGAGCAATTTTGACCTGGGTGTAATATTTCCGAACTCCTTTTATTCAGCGTTTTTGTTCTGGGCTGGTGGTGTTAAACATCGTCTGGGCTATAATCGTGATGGCAGAAGATGGCTGTTAACAGAGGCAGTGCCGGTAACCAACGAAATTCTTAAGGTGCATCAGGTTGAGTACTATCTCAATATCCTGCGCAGTATTTGTGATGTTGACAATGCCGAGAGAAAACTGATTTTACCGGTAAATGAGCAGGTAGCAGTTGAAGTAAAAAACCTTCTGGAACAAGCTGGAATTTTAAGTAACGATAGAACACCTTTTATAGGAATAAATCCGGGTGCATATTATGGTAGCGCAAAACGCTGGCTGCCTGAACGTTTTGCAGAAGTAGCGTCATATCTGCAGTTAAAATATAGAGCTAAGATTGTCATTACAGGCACTGCGCAGGAGCGCCCCATTGCTAACACCATTGTTGAGCTAGCGCAGGCTAAACAGATATATAATCTGGCTGGGGAGATTACCCTACGCCAGTTAATAGCGTTGCTAAGTATGCTTGACATTTACATTACTAATGACTCCGGGGCTATGCACATTGCGGCTGCAGTGGATACACCAGTCGTAGCTATCTTTGGTTCTACGGACTGGATAACCACGGCACCATATAGCTCCAAGGCGATAATTGTAAGGAAAGATACAGAATGTGCGCCCTGTTTGCTACGCGAATGTCCGACAGACCATCGCTGTATGACAGCTGTGAAAGTGGAAGATGTGATTACGGCAGTTGAGCAACAATTAGAAAGGTATTTATATAAACAATGAAGGTTTTTCATATAC
>CAYRXI010000019.1:0-3761 GCA_964428255.1 uncultured Candidatus Sumerlaeota bacterium
CTTATTTTGCGATTTTATTTTTACCCAGAGCGAAGAAGACCGCCAAGCAGCAATTAAATTAAAGATATGTAAAGAAGATAAAATTGCCTGGATTGGCAACGGCATTGACCTCCATAAGTTTAATCCGGCTAATATCAAGCAAGAAGATAAAGAAAATCTGTTAAAAGAACTGGGATTGGAACAAGCCCGGTATATCGTGGGCATTATCGGACGGCTGGTGCGAGAAAAAGGGTTTATGGAATTCTTTACTGCCGCCTCATTGGTACTAAAACGTCACCCGGAGACGTATTTTCTGGTCATTGGAGATGCACTGGTTAGCGATTACGATGCTTCAAAAGCAGAAATCTACCAGCACATTGAACAATTGGGTATCAAAGAGCATGTTAGGTTTACTGGCTTTCGGAGTGATATTCCGCAACTACTATCGCTTATGGATGTGTATACTTTACCTTCACATCGCGAGGGTATGCCGCGTTCTATTATTGAAGCAATGGCGATGGCTAAGCCGGTGGTGGCTACCAATATACGCGGTTGTCGCGAGGAAATCCTTGATGGAGAGACAGGCTTTCTGGTGCCGGTGGGGGATGCTAAAGCCCTGGCAGATGCCATATTGAGACTCGTGGAAAATCCAGAACTGGCAGCAGAAATGGGAAAACGAGGGCAAGAACGTGCCCTCAAATTATATGATGAACAACAGGTCCTTCAACGCCAGCTGGAAGTTTACAAAAAATTAATTCAACAAAAACTATGGCAGAAAAAACTTTAAAAGTTTTAAAGATGACATACTGATGAGCCAGATAAGAAAAATCTTAATAACCGGTGCTGCAAGTTTTGTTGCCTACCGATTATTGAAGCGGTTACTTCAGGAAAATCTGGTAGCCCGCATAAATTGTCTTATATTTCCTCCTGAAGCTGTTGACTTTTTGCCCGAAGATGACCGCTTAGAAAAATTTTTTGGCGATTTACGAAATCCAGATGAAGTCAAACCCGCTTTTGTTGATGTGGAGCTGGTACTGAATATAGCCCCTATTTTTGTGGCACCCTCAGTGGTTCATATTTGTGAAGAACTGGGGATTTCGCGCGTATTGTTTATATCGTCTGCCAGGAAATATAGCCGTTTATATCAAACCCAGGCAGGAGAAATCTCAGCGTGTGAACAGATAATTGCCAGCAGCTCGCTGGATTATATAATCCTGCGCCCAACAATGATTTATGGTGATGAACGCGACCGTAATATTAACCCGCTGATGCGTTATCTTCGGCGATACCGCTTTTTCCCTTTGCCCTATCGGGGGGAACGCCTGGTAAGACCACTTTTTGTAGATGACCTGGTAAATTTAATCATTGGATTGATTCAGCAGGAGAAATTCGGGCGGCGGGCTTATGACGTGGCAGGTGCAGAAGCTCTAAAAGGCAGAGAATTACTGGAGATAATTGGCAGAGAAACAGATACACGATTTCTTCTCTGGTTACTGCCTGATTGGCTGAGTGAAATATTAATATTCTTTCTCCACCGCTTTTCTCTGGGCGGACGTCACATTCGGCAGTTCCTTTCATTTACTGAGGACCGCACGGTCGATATAAGACCAGCTATGGAGGACTTACATTTTAATCCTACTAGCTTTGTTGAGGGATTACGGGCGCGACTGAAGAAGTTGCCACCAGAAAGTTAAGTCCCGTTCGTCTCAATCAATGATGCGGAGACGAAAGAACTGCTTCAGCGAAGGATACCAGAAAGCGGCGGGATTATCTGGGTGGTGAACCAGGCACTCCGCAACTTTAAAGCCTTCATAAATACAATGGTCCATATTGTTATGATGGAATAAGCCCTGACGTCCCGCAGTTAGCAAATGCGGAAACTGCTTTAAGTATCCCCAGATAATTTGCAGATGGGAATCATAATTGAGTTCATACACAGGATAAGCATGAGTCAAACGATAAACTGCTGTTTCAATTATCTGGCTTTCATTAAATAAGGCACATGGAAGCAAGGCTTTAACCACCTGAGTGGCGATTTCATCATCAGGCAGATTCCAGGTTTTATCGTTGCGAAAGCAGGTAATCTCGCAACAAAGCAGGGTCTTGTCCGGAGGTCCGAGGGTATGCTGGAAATTTTTTGTCTCATATGCCCGATTTATCGGGATTGTTTCCTCCGGGAAATATAACCAGTGATCGGCTGATAATCTTGACTTTTTTACCACGATGAATACCAGTATCATCGCCAGATATTTTAAAGACTCAACTGATTTTTTCACAGATTGCGGCATTGAAACGTCACTCAGCATTTGCATAAAATCTGTCAGTGGAAGGGTGTTAATTATGTAGTCAGCGCTAATGGTTTCTGTTGATGAAGCGGGGGGGGATGATGGAGAGCGGAACGAGCATTGTAATTTAGCTCCAGGATTAATTTTACTCACTTCTGCCTGACAGATAATTTCTCCTTTATGTCGTAAGATATAATCGGCAAAGGCATCTGCCAGTGTTTGAATCCCGCCGTCTGTGTATAAGAATTCGCTCACGGTTGTATCATACGCCAGTGTAGATTTTGAGTGGCGCTGACGGCGAAACAAACGGCGGATAAATTTTCCCGGTGTGGCGGTAATTCTGGTATGGACTATATCAGCAGAAAGTCTGCTCGGCTCCATACACCAGGTTTTTTTAGTATAGGGATAAAGCAAAAAATAGTAGAGGCTTTTGCCAAACAAGCCGAGCATCGCAGTTTCGTAGTTTAATTGTTTGGGACGTAGAATGAGATGAGTGGCACGTGCCAGGACATAATCCAGGGCAAAATTAAGCATTTTGCCACTGCCAAGAATTTGCGTGAGCTCCCTCAATACCGGTGGATATTGCAGCCACTTTCCACACAGCCACATCCGACTTCGGCGTTTAACCGAAAAAACTTTTTGCCCCAGAAAGGTAAGAAGAAAATTTCTGATTTCGGGTAATTCCGTATGAATTCGATGCGGTCCTAGGTCAGTGATAATATCGCTTATTTTCAGACTGATGGCTTGACCACCGAGAGAGGCAGATTTTTCCAGAAGCGTTACTTTATATTTATCACCTGCCAGCTCCAGTAACCGATAAGCAGTAGCCAGCCCCGTTAATCCCCCCCCTAATATTAAAACCCGAGGCTTTACAGCCTCTCTATGCTCAGCTCCATTCATTCTAAAATAATTTTCAGCCACCAGATGATTAGTAAACCTAAAATTCTAAATATTAAAAAATCTTTAACGCAAGCAATTGTTGAGTTTATGTCCAGATTAATTTTTGTTCTGTCCGGTTGCTGATAAAATTCATTAGCTATTTTCCGCTTGATTCAACATCTCGTTGAGAAAATAATTAATTATCTCACGTTGATAAATACAAAACGCTTGATTAAGAGTATATTTGAGACCAATTACAAGCAAACGGCAAGTTGAAATAGTTTAGTGGACAAGAAATTCAATTACACAATTCAGGTTTTTCAGACAGGTAGTTTAACTTAAAATCAAAGAGAGGAGCAGGTAAAAATGGCAAGCAGTGAGAAAAAGTATAATTTTTTTAAGGAAGGAGAATACTCCACCTGGGTATTGCATCCCTGGTGGAAAGTAACAAACCTTAAGGAGAATCTCAACAAACATGAGATTCGCTGGCGCATCCAGCCGTTATTTGAGCAGTACACCACGCTAATTGCCCGAGAACGCGGTAAGCGTCCATTTAAATTTAAGGAAGAAGAGAAAAAACGGCAATCGGAATGCTCCATAGATTTAACACTCTGGAAT
>CAYRXI010000019.1:3771-10907 GCA_964428255.1 uncultured Candidatus Sumerlaeota bacterium
CAAAACCGCATTATTATGAAAAGGGAACTCCGCCAGCCACCAGCTGGCGTGCCATTACAAATCTGTATCCCTTTCTGGCGCCGCTGTGGTGGATTTTTCTGCCCAACCATTGTGAAAATCTAAATATGATAACACGCGAAGACATTCAGGTCGGGATTGATTATGTCTTCAAATTAATGCACGTTTTAAGAGGCAACACGCAATTAATTGAAGTTGATCAACCAGAGGTTCTGGAAAAAACGCTAAAAGGTATCAAGGACAAAGTTAACGGTGTGCATTGGGGAATGAACTTTGGACCTAAAGCAGGTGCATCCATAGACCATGCACACATCCAAATTGGGGGCATTCCTGCAGGAACGGTAGGCGATGCTGACCGTGAGATAAAAATATGCGATAGCTATGATGAGGATGTGATGGGAAAACTTATTGAAGCAATCAGGAAGGAAAAAAAGGAATTAGTGGTAAAAGATGATTTGCCAGGAGTGTTAATTTATACACCCTTTGCACCTAAGGTTTCTCATCAGGTTAATATTATCTGTGAGGAAACTTCTAACCTAATCTATTCAACTGAACAACAGCGAAAATACATAAGTGAGGCGATTTATCTGACACTGAAAGGACTGGCAAATCTGAAAGTGGAAGGCGAAAACAAAAAACTGGTCAGTGCGCATATCAATAATGTTAATATTATTGTCAAACAGACCAGATTTGATACGCGACGCTCAAATTATCGGTTAAACTTTGAGATAATACCGCGGGAGACCGCTTTCGGATTTTCAGAATTAAGCGGATTTTATGTATGTGATAAAGCGCCGGAGAAAACTGCAGAAAAATTGAAAATGGAATTAAAGAAAATCTCGTAGTGTATTTTTTAGATAAAAAGCCAGTTGTAAACAACTAATGGTGAGTAAGTGAGTCTATAAGCCGAATTCTGTAGCTTCAGTGTGTTGCCACATCTGAAGCTGGTGGTCATTTGTCTTGGGTGGCTGTCACCAGCCACCTCCAGCGGTCTACCCGGGAGTCAAGCGCAGCGGGCCACTGCATCCTCCCCTATTTGACCTTACACCGAGCGGGGTTTTCCAGCCTCAACTGTTACCAGTTGAGCTGGTGGGCTCTTACCCCACCGTTTCACCCTTGCTCTGACCTGACGGTCAGGGCGGTATAGTTTCTGTGGCACTTTCCGTAGAACAGTCCTTCCGGACTGTACCCCCAGGTGTTACCTGGCGCTCTGCCCTGTGGTGTTCGGACTTTCCTCCCCCTGCCAGGTTGGCAGAGAGCGACCACCCGACTCACTCACACACCATTATATATCATACCAAATTGATAAACTGAAAATCAAGTGATTGAAACCTTAATCAAAATAGCCGAGGTTGACTTAATTAACGAGTATGCCGATTATATTGGCAGGCGACCCAAAACATCTATTGTCAAATTTCTAAAAAATGACTCTCGCGAATACCTTAAGGTTTGCCTGATATAAAAGCAGATTATTAACAAGCTGAATTTTGAAGCAAAATTGGAGATATTAAGCTATAGCCCCGCAACCTTTTTAGTTACTTGATGCCAACGTTGCTGAGCAGCTGTAGCAATCTGGTTACAGGTCAGGAAATTGATTTTGTCCCGGGTAAAGGAATCTTTCAGCCAGTTATAGAGCAAATCGTACCATTTTTCCCAGCCAAAACTTTGCAGATTACTCGTATGCCATAGAATGGTAAGCACTCCGTTTACCTGCTGACATTTAGTAAGAAGAGACTGGAGAATCTTTCTGCCAGCAGCTGGACTAAGTCGGCGATAAAATCTCAATGTTACATCCATAACTATCAGCGGAATTTCTACCACCTGGATTTCCTCTCTTTGCTTAAGATTAAAGGGGATGAAGGGAAAAGAAGTGCCGCTGCGAAAACCTTCATACTTAGCAAAACAGAAAGTGGTGTCATAGTTAAGATGGGCTGCAGCTGCAGCAGACCAGCTCTCAGGCACCTTAAAGCGCAAATAATGATGGCGCACGCCGTAAATACTTCGCTGGAAAATACCGGCTAATTTGTTTTTCTCCTTAATAAAATCTTCGGGCGTATCCAGACAGTTATAAGAACAATGCAGAGCCAGCTCATCTTCAGGACTAATTACCCCTGCCAGCCGGGCTTGCAGTCGTGCGTCATTGAATAAATCGTAATCTTCCCAGACACTCTTTTTTTGTGGAATGACAAAGTATGTAACTGGTGCACCAAGTTCTTGTTGTAACAGCTTAATGGCGGGAAAACCCCAGTAGGGGTCAGGTGCTTTCCGCAACAAATACTTCAATGCCTGAAATAAATATAAGGGGGGGGCGGTGAGACGCCTTTCCTTCACCAGACCTATTATAGGGGCTCCCAGAATACGCCGTAGATTAAAATATCTTACCAGGTCTACATCAAATGTTAAATTTATAAGTACTTTACTATTTTCAATTAACGCAGGAGAAATCTTAATTTCCCAGTATTCCTGCAGTATACGGGCTAATAATAGCATTAGGTTGTCTACAATGGGCTGGTCTACCACACCAGCTTGCCATAACCAGCTGTGTTTTAGCGAGAAACGTTGATGTTCATCTGGAGTAAATTCGGCATATTCCTCAGCTCGTGTCAGTACAAAGAAGCAGGCAGCAAAGATGTCAAAATTAATTATTGCCAGCTGCTCTGAGAGTAAAATTGCCGATTCTGCAGATGGATTTTGAAAGATCACCGGATAAGCATGGTCACAGAAGGAGGAGAATTCAGGTGACTTTGAGGGTGGCGTATAGGTTTCCCAGAACTCACGATTACACCAGATAAAACAGGCTTGTGAGACAGGTATTTTTTCTGGCAGTGCCCGGGCATAAATTACCGTTCGTGGTTCAGGAACTTCTTTGGTGAGTGAGGATAAAGGACTAAGTGTAATGTTTTCCTCAAGCCCGGCACGGTAGTGAAAAAACTTTATAATATAAATAAGTTCAGGCAGCTTTGCCTGAAGTAAATCGTCTTCTATATAGACGGCAATAGACATTTATGCTTACACAGTCTTAACTCCAGGTGTATACTCCTGACATTTACTGAGTCAAGGCTCTTCAGGACCTAAGGAATAACTTTAAGCTTCACCTCCTGTTTTGCAGATTTTCCGTTAATAGTTGCAATAACACTAAAAGTAATTTCTTCACCCTCAGGCGGAGAGGTTATTATTCCAGAGATTAAACCAGTCTTGGGGTCAATTTTAAGACCCTCTGGTGCTCCTTCCAGCGAAAAATTCACCTGCTCCAACCTCTGGAGACTGTAAGTATATTCTGGCTTGCCAGCCAGCACCGGACCAAGAGAGTACAGGGACCTTACCTGATAGGTGAATGGTTGAGCAAGCTTTATACTGGTAGGTGGGCGGCTATAAATAAAAGGCCGTGGCAACTCTATCTGGGCTGTGCAACCACTTCTGGCACCGTATTCATCAACTGCTTGCAAACGGTAATAACAGCGATTAAAACCTTCTGAAAAAGCTAATTCATCAGCTACCACAAGGGCTGAGGTCTCCGGTGTTTTGATTATCAAATTGCCAGGGATTTTCACTAATTCTCCATGCACGTCGTAAATATTAATATATTCACGTTCCAGAAAAAGTACCTGTTGTGGGAGAGGTGATAGCCCCAGAACAAAGTGAGGCTCAGAGTCAGGCGAGAACCCGAATTCATTACTGGCAAAGATTTCATAATATCGTGGCTGAGTGCCCTTTGGTGACGAGCGCCAGTGGAGCTTAATTTTATTATCTTCTATTGTGTAGTGGATATCAATAGGACGATCAGGACCATAGGGGGTAAATTCCCAGACCTGGCTCCACTCTCCCCATACTCCGTGCTTATCCCGTGCGCGAACCTTCCAGTAATATGTCTGTCCGCTGTTAAGCAGTCCGTCATAGGGGATAGTATATTCAGCTTTACCTGCGTTTTGAGTGCGAGAAATATTTTTTTCAAAGTTTGTGCTCAATGCCCAGCGGCAATCAGCGCGGTCACTTAACAGGAAGTGATAATCTGAGATAGAGTCACCATCAGGGTCAATTGCCTCTTCCCAGCGAAAGGTAAAGCGCAAAGAATTTATCTGAGCCTTGTGGGGGGGATAAACCGGTGCTGCTGGTGGAGACGGAGGTTGCGTGGCTGTAGATTCGCGCCAATTATGTGTTATCCGCACCGTACCTGGTGAATCGCTTTTGAATCGCAACACGTTTTTGCCGCATCTTAGCGAGGGAAGTCCCAATGGTGCCAGCTGCAAATCTGCTGTAAACTGCGGGTCACTCAACTGCAATTTTCGGGTCGGATTAGCATCGTTCCATAAAATCGTGATAAGAAAACCACACCAGTCATTGCCCGCTATTTCTGTTAGACTCTTATCAAGAACAACACTCACATTTACATCTCCCTTGGTTCGTGAAATTTCCTTCACCGTTTTTTCTAATTTCTTTGTCAGATTGCTGAGATTCATTTTAAGTGAGTCCTGTTTTTCCAGATTTTTTATGTTTAACTTTAGCTTGCCACCTACAACAGGGTATGGAGAGATAAGTGGCACAGTAATTCTGGCTTCCTCATCACAGGTCTGTGCTTCCATTGCTTTTCCATTTATTTGCACATTCTTTTGTTGTAAACATCCATATTTGAGAAACAGGTCAAGATTTTCAGGCTTATAGGTGATACTGCCATTATAAAGTAATTTTACATAATATCTCTCTGGATTATAACAGCAGAATTTACCAGCATTCTGCCAGGTTAACGTAAGACTCTCTTCTGGACGTAGCACATACTCCAGTTTTGTAATGTTTTGCAAAGCCAACGGCTTGTTCTTATTGGGCGAGGTGTCATAATATAGCCCTGCAACTTTATGGTCATTCATAAATTTACTACGCAGGGGTAAAAAATAATCATAATCCAGTAACCCATAGTTGTGGGCACGTTTTACCAGATAATGGTCTCTGGCAAGTTCAACATCAGAGACAACTGTGACATTATCATAGTCCAGATAAAAACTATTGGTGTCTCCATCAAATAGATGCCAGGAGCCATCATAATATACTTCTGCTAAACAGTGGTTGTAAGGTCTGGCAAACCGAACCTTAAGTCCGGCAGCTTGCCACATTGCTCCTAAAATTAACGAATCATTACCACAAACGGAAAAGCCGAAGCCTTGATAAAACTTCAGTGGATTTTGATATTCTACTGGCAGAATTTCTCCTGCGTGGGCACGATGTCTGATGTGAAATTCATAGATAGCGCGTGCTTTTTCAGCATCTGTCATCCCTGGAGTAATGATATCAGCGAGCAGTTCTTCTATTGTAAACCACATCCCTGTTTGCGATAGCTTTACGCGAGGGTTTTTGATTGGTGTGTTGCCAATGTTTTCGATGGTGAGTGATATATTGGGCTCATAGACCGGCGGAGTCTGGTAGTATGCTGAGGGGTAGTGGCAATTTTCGCCATCAAGATATCCCCCCACCACAATTTCGTAGGTTTCTTCCTGTGCGTTGATTTCTCTGATGAAGGTCTTTACAGAACTCTCCGCATCAAGAGAGTTACTGCCGGCACCGAACATAGAGAGCTGGCATAAAAACAGCAGGGAAAAAAGCAGGTATAGAATCTTTATTCTCCGAGTAAATATGTTTGGGAATTCAGCTGGCTTCATTTTCGCTTAAACTGTTTGTCAAGCTGACTGCGGGTAATTAAAATCATTGTGGGTCTACCGTGGGGACAGGTTACTCCCAGCTTGGCACTCTGAATTTCGGCTACCAGCTGGCGTTGTTCCTCTATCGGAAGTACCTGCCCGCTCTTTATCGCGGAGTGACATGCCAGGCGAATGATTATCTGTTCGCGTAAAGACGTCAGGCTATGGGGAGACTTAAGCTGATGCAAATCATCCAGCAGGTCGAAAATCATTCCTTCTATCTCCAGACGCTCAGCAATGTCAGCGGGCAAAGCGCGGACAACAAATGTTTGCCCTCCGAAATGCTCAATTTCTATTCCGTATGTCTGCAGGAGAGGACAAAGTTTTTGCAAAGAGTCTACATCTGCAATACCGACTTCAATATTTATCGGAACCATTAATGGCTGAATGGCGATTTTTTCTCCAGATTTATTTCTCAGCTGTTCATAGAGCAGACGTTCATGTGCTGTATGCTGGTCAATGATTAGTAAGTCTTCACCGATTTCAGCTAAAATGTAAGTATTCGCAATCTGTCCGAGAACTACCGGTTGTAATTCGGTGTCTTTCCATATTGACTCGGGAGAGGCAGAAGGCACTTCCTGTTGTGGCGGAGGAGTGGTGATTGGAGTCTCTTGCGGTAAAGGGCTCGGAGCCGGCGGCTTGGTTTGCCCCTTTTCTTTAAAAGGTGTTAGGGGCAAAGTTCGCTGTTGTGAGCGACGTTCCTCTGCCTGTCTTCGGATAAGTGCCAGCTGTTGTGAAAAAAAAGACGGAATTTTCTCTGCCGGAGGCTGTGCCAGATGCTCTCCCACTTGCTTTTGCACTGCAGCCGCAATCTGGTCTATTTCTGGCATTTTCAGGGTCGGAGTAAGATTGGCACCGCGCAGAGTCTCAGTTACTGCTCTGTGTACTGTCCCGGTGACTAGGTACTCCCTGGTGAAGCGAACTTCCTCTTTAGTGGGATGAACATTGACATCAACTTCTTGCGGGTCTATCTCAACAAATATCACTGCCAGTGGATATCGCTGGCTCATTAGATATCCTTTGAATGCCTGTTCCACCGCAGCACTTAAACTCCGCGAGGTAATAGGACGCCGATTGACAAAGAAAAATTCTGAGGAACGGTCCTTGCGGCTGTGTTCCGGACGAGCAATGAAGCCGAAAACACGCAACGGAGGATGAGTAAAATCTACTGGGAGTAATGAATCTGCTACGGAGGTTCCCAGGAGATTCACAATTCTTTCAGCCAGAGGTTGCTGAGGCGGAAGGTCTACGTATTGTTTTTTATCGGTTATAAGTACAAATCCGATTTCTGGAGCACTCAAGGCATGTCTGACGAATAGCCGAATAATGTGATTTAACTCGGTGCGGGGAGTGCCCAGAAATTTTAAACGTGCTGGTGTATTAAAAAATAAATCTCTAACATTAATAGTGACCCCACGCGGAACGCCGATT
>CAYRXI010000019.1:10938-16905 GCA_964428255.1 uncultured Candidatus Sumerlaeota bacterium
CAAGAGTTTCCCGCCTTCTACCTTCAGGCGAGTTCCGACGATTTCTTCTTCACTGCGGGTAATGATTTCCATACGCGAGACCGCAGCAATGCTTGCCAGAGCCTCACCCCGAAAGCCGCGCGTGGTCAGTCTATTCAGGTCCTCATAAGAGGAAATTTTGCTGGTGGTGTGACGCTGTAATGCAAGTCTGGCATCCTCAGCTGTCATCCCTTCACCGTCGTCAATCATCGTAATGTCACGACAGTGATTACCAATCTCAATCCGAATTCGGCGTGCCCCCGCATCTATTGAATTCTCCACCAATTCCTTTACCACCGAAGCCGGGCGCACAATAACCTCGCCGGCTGCAATTTTATTAATTAAAGCAGGTGGTAATGGATGAACTTTGTTTGCCATAGTTATTACAGAAAATGCTTCCAGATGTATGCCAGAATGCCGACCAGAATAAATTGTCCATCAATCAAGGCATCGTATGCCAGACTATGATAAAACTCTGCTGACCATCTACAGCCATAAGCAAAAATAATGTACCCGATTGTTAATAGCATAAGCAAGGATAAAGCAGGGAAAAGATTCAAGAACCAGCCAGTGACCAAACTTATTCCCATTAGACCTACCAGAACAAAAATTATTTTCTGGATGCGGCGCAATCCTAATATAATGGGAATGGTCTCACGCCCGACAATGATATCCTCCTCTATCTCGCGAATGTCATAGATAAATGAGCGCACCATAACCAGAAACATTATGGTTAAGACACTCAGACCCAAAGCGGGCAAAGTTACCTTTCCCTTATTTGCTAAAAAGGGGATGATTACTGTCACCATTACCCAAGCAATAGCTGTAAATAAATCTTTAGAGCCAGGAATGTCCATCAGCCGGCGATAGCGAAAATGGGGCAAACAGCCGGGCGGGATGATTGCCAGACTATACACAGCACCCAGAATTAGAGAAAGCGCCACCAGAATAATGGCTGTTAGTTCCAGATAAAAGGACACCAGGAGGGATAAAATCCCCGCAGCAATGCCCATTAGCCACATCAACCGTCTGTGCGAGGAGAAATACTTTTGCATCCCGTAGAGGAGCTCTTTTTCGGGTGGCAAACTCAAGTAGCGATTCAGAATGTGCATTGAGAGAACGTATGCAGCAGCCAGAACTATTAGCACTGGATTTACTGGTAATTGGAGTAGCACCTGCACCGCATACGTGACGCATCCAGCACCAACTGCCAGATATAGCTGGCTGTAAATCAAAAAGCGAATTACCCGCAAAAGCAAGCGTATAATTAGAGGTCGGCGTTGCTCCTCAAAAATATGCAGTTGCTCAATAACATTGCGTAAAACCCAATGCGGAGTGGAAGCGCCTGCGGTGACTCCAATGTTGCGATGATTGATAATCTCTTCAAACTTCAGCTCCTCTGCCGTCTCAATGTGAATAGTTGGCACTCCACTCTGTTTGGAAATTTCCACCAGACGTCTGGTATTGGCACTATGCCGTCCACCAACTACAATCATTAAATCCACTTTTTCAGCCAGTTCTTTAATTTCCTTCTGGCGTTGGGCAGTAGCGCCGCACACCGTATTAAACACCAGTGCGTCGGGATACAAAGACTTAATTTTTTCCGCAATCGGAAGAAAGCGTTCTCCACTTTGTGTAGTCTGTGCAATAACGCAGACCTTGTTCAAATCGCGGGGGAGCTGGTCTATCTCTTCCAGCGACTCCAGAACTATTGCCTTGCCTTCACCGATATAACCCAGAATCCCTGTGGTTTCAGGATGTCCACGATCACCCACAATGATAATTGTGTAATCCTGAGCGGCGTATTTTTGCGCCAGTTCCTGTGCCTTTGCCACGTGCGGGCAGGTAGCATCTATAATTTCGTCAGCTACTTGCTGAAGTTCTTTACGCAATTGTGGTGAGATGCCATGAGCGCGAATTAAGACCGGTCCGGACTGAATCTCGCCGCAATTCTCCACAGGAACTATGTTTCGGGCACGTAAAAGGTCTACCGCCTGCCGATTATGGACCAGAGGACCAAGAGTATAGACCGGTTTAAGCCGATGAGTATGAGACGATTTCAATGCCAGATCTATAGCCCGCTTCACGCCGTAACAGAACCCGGCTGTTTTTGCTATAATTACTGCCATCTTTAAATGCCCGTTGTCTCAGTTACAAATAAGTGCATAAAGTTTATCAAACAATTTCTGTTCAATACAAATCATTTAAAGCGCAGATTTCCTGTCGCTGAATTAATAAAATGAAGAGAAGTTTTTAATTTTTTTCAGGATATTGTTTTCAACCAGGGAGACGGAGTTCTAACAAGCACTTCTGTCTATAAGGAAAGAAACTTTCGGGCAAAGAAATAAAATTTAAGATACGGTTGCTTCAAGCAATCAAGAAATCTTGTACTTACGACTTGGTAATATTCTCCGTTTTAACACTTAGCTCCCGAATAATGGTGAATAGTGACAACTGTTGATTACCAATTGCGATTGACACGTGTAATGGATATGAGCCCCTTAACGCTGGAAAGCTGGTTTAACAAATTATTTAATTCCTCCTGATTTTTTACCGTCACTGCGATATAGATAACAGCCTGTTTTTTGCCAGGATATGATTTACTTTTTGTGCGAGAAATATTTATTTTCATTCCCGAAATAATACCGGTGATTTCATTAAGCAATCCCACTCTATCCCAGGCAATTAAGCGAAGATTGACCGTTTGAGGCTGGTCATTTCCAGTATACCAGCTTGCTTCAACCAGTCTGGATTTATCCGGTTTATTCTCCGCAATAACTCGCTGGAGATAGTGACAATCGCTACGATGAATAGCTATACCCCGGCCGACAGTGATAAAACCGATAATCTTTTCCCCTGCTATGGGCGAGCAACAACGAGCCAGCCGAAGATTAATATCCGTTGTTGAACTGACTCCGCAGAGAACCACACCGGATGCAGATTTACCTGCCTTTCTGGGCTTAGTTTTGGGGATTATGAGAGTATCCACTTTTGCAGGCTTGGGCAATAAGTTTAAGACGGCTTGGACTGATAGCGTGCCAAACCCAATTTCTGCCAGTAAATGCTCGGCATCTCTGACATTTAACTTCTTATATTCACCCTGCAGTTGCTGTAATACCTGTTCTATAGACAGATTAATGTGGTGCTGGCGTAGTGCCTTGAGCAAGTTTTCTTTCCCGACCTCCACCTTCTCCTGATATTGTTGCGAGCGTAGGTAACGGCGTATTTTGGCACGTGCCGTGGGAGTCCGAACAATTTCTAACCAGTCATGTTTCGGATGCGCATCTTTTGAAGTAAGGATTTGAACAATGTCACCATTCTGAAGCTCGTAGCGTAATGGAACCATTCGCTTATTCACAATTGCTCCACAACACCTGTCGCCAATTTGGGTGTGAACTTGATAGGCAAAATCCAGTGGTGTGGACCCTTTCGGCAGTGCAATTACATCGCCAGCTGGTGTGAAACAAAATATGGTATCAGCAAACACTTCTGTTTTCAGGGCACTCATAAAATCGCTCGGGTCATAGAGCTCACGAACCCACTCGTTGAGCTGGCGAATCCAGTGCAGCTTATCTTCTATTTTCGGTTTGGCACTTAACCCTTCTTTGTAACGCCAGTGTGCAGCTACGCCATATTCTGCCCATTGATGCATCTCACGAGTACGAATCTGAATCTCAATCGGTTGTCCATCCAGTCCGACTACCGTAGTATGGATAGAGCGGTATAGGTTATCTTTAGGCATTGAAATATAGTCATTAAACGTTCTATCAATCGGATACCAGATAGAATGAATTTTACCAAGTACTGTCCAGCACTCTTCCTCTGTCTCAGTTATGACGCGAATCGCAATCAGGTCGTATATGCCGTCCAAGGGAACATCCTGACGCTGCATTTTGCGATAGATACTGTATATGTGTTTTGCTCTTCCTGTCACTTCTACCTTTAACCCGGCTTTTTCTAAATGTGTCCGAAGGAACTCGCAGGCACGCCTGACGAACTCTTCACGTTCTGCTTGTTTTTGCTCCAGCAGATTCTGGATTTCTCGGGCTTTGTCGGGATACAGATACAGCATTGCCAGGTCTTCCAGTTGTGCCTTTATTTTATGTATCCCCAGCCGATTAGCCAGCGGTGCGTAGACTTCAAGAGTATCCCGAGCAATCCTCAATTGCTTATCCCTGGGGAGTGCATTAAGCGTTTGCATATTATGTAGACGGTCGCAGAGCTTGATAATTATCACCCGTATATCTCGGGACATTGCCAGTAACATTTTGCGCAGATTTTCCACATAGCGGACATTCGGTGGACTGGAACGCAAGCCAGTAATTTTGGTCACTCCTTCCACCAATGTGGGTATTGGCTCTGCAAATTCACGCTTTAACTGTTCCAGAGTTATATGGGTATCTTCCAGAACGTCGTGTAATAGACCAGCAGCAATGCTGATGTAGTCTAATTCCAGTTCATGAAAAATTTTCGCTACTGCCACGCAATGAGAAATATAAGGTTCACCAGATTCTCGCTTTTGTTCTTGGTGGGCGGTGAAAGCGTAATCATAAGCCTTCTGAATCAACTCCTGAGCCTGGGGGGGGTACCGTTTCTTTATTTCATCTATTTCCTGCTGGTATTTCTCTTTAAAGTTAAATTCCATAATGCCACTTCACTATACTATATATTCAACGATTGTGTAAATAATTTTCCCATCAGTTGAAGGATAAAACTTAAACGGGAGAGTAATAAAGCTAATAACCCAGCGTGTCTAAGATGAGAAAGATTTTTATGCGAGGTGTCCGTTGACGCCGAATGATGGTAACTATATTGCAGAGAGTTTTTTCTGGTGGGCATAAACTGCAGTCCTCTCCGTGCAAACAGGGAACATCCAGTCCAAAGCGCTGTGCGTTTCGGGGTGCAGCAATGGTGCGGATTCGCTCCAGTGCTGCGGGAACATCTGCCACAATCTTATTCGTGCCCGCAAAGATAAACACCTGTTTTGGTCCAAAAATTTGACCTGCAACGCGATTTCCAATACCGTCTATATTAACCAGTTCTCCCTGTTCAGTAATGGCGTTTGTTCCTGTAATATAGTAATCTGCAAGCAATCCCTGACGGCGTAATTCTAACTGCTCCTCACGTGTTAACTCTTCTTTGTATTGATTGAACAAGCGATAATTTTCCTGTTGCAGTGCGGTGAGTAATCCAATCTCGCGGACAGTATATGAACCACCAAAGCCAATGCTTGCCCCTTCTTTGATTTCCGTCAGTGCCTTTTTAGTGGCTTCCTCACCTGAAGCACAAATCTCAATCATAAAACCATTGCGTAAAAGATTGTCCTTAACCTTGGCTACTATCTCGTTATTAATCATTGGTCTGGTATGAATAAAACTGGAGATATAAATCCTGATAAGATAAAAGGTATTTATTCATTTTTTTGATGCTGTCGGCTGAGCTGGGCAGAGATATTTCTTAATTGCACTGCTACCAGCTTCAGTCGGCGCAAAGCATTAAGCTCTGAAAGTATAGAGAGTTTTGCATACGTATCTTTGATAAAGGTGTAGGCTATTAAATCGGCTACGATTGCTGGATGGGGATACGTTGCAGTGATACTTTTTATTATGGGGCGAAAATGTGGGAGCATCTCGCCCAGGTTTTGGAGTAATCTTAGCAGTTCTTTCATTTCTGCTTGCAGGTCTACTTTCTGGTCAATGTCAATGTAATCACTGAGTATTTCAACCTTTACCATCACTACCGGTCGCTGCCGGATGTGTTCAATAATCCGAGCGCGTTCAGTGCCTTCTAATAAAAACTTAAACCCATTTTTACCCTGGGGCTCCTTGTTTATTATACGTCCCACGCAGGCAATATGGTAGACATCATTTTCTTTTGCTGCTTTCCCTTGCAGCTCTGATTTTTGATTTTTAAGCAAACCTAAACAGATTTCTGCATCCAGTGTAATAT
>CAYRXI010000019.1:16915-19971 GCA_964428255.1 uncultured Candidatus Sumerlaeota bacterium
TAATATACTCTCCCAATCCTAAAATTTGATTGGCTGTTGGCATTTGTACTGACAGCAAGGCGCGAGGAAACAATACTACCTGCTCCAGCGGAAACAAGGGCATTATTTTTATTTTTGTATCCACCTCTCTCATCACAAGAACATTATACTATTAATTTTCTGACTGATGGTGATGCGTGTCAACTGTTTTAGACTTTTTTTGTCGATATTTCTGGAACGAATCCCTTTAGTTTAGCATCTTTTTAAAGGTAATAATATTTTATCATTAGTAGTAAGACAGGCATTTTGCCTGTCCATTTAAAGTAAGATGGGCATATTGTAAATCGCTTAATAAACAGGCGGGACGCCGGTCTTACTATTTCGCTTCTAACATTTACAAATAGCAGATTGCTCTCAATCAGTGCTAAACTGCAGATTGAATTACAATTCATTCTGTATTATTTTGTTCGTGTTTTATTTTGTTAAACCGAGTTATAATTAAGGGGAAAGTCTATGGATTTTGGCGTGACACAGAAAAAGCAAGAAGAACTTGTAAAACGAATGGAGCAGCTAGGTGTGTCTGAGAAAGACCTTGAGGAAACTTTTATCCGGGCTTCGGGACCAGGTGGCCAGAAGGTAAATAAATCTGCTACCTGTGTCTGTCTTAAGCATATCCCGACAGGATTAACAGTAAAAATGAGCCGCGAACGCTCACAAGCCCTTAATAGATATTATGCACGCAAGCGGCTTTGCGAACTGCTGGAACAGCAAAAATTGGGCAAAAATAGTCCCAGCGCACTTAAGGCAGAAAAAATCCGCAAACAAAAACTCAGACGCCGAAGACGTAGTAGAAGTATGATTACCAACAACAAATCATAAATGCTATGGGTTCTGTATCCGCCTTAATTGAAATTTATGTTTAGGATTACATTCCTCTCATTATTAAATATTGATGAGAAATTCCGTTAACCGATTGCTCTCCCTAAATAAAATAATTTTGTTCAAATTATCTTCGCACAAGTAACTGAAAGTATCTCCCCCGTATGTTCTTAATCAGTGACAGGCAATAACCTCACTATGTTTTATTTCTGAATTTACCTTGAATGGTAGTGCAGAGCGAACCTATTATGAATTTACTACTTGATGCTATATCAGGAGACAAATGATGCAGATAAAAGCTGTGTTACTGGATGCACTACAGACCGTAATTGATTTGGACCCGTCTTATCCGGGTGCCTTTGCCAGAGTCTGTCAGGATTTTGGTTATAACGTGAGTGAAGCTGAAGTGGCTCGGATAATGCCGGTGATTGAACAATACAATAAAGAACGTCTTGCACGCGAAGAAAACCTGAAGGTAACAAATGAATATCTGGAGGCGCTCTGGTTAAAGATGAATGAATTTATCTTTGAGTCAATTGGCATAAAAGGAGATGCACGCAAGCTTTCCATTGAACTGGAGCGGCGATTTGAAGCGGGGATTTTTAGCAAAGTGTTTCCCGATACCATCCCCGTCTTAACCATCCTGCGCCAGGCAGGCTTGAGACTGGGTATCGTCTCTAATGGAACCGCCAGCGTCCTCAATTGTCTACGGCATCATCAACTTGATAAATACGTTGACTTTATTCTGATTTCAGGAATTGTGGGCTGGGAAAAGCCTGCACGACAAATCTACGAACTGGCGCTTGAAAAAGCCCAATCCACACCCGCGGAAACAGTATTTGTCGGAGACCACTACATCACAGATATTGAAGGTGCGCGCCGAATGGGGATTCGCCCTATACTAATCAAGCGGGGAACGATTAATCACTCTTTACCTGCCCACCTGGATTGTGAGGTAATTAATTCGCTTCTGGAATTACCTCCACTCCTTCTTGGTTCAGCTGAGAAAGGTTGATTACAGGTTAATTTTCCTCTTTTTCAGCATTCTCCGATTTTTCAGGTTGGTAGGCGCTTAATCCGATGAACTTAAAATTGGCTTCTTTCAATAACTGCTCAATTAAATTTTTGCGGATTTCCTGCTGTTTATCAGAACGATAATAACGTTCTACATTTTGTTTTACTTCATCAAAGGGTTGAACCTGGGGCTCTTTAATATCCTCCACCATAATCAGATAGACAAATATGCCGCGTTCAAACGGCTCGCTCACTTCGCCGGGTTTTAGCTGTTGCAATCTCCCATCAAACCCCCCTTGATAAGACTCGGGTACATAGCCCACCTCACCGCCTTTATCTTTGGTTGCCGGGTCATCTGAATATTCCTTAGCCATTGCTGCAAAATCTTCAACACTCTTTATCTTTGCCCGAATCTCCTGTAGCTCTTTAATTCGTTCCTGTACGAGTTTTTCCTTTTCTTCTGCAGACAGAGTATAGACCTGCGGATGAATTTTGCGAAGAATTTGTCTCAGTTTATACTGCTTGGGAAGGGTAAATTTATCTATATGCTCTTTATAATACTTCTTTAGCTCCTCATCGTTAATTTTAATTTCTGTCTGGTATTTTTTCTGCAGGTAGGCATTGGCATACATATCAATGGTCATCTGGGTTGCTGCCTTGATATATGCTTCTTCCTTATCCAGATTCAATTTCTTTGCTTCCACGGGTAGTATAATGCGAATAAATTCAGGCAGACGAAAGAGTTCTTCTAGCTTTTCCGCGGCTGTTGTCTTTTTTGCTATATAACGGGCCAGTTTACGTTCAAAATCAATCTTGGTGATTTTTTCAGGTCCAATTTCTGCCACAATAGCTGACGTACTTGCCTTATCATCTGCCACTACCTCGGGATAGGTCTTAATCAGTGGACTTTTCTTCAGCAGGTCCTTTAGATAATTATCTGCATATTCTCTTCGGCTCTTAAATGTCTCCTGACTGATTATGCGGTGCTTAATTTGTTCAAAGGGAGTCTGGCGTTTCTCCTGCTTACTCACGATTTTTATTATTTGATAACCATGTTTGGTTTCAATAATGTCTGAGAATTTGCCTTCCTCAGTCTTTTTCGCGGCTTCCACCAGCTCCGGTAGTATTGGTTTTTCTGATTTGTCAGGCACGATTGGTCCAATTACTTCCCCGGGGCGTTCTAC
>CAYRXI010000019.1:19981-24377 GCA_964428255.1 uncultured Candidatus Sumerlaeota bacterium
AGCCAGAGGCTTGAAAGGTTTTTGGTCACGTTCTTCAGGCTTTACATAGCGTGGTTCTTTGGTCTCGGCACTCAATATACGCAGGACTGCTGTTGAGGGTTCATCGCAGAGTTTCTCCGCAATGCTTTCCAGGGTATCGCCTTCCTGTACTGTATATTCTTTATAAGTGGAGAGAAAGATATGTTTCATTGAAAATTGAAATGGCTGAGTCAGCTGTTCGGCATTTTTTTCATAAACCTCTCGGGCTTTCTCTTCGCTTATCTCGGGCACGTTTTTTTCCACTATTGTTTTATACAGCTGCTCAACCAGCAAATTGTCCTTCATTTTTTGAAGCTGCTCCTGTTCCTCAGCAGAAAGCTGGACATTTTCTCGCTGGGCTTTTTCATATATCAGCTCCTCGCCAACCAGTTCTTCTACCAGAGTTTTTAGCCGTTCGGTTGAAAGTGTTTCTAACGGTTCTCCAAAAAACATTCTGCCACTACCACGATATCTCATCATCATCTCCAGGTCCGCCCTGGTTAGCTCTTTACCGGCATAAGTAGCAATGACCTTCTTCTGTGGGGAAACTTCTTCAATTGAGGGCTCGTCCTCTTTCCCCCAGCACACCATTATCAGTAGCCCCAATAAAAAAACTAATACACCCCGCACTACAACCTTGTTTTTAAACATTTTCTACCTCCATTGATTTAAGCAAAATTTAAATATATGTAGTATTCATAATCTAAAATACAGACATCAAGCAAGAGAAAAATTAAATCCTTTCTTGTGTGGTATGTAAATTCAGTCGGGTGTGACGTCAGCCAGACTTGTAATTTGCCTGCTTTGATAGATTTGCGCCGAGTTCAGGTCCAGGCGTTCCTGGTTTTCCAGATGAAATGGAATGGTTTGAAGCCTCTCGGCTAAGTTCAGTGCCAGCAATTGCAACGGAACACAAAACAGGAGTGGTGTTAGGGACTCTGATAATTCCGGATGAGGTACACGAATTACTCGCTCTTCATCAATATCCAATTGTGGAACGTCATCACTGGTGATTAATAGGACGTTAACTTTCAGATACTTAATAGCTGGTAGTAGTTCCATAAGTCTATTATAACTCTTTCCCCGGGGCGCTATAAGTATTACAGGAGTGGCAGGCTCTGTGAGGAAGTAGCCCGTGTGTGCCCATTCTTCAATGTCAAACCAGATAGCAGGCAGGGCAGCGCTTTCCAATAACTTTATCGCTCCATATTCGGCAGTAGCCCAATTAGGTCCACTACCCAGAAAGTGCCACACCTGCTTTCCCGCGACGGTCTTTGCAAACTTAACAATCTTTTCGCTTTGAGAAGAGAGAAGTTCCTTTATCCATCTGCCGGTAGCTTTAAGTCGTGAATAGAGCTCTTCTGCTTGCGCCGAAGATAAAACACCCCGCGCTTCACCCAAAAACACCGTCCACACTGCTACAGCTAACAACGAAGCAAAATAAGACAGACATCCCGGAATAATCTGTCGGGTTGCCGGGGTATTTAGTGCCACCATATATTCAGCCACTTCAGCTAAAGCTGAACCCGACTTTAGGCGGGAGATGCCAAAAGTTAGCATCCCCTTCTGACGCGCCAGTCGTGTGGCTTCCACAGTTCGGCTGACCTTGCCGGAGTAAGAAATTGACACTAACAGTGAGGGCGTTATGGCAAAAGGTATTAAGTAGTGTGAAAAAGTCAAGGCTGGATATGCCTGAGCAGGCACTCCGCTGTAATGATAAAATGCCTGTTGTAATGCCTGGCCTGCAATTCGGGAATCACCACAGCCTACCAGATAGACTTGCTTGATTTTGCGCAATCCCTGAACGTTGTTGTTCTCCAATAACTGCAATAGGACACCATCTACAACCTTCTCTGCCCAATCACTCTGTGAATAAATATTTTCTCTTATTTCTTCGTACTTATACTTCACCTTTATTTTCCTGCGTGAAAATACAATTTTACGAAAAAATTGAAAACGAGTGTGATAGGAAAAAAATAAAATTCCAGTTGATTGTAAAGAAAATCTCTACGATAATCAAACCTTAGATATTAGTGTTTTAAGGTAAGGCTATTCACCGCTGAACTTTATTGGAATCAAAGATATTATAGAAAGGTTAAGATAAGTGGTGTGTAATACATCATATTTTTTCGGTGAAAAGCTGAAAGTAATTTGTTTAGGCGCTGTATTTTTTTGGTGTTTCTCCCACACAATTCAGATCAGTGCACAACCCACTGAGACCACAGGTACACAGGTGGTGGAAATAGCCAAAACCGAAGATGTAGAAATACGAAGACAGGTAGAACAATGTGAAGAACGTTTACTCATCCACTTTGTCAATGGCAACTATGATGAAATGCTGTTGGAATGCGAGAAACTGGATAGATTGGACCCGGGTAATAGAGTTGCCAGATTATATCGCTATCTGGCAAAAGAAAAAAAAGACAAGCAAGCATTAAGTCACGAACTGGGCACCTTACCTACGCAGTTACATCCCGCTATTATTGCAACACCAACTCCTCTTGTTAGCGAACCCCCACTTGAACCACCCGCAGAGAGACGCCCCGTAGAACCACCACCGGTGACTGCTCGCAAAGAGACTTTTCTTGGTAATATTCAGAAAATGGCATCCCCGCTGATAATTGCAATTATCGGTGGGGGACTGTTATTATTTGCGGTGCTATATCTGTTCTTGAGTATGCGGCGCTCGGCAGCGTTGAGAGCGCAAGTTACTCAGCGAAAAACCGCTGTCCCAAAAGCCGGAGAACCATTGAGTAAATTTGCCGGTGGAGGAGAACAGATTGCTGAAGTTGTAAGTGTCCTGGAAGAAGAAGCAAAAGCTGAGGAAGAACCTGCTGTGGCTGAGGTAACACCTGAAATGATAGTTTTTGAACAACCTATGGCAAAAGAAGAGGAAAAGAAGATCCCCCCAGAAACCGAGTTAACACAAAAACAAGATGTAGTTTCATTAATAGAACCAATAACACCCCCTCAGGATACAAAAGTTAAAGAACCTCCAGTAATAGCAGTCCCTGAATCAATACCCGCAAAAAAAACTGAACCTGAAGAAAAGCCTGCAATAAAACCTGCCGAAGAAGAAATAATAGAACCTCCTGTTATTAGTAAAGAGGAGGAAGCCGAAGAAATTGTCCCCTTACAAGCGCTGGATGAACTATTAGAAGAAGAAGCACCACCTGCCCGGCCTGAGGAGACAACCAGTGAGCTGACACAATTTAGTAAGGAATATGAACGCTTGGTATTTTCAGATACGGGACAGGAAGAAACGCTGATTAGCCCCAGTGTGGCTTATGAGGAAACCTTATTAGATATAGCGCGTCCTGCTCCACAACAACCGTCGGAGACCGAGCCCGAACAATCTGCACTAAAAGAGTTGACTGAAGCACCGCCTGAAAAGGGTGCCCCACCAGAACCTACCGATAAGGCAGAAACAATAATTCTAACCTCCGAACCTCTGGAAACACAGGAAAAGGTTGTGCCGCCAGTAGAGAAATCAATTGGCGAAACACAGGAAATTAAACAGCCTTCTGAAAAAGAAAAACCTACTGCAGAGGAAGAGGAAGTCTTTGAAAAAATTGACCTGCAACGTCTCGCAGAAGTCACACCAGAAGACAAGAAATCTGCTCCAAAAGAGACCATAAAACCGGTTGAGCCGGAAAAATTAGAACAACGACAGGAAAGTTTATTTCAGGACCAGCTACGCCGTGGTTCTGAGGCGCTGGAAAAGGGAGAATGGAAAAAAGCCATTCACTACCTGACCATAGCCCTGGCATTAAAGCCGGATAACAAAGAAACAAAAGAAAAACTTCAGGCTGCTCGGGACGGACTAAAAAAATCTCAAATCCAGAAATCAACTAAATAAAACTCAAAAAAATGCTTTGTTACAAGGATGGCCAAAGATAATATTTAATAAATTTGAAAAGACACAAGTTCTTTGGCAAAAAAGCAATCGCCAGACGATAGAGACTGTATACTAGTTTCTCAAGAAGCGCCTCAAGTTAGTTGTGGGATTCCTGAACACTACGAATGATTTAATCAAATATTTTATGACGAAATTGACCGTGGCACAAACCCAATGTTTTCTGTGGATGCCATCCAGTTACGTTTGAGCTACAAGTTCCTCCCGTTGGAGTTGTTCCTGCGAGCAGAGTTTTCCGCCGCGTCTAATTGGCGAAACAATATCACCGGGTTCCACCTTTGAGCCATCACATTCGTAGTTTCCTATAAATACTACTATAGAGACTCCCATAATGCCCTGCTTCTTGTTTGAGCGCCGGCTCGAGTAAGCACTATCACTCCCTAACCCTTTACACATTACTTGTTCCAGTATAAATTTATGTCCCCCTCCATACACCACCTTAAACCAGCGACGATATTTTCT
>CAYRXI010000019.1:24410-28949 GCA_964428255.1 uncultured Candidatus Sumerlaeota bacterium
CGCAACGTCCTTGATAATACACAATCGCTTGCTCTTTGTGAAATCCCGTCCCATCAATAGTGATAATCTCCTCTGCCACACCACCTTCCTTAAGCGTCTCCCTTAAAACCCACTCCAGTAATTGCTAATTGATTCTTCCCATCATTCGGCAGATAGTGCTATGGTCTGGAACCTCTCTTAACTTCAAGATTTTTAGAATGTTCTTTGAGGCACTCAAGAGATCCTCCGCACCCCGGTAGGTGGTATTTAAATATATCTTGAGCAACAAACAGCAGAAAAATTGGAGTATTGTATAGCGAACTGTATTAAGGGGAGTAAGAATATAAAGATAAAACTTCCGGCGCTAAGTAATTAGGAATGGGACAGGAATCTCGGTAGACGGGTATTCTGTGCTCTCATTTTTTTCACCTTTACACTGCGATTACGAGTATTTATGTCAAAGAGATTATTTTGCAACAAAGCAAAAAAAAATAACAGGAGATGTAAAATGAGAAAAAAACAAATTACTTAATTCCCCGAAGTTTGGTTTTTTGTATTATGCTGTATATTTTTCTTTTGCCGATTTGCTCTCTGGCGGTAGTGAGATACGTCCCCTCGCAATACCCGGCAATTCAGTCTGCGATTAATGCCTCTTCTGATGGCGATGAAATCATTGTCTCAGCGGGAACTTACAAAGAGAATATTAATTTCAACGGTAAAAATATTATTCTGCGCTCTACTGATCCCACCAATCCTGGCGTTGTTGCCAGTACCATAATTGATGGCAATCAAGCTAGCTCTGTGGTAACTTTCTCAGGCACAGAGCTTACCAACTGCGTCCTTTCTGGCTTTATTATAACCAATGGTAAAGCCAATTCGGGCGCCGGGATTCGGGGAAATTCCACTCACGCTACTATCCCCAATAATGTGATTACAGCTAACTCGACTACTGATTATGGTTCTGGTGGCGGGCTATATGATTGCGATGGAATAATTCTAAACAATACTATCTATAGTAACTCGGCTAACCGATATGGTGGCGGTCTTGATAGTTGCAATGGACCAATACATAATTGTATTATCTGGCAAAACACAGCACCCACGGGTCCGCAACTTTTTAATTGTTCCAATCCTACTTATTCCTGCATTCAAGACTGGACGGTTGGTGGCACAGGCAACATTACTTCTAATCCGCTTCTGGCTAATCCAGCAGGTGGTGATTTCCATCTTACTGTTAATTCTCCCTGCATAGATGCAGGTGGCTCAGTGATGGTGAATCTGACGGTGGATTTTGAAGGAGACCCGAGACCGTTTGATGGCACAAGCCAGCCTCGTGGTGATGGTTCGGTTTATGACATTGGCGCCGAGGAATATTATATTCCCCCTTCATCTGTGGGAGAATGGCATATATACTGATAAGCTAGATGTATTTGTGAGTCTTCAAGGACTTTATTGAGAGATAAAAATTTTGTGCTATTTATGAATAGTTCTCGAGTTATTATCAATCTTTTGGAGAGAACTAGCTGAAAGCAGATTTAGGGGCTTAGTAAAAAATTCCTCTATTGAATTGATGTGCTATAATACCATATTTATTTATCCTACTGAAAAAAAATAACCCCATACAAGAAATAATCCAGATTCTCTTTTACTTTGTCTCTGACAGATAAATTAATCTATTGAAGCAATTCTAATTAATTTCTTTTTCAAAGGTAAAGTCATTATTACTTATGTTCAAATGATTAAACGGCAAAATGCACAACCCAGGGATGAACTTTTATTTACTCTGGGAGGGTATATTGACTGATTCGGTTAGAATCTTCTAAAAAACAGTTGCCGTGTTATAGCCCTTCTTTATATCGGGCTGATAACACGGCTATCTCAAGGTGCAGGCGAGGTGTTTATATCTTTTCTATCCTTCTTGTTACTCGCATTATCATCTTTCTTCGTTAATCAAATTAGCAACAATGTCAAACAACTACGCATCCAAGCGTTATCTCTCACTAACCGGCGGCAGCTCCAGCTGTAAAGCAAGGTCTAAATCTTGTTCAGGCGGTAAGTTTCTGGCTTCATCACCCAAAATATCAATCATCGGTGGCTGAAATACTCCCTCACGTTCTTCCTTACTCTCTATTTCTTCCTCCGGTGCGAGCATCTTTTTTGATTTCTTTTTTAATAAAGGTCGCTCTTTTTCTTTAAGCGGTTCTTCTACACCTGGTCCAGGCGGAGCTGAACGACGCCAGCGTTCACGCATCAGGGGTGCATCAGGTGGGGCTGGCTTTCTATTCGGTTGTTCAAATCCCGGAAGTGGTTCTTTCATACCTTCACGCAGCATTTTTGCCCTGTGTTCTCGCATCTTTTCGCGGAATGCTGGCTTTATCTCTTCCCACTTTTTCAACTGCTCGGGAGTCAACACGCTCCGCAGTTCTAACCAGTGAAGAATTTGTGCTTTATGCAGTTCTGTGCGGAGTTGTCCAATCTCTTCAATTTTCTTCAGCGCAGATTCTTTATCCGGTTCGGCTTTTTCCAGAATCTGTCTTAGCTCCAGCTCAGCTGTTTTTAATTTTGCTCCCAGATCAATGCGCTTTTTCTGCATATTCAACATCTTCTCCTTTATTTGCGCGGTTTGTTCCTCTGAAAGATTTAACTCTTTAGCCAGCTTCACCTTGCCGTTCCAGCCAAACGGACCGAAGCCCATAGCCATTGTAACCACCCCTGCCAAACCCATCAGAACCAGCACCAAAAGTATCTTTTTACCAGTTTCCTTTCTCATCGTTAATCACCTCCTCTTACTGATTTACAGTTTTTTATTAAGGCAAATTATATACCAGATAATTTTTTGATTTAATATTAGAGCCGGTTACATTGTAAGCCCTTTATTTTCAGTGAGATTTCAAGCATTCAATTAATCAAGATTAATAAAGAAAGTAAGTTAAAGAAATAGAAGAATGTCCCTTAATGCACAAATTAGCGTTCTATTTGGTGCAAATCTTCAGGATTGCTGAAAACTCTCACAGGTTAAAAATATGTTGAAATTGAAAGACGGGAAAAATATGAGTTTAATCTGGGCAAATTATTTTTATTTAAAATCTGAAAATAAAAAAAGAGGCGGATTTTATATCCGCCTCTCCAATTTTTTTGTTTAAAAACGTTTACAGAGTGTTATTTCTTTTCTGCTTCTGGCGAGGGGGCTGGGGGTGCCTTTTTCTCTCCGGCTGCACCGGGAACACCTGGTAAATTTAATGAAGGTGGCGCAGCTGGTGTCGCAGAGGGTACAGTACCGGGTTCTTCCATAAAGCAGGTCAGTATTGGTCCAAGCATCATCATTGACATTTCCTCTCTACCTGATTGTTCACTCATCTTTTTTAATATCTCTTTATTCAGCTGCAACATAGATTTGGGTTCAGCAGGGACAGTCCCCAGTTTCTTACGCTGCTCTTCAGTCAGCAGCTTCAGCGCTTTTTCCCGTGCTTCTTTTTGAATTTTGGCTAATTCTTCTTTCTGTTGGTCTGTCAATCCCAGCTCTTTGCTTTGTGCCAGTAAAGCCCCATCCATATACATCTGGAATCTAATCATTAGCTGGCCTTCTTTTATCATTTCAGGTGTAGCGCCCATTCGCTCTAACCGTCTGTAAGAGCTCTCAAAATACATTTTTTGCCGCTCCGACAGTTCCTGTTCAGTAAGTTTGGGACGTTCACGCATCGGACGTCCCATACCCGGTATTGGTGGCTCTCTATCTGGTGGAGGTGGTAGGACGGGGGCACCTGGCTGAGCTGGTGTGACTTTCACTTCTTCTTTCTTTTCCATTGTAGCGGGTTGTTGACCTGATGCTGCCTTTTCTGCTGGTTGGGCATAAAGCGAGATGAAGGGGATTGTCAGAATACATACACATAATAGAAGTATTAGCCGTCCACAACTTCGCATATGATATCCTCCTTTCTTTCCAAACTGAATTTTTCTCAAATTTTAACAATTATTTTTTTAAACAAATTTGAAAAAAAATTACTAATCCCTATTTTTTCAGATTTCACTTTTAACAGTCAAGTAGTTATTAGATCCTGCTTTCCTACTCAGGATAAAAGAGAAGTTAGAGGATATCTCCCAGTATTAGTATTATTCATAATTCTGCATATTTGAGTTGTTTGGTGTTTCAAGTACGGAATCTTGCATCTGCAAATAAAGACTTTTTTAAAAGTAGATAACCAATTTGTATGAAAAAACACAGAAATTGCCTTGCGTGAAATCAACTTGGTTAGTGATTGCTTTTAGCAATTTTATTGAAATTTCAATAGTATATGTTGATTTGGAGGCTTTGTAGTTTTAAACTGTTGATTATATAATTCTTCTAAAGATTGATAGTACTCATCAATGTTTATTCCGTATGGCAGCGACCAGGTATTTTATAAGCGTCCATGGGTGACTTATTCCATAATCGCTATAAACGTAATAGTCTTTTTGTATGAGAAGACACTGGGCTTGAGAAGTCTTCACGATTTTCTGCAGAACTTTGCCTTTGTCCCTTCCGAAATTTCACCGATTGCTTTGATCACATCATTATTTATC
>CAYRXI010000019.1:28959-34474 GCA_964428255.1 uncultured Candidatus Sumerlaeota bacterium
CTTCATTTAATAGGAAATATGTGGTTTTTTGCTCTGGTGGCACCCGTCGTAGAAGACCAACTTGGCCCGGCAAAGTTTTTGTTGATGTATTTTGGGGGAGGGATTGTTGGCAACCTGGCTCAAGCTCAATTTATTCCAGAAGGAATGCCGGATGTCAGGATTTTGGGTTCCTCGGGTTGCGTGTTTAGTATAATTGGGGCTTACACCATTTTATTCCCTTATTCCAATATCAAAGTTGCTTACTTTTTCCTTATTTTCTTACGATTTTACTCTGGAACATTAAATGTGCCTGCAATACTTTTATGGGGCTTCTATTTTGTTATGAACTTATTTAATTTGTATATTGTGCCCGCGCATTCTATAGCTTACGGTGCCCACAGCGCCGGATTTGTAGTTGGTGCAGTGATAGCCGCCATATTCTATGGGTTACGCCAGTTTGTGGGAAAAAAGGAAGATTCCACGAAAACATCACGACCTCTATTTGAAAAAAAAATTCACCTCTCCAGCGATAAGGAATCCCAACCTGAACTGGCGATAGTTCAGGCTCGGGAGCAGCTTCAGCGTCTGGTGTTTCTGGGCGATGTCTCTGCAGTAGAAAAGACTTACTCGGAAATATTAGACAGATACCCAGAATTTGTCTTACAGCCGGGTCCTCAATATGACCTGGGGCGTTTTCTGGCAAAGCATAACAAACTGGCACTGGCATTGCTTACTTTTGAACAGCTGATAGCTACGGGTCCAGAAGTACCGGTGGCACAGCAAGCTTTATTAGAAGCCGGTAAATTATGCCGTCAAATTCCTGGCAAATTGGAACAGGGATTACACTATCTTCAATTATTTATTAGAAGAGACATTAGTCCACAACAGTATCAGGAAGCAGCACAACTTATTCAGTTAATGGAACAAGAGTTATTAAAGGCAAAATCTGATAGCTCTCTACAAAGCCGTGTCTCGGCAATAGTTGACGAAGTGATTGATTCATCAACTCTGCAGGATAATTATACTCCCGATAAGTCTCCTGATAAACGAGTGCGAGAACTGCTTGAGATATCAAAAATTGAGCTGCCAGACTCTGAGAGTTTAGAACCCGAAGATGAGGGACAAAAAGACAAAAATTCACACCCGTTGAAAATGAAGACCTTTACCCCTGTTACTGAAGAACAAACCATATCACAGACAATAAAACCCACCGCGGATAAAGCAGGAACAGATTCTCTTTCTATAAATTTAACTGAATTAAATGAAATTGATCTGGAACTCGGGAAATTAGAAGAATTAAAAGAGCCAGAGAAACGTAGTCTCTCAAAAGACCTTTCTCTCTCAGCTTCGCCAGCTCCCGAAACAACTCCAGCAGAATTCCAATCAACCCGTGAGACGAATTGGTGGCAAGAACTGGATAATCTCAGCTCCAGTGAAGTCCCCAGGTCACCTTCAGATAAAATAAACTGGCAAAGTGGAGAGTATTTTTTAATTATCCCGCGCAAGGAAAACATCAATTTTCGCTTACTGGCTCAGACAATTGCTGAGTACAGGCAGATTGACTTGCCCACGGCTGAACGGTCACTGGTAATAGGTAAGGGGATAATTCTCCGGCAGGTACCATTTGCTGACACAATGAGACTATGCAGGGAATTAACCAGCAAAGGACAACGAACTATCGCGGTTTTGTCGGAGCCAGAAATTTTATTACCGTCCCCGATAGATATCAGCTGTTGCTGGTTTTATAAAGATTATATAGAACTCGCCACAGAGCAACCATTAGCAATGGCAGCAGAAAAGCAACGCTACTCGTGGAAAGACGTTAAATTTCTCAGCTGCGGGAATGTGGATATGGAACCCGGGCAATGTGCCTTTAAGGCTCTGCTGGATTTTGTGGTGGCTACCGGCAATGAACCCTTGCGATTATTCCGTATATGGGAAAATACGTTTGAGTTTAAATCTACAAATTTATTGTTAAATTCAATGGCACAAGAAAACTTTCTACTTCTGGTAACAGAAATTTATAAACGCAGTCGAGAGGCGGTGGCAACTCCGGTAGTGCGAGAAATGGCGCGTCAGCGAGCCTTAGCACCGCGCCAATTTGCAGCTCCGGATGTTTATGAAAATTACACCCTCTGGTATTATCTGAATTATTTTGGCAAGCGCTTGCCAACGGTATGAGCACTACTATGAAATCATACAATGTCCCCAAACTCCAATTACTGCCACAGCCTTTTTCGTGTTTCAAATGCTTAGTCTCTATATTGCCACTTCTAACTTTGATGTTGCTTATGATACTATTTTCCAGCTGTCGCACTGCCCCCCCCAACTCATTGACAGAGAATTATTACCCTCTCATACCCTGACAAGTATTGTAGCTGAACTCAAAATTTATCAGATGACAGATGTTTACCGCTTTCCCTATCCCCAAACTCCTGCCGGGCAAAATGTGTTTAAGGCCACTTTGCAACGTCTGGACAACTTTGAAACCCTTTATCCTGGAGTTGCTACTGACATCGTTAATTTCTCCCGCGCCCTGGCATTTGAAAAATTGTGCCAGTTAAAAGAAGCAGCCGATCACTATCGTCTATTAATACCTCCACAAACTGGTGAACAGGGACACGAGAAAAATAAGTCACCTCTCGCAGCTGAGGCACAAAGACGGCTCTCCCTTGTGGAGCAGATTCTTCGCGCCAATGACCTAGGTGCTTATCCATCTACTTTCTCTGGTTTGCTTGTATTTTACGAACAGCGCATCTATAATCTTTCTCAATTACTAAAAGAAATACAGGACGAAGAATATAAAGTACTCATAAATCTTCTTCGGGAGCAGGCTCAACTTGAAGTGGCTTTGCTTTTGAAGGACAATTATACTGCCATTGATGATGGGATAAGAAAAACTGTAGCAGCTTTTGATTCTCTGATTAAGCAAAATGTAGAGAGTAAACTGGTCTGGAATCATCGTCTACGTCTGGCAGATTTTTATTATCAATTAGCATGCGATTACGTGGGACGTGTCTCACCCCATACAACTATGTTTAAGCTTGAACGATTTAAAGACCTGACTGAAACAGCACGGCAGCTGTATTATGAAATCTCGCTGGCTGACGGTTATCCGGAAAAATTAGAAGCGGAGCATAAACTTGCTGCCATTAATGCCTTTATTAATGCGGTAATCTTGCAATCTCGCTAAATTGATGCGCAATGTACCGCCTGTAATCTTACCTGATACCACAAAGTAGGAAATGATAACCTTAATATGGAAAGTAAAAAATAATTTTTCCTGCATTCCGGTATAACTATTCAGGATTTATTTTTGTAGATTTCACCGGGTCTGGACTACTTCTCAGCACCATAGCGTACCTTCAGCTGATTTTGAGGTTTTCCCTGATACTATTGATTTTCACACAATTTTATGAGAGAATGAATTTATTTAAATCTTTAAAGCAAAATGTCATAACGCGCGAAGTATGCCTGCAAATTTAACCCCAGAATATATTGCAGCCGATAAAGCTTATAAGGAAGCAAAGACCGACGAAGAACGCCTGAGTTGCCTTGAGCGGATGCTGGCTACCATTCCCAAGCACAAAGGCACAGAAAAGATGCAGGCGGATATTAAGCGGAGAATCTCCAAGCTTAAGGAACGACTGGAAGAAGCCAAAAAGCAGAAGAAAAAAGGCCATTCGTTCAGTATTGAACGCGAAGGCGCCGGTCAGGTTGCTCTAATTGGACCTCCCAATGCCGGTAAATCAGCGCTATTGCGCTGTTTGACCAAGGCGCAAGTAGAAGTGGCAGATTATCCGTTTACCACCAAACTCCCTGTGCCAGGAATGATGCCTTATAAGGATATCCACCTCCAGCTGGTTGATTTACCGCCGTTGTGTATTGAGCACACCGAGCCCTGGGTGATTGAAATTGCTCGGGGATGCGACGTGCTGGCTATTGTGCTGGATGTATCCGCTGATGATTTACTGGAACGGCTTGACTTTATCTTTCAACGTCTGGATAAAGCGAAAATAGCATTAATCGGGCAGGATAACGAGCAACCTCCCTGGCCCTATGTAGGACGTCCAGCACTGATAATTGCTAATAAAATAGACGTGGATGGGGCACCTGTTAATCTGGAAATCTTGAAAGAGTACTTAAGGGGGAAATATGAAATTTTGCCTATCTCTGCTATTGATAACAATTACGACTTTACTCCCTTAAAAGATGCGCTATTTCGTGCCCTGCGCATAATCAGGGTTTATGCCAAACAGCCAGGTAAACCTCCAGATATGAGCCAGCCTTTTACACTAAAACAGGGAAGCACAGTCCTTGACCTGGCTGGCGAAATTCATAAAGACTTTGCTGCTAACTTTAATTATGCTCGCATCTGGGGTTCTACTCGTTTTGAGGGACAAACTGTTCAACGAGATTACGTTCTCCAGGACGGCGATATAGTAGAAATTCACATTCACAAACGTCCGGTCAATAATAAGTAGACTTAAAACGATTCAGCTAGTTTGGCAGTCACATCTTTATTTTACCTGCTTTATTCTAAAGGGTTCTGTCTTTTCTTTAATGAATTACGGATTAAGGGGATACCGTTCAACTGTGACTGCTGTAAGAGTGTTTGTTCCACCACGGAAATTCTCAAAATCCATCCCTTCATAATTCAGGAAGAAGTGCGAACCACAAGCTGTCTCAAAATACACTGGATATGCATTGCCATCTGCATCCGGCGCGGTCAACTCGTAGAAGCGTAAGCGCATAGACCAGTTATAATCATTGCTTGTTATACGCACGCCGCCGAACATGGTATTAGCGTCATTAGAGCTGATATCAAAAACCGCTCTGTACAGCTGGTCAGGGGTCCAGGCAATTGACTCCCGGTCACTCCACCAGTAACCAAAGCCTTTATCCTCTGCAACCGAAGAGCTAAGCTGCAGCCCTCCACTTATACCACTGGCAACGGCATTGTATGGTGGGATTGTGCCACTCCAATTCCAGGGGAAATTAGGCGTTTTTTCAGAAATCCAGCCATTTGTCGGTATGTCCAGCTTATAAATATCCAGCTGTTCGCAACACACTTGTCCATAGTCCACATCAAAGTCATAAACATCAAAGGAAGGTCTAATATAGCTGCCGAACAATGGCAGAACATATTGATTATAAGTACGAGGCGGTAGATAGGAACCATCTACAGAAGTCAAAATCATCTCCACACTATATGACCAGGTGTTAATTTCATTAACACGGAAACGAAACGTCGGGATATAAATAGGCTCAATTTGATTGGTAGTTATTTTCCAGACAAATTTATATAGCTTATTTGCCTCATAAGGTATACCTGCTGGTGCATCCCAGTATCCAAATCTGTTAGTCGTATTATCTGTTTCCATACCGATATGATGACCATTAAACGCAGGGAACGCGCCACTGCATTGAGTATCATAAGAGTTTATTTCCGCCGGAGTAAACGTCCAACCATCTGTATCATCTTCAAAATCATACGTCATAACTGGTACAGGTAATGGAGTTTCTGTTGGCGTAG
>CAYRXI010000020.1:0-4783 GCA_964428255.1 uncultured Candidatus Sumerlaeota bacterium
GTCTGTATGGTGCACCTGAAGATGCGGGAATGGCTCCCTCTTCTGAAGACGGCTATTGTGCAATAATTGCCTATCAATTGCTGTATCAATTCAATCGCTACGAACGCTGGCTGGAGCTAGCACGCCGTGCCGCTGACTGGACATTGACTTTCAGGCTGAGTTATAACGTCAAATTTTCTCCTCACACCATACTGGGAACGTATGATTTCCGAACCCGCGGAGCTGACATTGCCTCAGTAATGAAGGCAGCTCTCCATTGTTATGGCTTAGTATGTTATCCCGAGCTTTATCGTCTGGCTTATTTTTTTAAAGACGAATACTACCGGGAGCGAGCGCAGGACAACCTGTTGTGTTTTCGGCAATTTATTGCCCGCGAGGACGGGGATTTTGGTGCGCGGAAGGGAATGATAAGCGCGCAATTTTTTCATACTGACTGGCGACAGCCCAAAGGACAATTATTAACCGTCTCGCTTGCCTCCTGTCTTGGTCTGACTTTGCTGGCTAACCTCTGTGAGGAACAGAGTGGACTATTGCCTTAATCTGCCCAGGTCAGCTCAAACTGGACTGGATAATAAGGTCAAGTAGCTTTGGAAAGTCAATCCCCATAGCTTTAGCACCCTGGGGCAATAATGACGTGGGTGTCATTCCAGGAATAGTGTTTATTTCCAGTAGATAAGGCTTGCCTTGAGTATCAATTATAAAATCCACACGCGCCATTCCACGGCAGCCAATGGCTTTAAAGGCGCGTAGGGCAAGCTGCTGAATGTAATGAGTTAATTTTGTGGGAATACGTGCCGGAGTTATTTCCTCGGTTTTTCCCGGAGTGTACTTAGATGCATAATCAAAAAAGGCAGCTTCTCTAAGCACAATCTCAGTTAAAGGAAATGCTACTAGCTGAGATTTTTTCTGGCGACGAATTTCCAGAATTCCACAGGTTACTTCTGTGCCGGAGATAAGTCTCTCAATCAGCAGTTCGTCGTCATAACTCGCCGCAAGGTGTAATGCTGGTAGCAGCTCGGATTTCTCCTTTACAATGCTCATTCCGACACTTGAGCCACAGCGGGAGGGCTTTATAATTATTGGGGGAACAATTTCGTCCATTATTCTTTGCCATAATTCTGTTAGTTTAATGGGTTTTATCTCCGGCAGAAGAGATAGTGTGAGAGATTTTTGCCAGCTGAGTTTCAGTGCAATAGATGGCGGAACGGGAATTGCCAGGCTCTTTAAAAAATCCTGACAGCGCACTTTATCCATAGCCAGAGCACTGGCAAGTACTCCGGACCCTGTGTAAGGAACATTAACAAAATCCAGTAATCCTTGAAGAGTGCCGTCCTCGCCAGCAGGTCCGTGTAGGAGCAGGAAAATTAAGTCTGGCGGTTCACGTTTTAAGAGCTCAATGGCGGAATGGACGGGCAGAGCCCGGATTCCCTGTTGTGACAGGGCGGAAAGATTCTCCTGAGTTTCTGGCGAGAAGAGGTTAAACCAGGTTTTTAACTTTACAATGGCAGTTGAAGTTGAGCTTAAGTATTTATCCGGCACTAACCATAAGCCCCTCTGTCTGGTAATGCACACAGGTTTGACCTCGTATACAGATAAATCCAGCGCAGCAGTGCAGGTTTTCGCAGAAGAGAGTGAAACATTATGTTCAGGCGATTGCCCCCCACACAGAACCCATAATTTTAGTTTTGCTTTTTTGGGGTTTTGCATCTTTGCATTATTGACTTCGTACAGGAAAAGTAGAAAAATATTTCTGCTTTTAGTCTAATATTGCAAGGGGAAATTTAATGACTGAATTTTCAAATACTGAAACAAGACCCAAAAAGCGAAAACCAGCCCGATGTTTGATAATTACCATCGCTCTGGTTATCGTGGTGTTCTTAGTGATTTATGGATTACAGGGATTGGTTAGTTCAATCAGCGGAAAGATAAGCAGTGTAGCAGTGTTGTCCATTGAAGGAGCCATCTATGTTGTTAAAGAAGAATTAGAGCAAATAAATAAATATCGTGATAATCCCGGGGTCAAAGCAATCGTCCTCAAAATTGATAGCCCCGGGGGCTCTGTCGGAGCGGTGCAGGAGCTGTATAGTGAACTGCTCAAACTTAAAACTGAGCAGAAGAAACCTATCGTAGCCGCTATGGGCAATATTGCAGCCTCGGGTGGTTACTATGTTGCCTGTGCTGCTGATGAAATTATAACCAACCCTGGCACCATTACCGGGAGTATTGGTGTGATTATGACATTTCCTAACTGGGAAGAGCTGATTCGAAAGCTGGGAATTAATTTGGAAGTGGTAAAAAGCGGGGAATTTAAGGATATCGGGTCGCCTACGAGGCCAATGACTCCGGAAGAACAAAAGTTGCTTTCAGAAGTAATTAATGATGTATATGAGCAATTTTTTGATGCAGTATATACAGCGCGCCGGCAGAAAATAAAAGAAAGATTGCTGAAACGTGGGGACTGGAAAAGTGATGACTCATCTACCACCGGGACTCTGACAGAGGAGGTTATAAAGGAACGATTACGCGAGATAGCTGACGGAAGAATATTTTCCGGCAGGCAGGCACTGGAATACGGACTGGTGGATAAGCTGGGAACTCTGGAAGACGCAATAAAGCGTGCAGGAGAACTGGCGAAAATTAAAGGGAAACCTCATATCATTAAGCCTAAGCGCCGGTTAAGTTTCTGGGATTTACTCAGTGGAAAAGTATTTTCCTTTAGGCATATTCCGTTGTATGATTCCCCACGGCTGGAATACCGTTTTGTAATAGACTAATCAATTAAGAAATATCTGCACAGGACGTGATAAGGACTTAATTTTTTAATTTGAGTTTCAGCATTCCGCAAATAATGCCCTGGAAATATGAAATAACCAGACCGTCAGATAAGTGCATAATTTGCGGTCAAAGTATTGCTAATCTGGAGCGGCATCCTTCAGTCTTAAATGGTGCGGAAGAGACAGAGGATACAAGTACCTTTACCCCAACGAAAACTTCTGCTGCCGAGGCAGAGATGACTTTATTACGTTACGATTACTGTTTGGATTGCTGGGAAAAGGTCAAGACACAACTTGTGTTTTCGCGGTGGTTTACACGGCGTGTGGCAAAGTCAGGGACTGACAATCGGGAGCAAAAAAAGTCGCAGAAGGAAAGAATGTTGCAGATTTTTGAGCAGATTATGACGAACACTGCAGAGCCCAATCGGGATGCCAAATTGTATATTTTATCTCATTTATTGCTGCGGCTTAGAGTATTTAATTGGTGTGGATACGAAGTTGAGACCGAGACAGGCACTCGGTTTCTGGTGTTTGAATTAGTCAAGACTAAAGAGAAAATTCGCATTCCTCAGCTACAGTTGAGCGAGCAGCAACTGGTCGAGGCACAGGAGTTCGTAGATGAAATTTTAAAGCAAACGGGAGCACAGCGGAAATAACTAATCTTCCAAGTGTTCGCAAGATGTGAAAGGTAGCGCACAATAGTTTTTAATAAATATCACCTTGTCTTCAGGTTTGAAATTAGAAACTAAAGAGATGAATAACTAAGCCTCCAATTAAAAAAAGGATTCAAACACTTGTTTCTTGCAAAGTGGATAAATAAATTAAGAAAATATCTGCCCCAGCCGCGTTACTTTAAAGACACAAAGTTGCATCGGTTACTGGGCAATACCATATTCCGGCGCGAGCTCTGGCAGTTTAAACCCCAGCGGATGGCTGGTGGTGTAGCAGTAGGTTTATTTGTTGCCTTTACTCCGCCAACTGGAATTCAGATGTTTATTGCAGCTGGGTTGTGTATTCTTCTGCGAGTGAATTTGCCACTTGGAGTAGCTGCTACCTGGACAACCAATTATTTTACCAGTCCATTTTTGTACTACTTTTGTTACTACGTGGGAACAATGGTGCTGGGACAGGAGCGAGTTTCCATAAAAGAAATTTTACAGATAGTTGAAAAATTTCAGCTGGCAGCCTCGCTGGATATCATTTTTGCAATTATTGTGGGAGGCCTATTAACAGGCATTGTAGCTGCCTTTATCGGCTACTGGTTGGTGTTATGGCTGGCAACTTTAGAGCGCAGAAGCCGGTTGATTTTTCATTTGCGTATGCGCCTTGCACGGAAAAAAGGACTCTCGCAAAAAATTAATGTGTGAATAGATTGTAGGTTAACAAGTGAATAAACTATGGCGATTTTACTTAGCATCCACGGACATAACATCGGGCTAAAATACGAACTAAAGGACAGAACAACAATCGGTCGTGCCGATGAGAATGATATCTGGATCCCGCATCCTAATGTTTCACGCTATCACTGTGTGATTGAAAAACGCGGTAGCCAGTTTTACATAATTGACAACAACAGCAAAAACGGGGTGATAGTTAATGGCAAAAAAGTTGCTGAAATCTTGTTGCAACCACAGGATAAAATCCAGATTGGCAATACCACTTTTGTGTTTGAACCCCCCTTTGATTTAACCAATGTCTTATTTGATAATAAAGTCGTATGTTTGTTACCCCCCACCGCTGAAACCATAAGAATATTCGGTGACGAAGAATTAAGCAGTAAACAAGAACCACAGCCCTCACCCGCACTGGAGTTCATAGAGCAACTGGCAGGGCTTTTCAGTCCCGAGTCCGTATCTCTATCCCATACGCTTAGGAAAATTGTGCAGCAGATAGCGCAGATGTTTAATGCGGAGTGCTGTGTGTTGTTTTTGCACGACCCCATTTCCCAGCGATTACAGCCCATAGCCGGCAGTGGCAAGACTGAATACGTCCCTGTGGGAAAAGACGTA
>CAYRXI010000020.1:4793-15156 GCA_964428255.1 uncultured Candidatus Sumerlaeota bacterium
AGGAGAGAAAAACATTATATATTTCCAGTATCCAACTCCCTGAAAGTGTAGTGTTACTGGAAGAGAATGCACAGCGCGAATTTACAGTTGTCTGCACACCGGTAGTATTGACTTTACAGCATACGACTATTCTTAAAAACAAGGTCGCATCTCAGACGGCAGTTAATGAAGAACAGGCAATTGGTGTTCTGTGCATATCTCGTTCAATTAACCATCCCTTCAGCATCAATGAGGTTATGCATTTCCGCGCGCTGGGAAAGATAATTGCTCTACCTGTTGAAATTGCCCGAAACTACGACCGGCTGATGCGAAGAACCATTGCTGCGCAGAAAACAATCACTGGCGAGATAAGCAATTTAGCCCGGGTTTCTCCTGCCGGAATCGTCTACATTCATCCAGTAATGAAAGAAGTGATAAAGATGGCAGAACAGGTGGCGGAACATTCAACCACTGTGCTGATTTGTGGCGAAACTGGAACTGGAAAGGAGTTGATTGCCCGGTACATACACTGGCTGAGTCCCAGGCGGGAAGGGCCCTTTATGGCAATAAATTGCGCGGCTATTCCTGAAACGTTGTTTGAAAGCGAGCTGTTTGGTCACGAACGCGGGGCGTTTACTGGTGCGGAAAGGCTGAAACAGGGCAAAGTTGAAATAGCACACGGCGGGACCCTGTTTCTGGATGAGATAAGCGAATTATCTCTGGAGGTTCAGCCTAAATTACTTCGATTTCTGGAAGAAAAAACATTTTATCGTATTGGTGGCACGCGTCCTATACAGGTGGATGTTCGCATCATTGCTGCCACCAATAAAGACCTGGAAGAATTAGTAAGGCAGAATACTTTTCGGCAGGACCTGTTTTATCGCCTCAGTGTAGTTAAGATAAATATTCCACCTCTGCGAGAACGACCGGCTGATGTTAAGCCCTTAGCTGAATATTTTATTCAACATTATGCTAAAGAACTGGGAAAAGAGATTTTGGGAATTTCTGACGAAGCTCTCATCCTGCTGGAAAAATATCCATGGCCCGGGAATGTCCGTGAATTGCAAAATTGTATAGAGCGCGCGGTGCTGGTGTGCGACACCGGCATCATTGAGCCGCGGCACATTTTCCTCGAGCCGGTGAGCATCAAAAAGTCCCAGGTTCCCCCCCGCGAATCAGAAGAATCCGAAATAACTCCGGAATTTATTCCGTCTTCGCTGGCAGAGATTGAAAAAGAGCACATTCGGCGAGTATTGGAATATTGTAATTGGAACCAGGTAAACGCTGCCGAATTACTGGGGATTCATCGCAACACACTCCGGCAGAAAATTAATGAATATAAACTAACTCCTCAAAAAAAGTACTATTCCCGGAGTAATTAAAAAGTCCGAAAAAATCACCAATTTTACACTTTTCTTTTGCCGATCAATTTCAGATAGGCGGATTCAATTATTTTTTTTGTCTTGGTTTTTGTTAAAATCTGCCCAAAGGTTTAAGGGTCTCTTATAAAGTGGTCTCACCGAAAGAAATCAGGCTGAGCATTTGCAGGATATGATTCGCTGGCGATTGATTTGAGTTGCGGATAAGTCTGGAGCATTGAGGCGGGTAAGCGAAAAGTTGCGCCTGTAAGCGTAGCCTTAAGTTGGAGAGCATTGCATACGGCTTTGGCTTGAAAGTGATTGTTAAAGATTATGAAGACGCGTGTGCACAAGCGTTGTGCATTTTTAATTCGTGGTATCCATTCATTCATTTCTTCCCCGGTATAGAGATAATCATAGCGTTGATCAGGACTTGCATCTTCGCGGAACCAGTTTTCTTTATTTCTTCCATGAAATCTGAAATAGCCGTCTTCAGAGAATACATAATCCGTTGGCATAACGGAGTGATGAAAAATCGGCTGGTCAAGGTTGACAAATGTAATCTTGTGCTCACTGAGAAATTCAAAATATGGCTCACATAACCAGCTGGAGTGTCTGACTTCTATGGCGAGCCGGAAATTAGACAAAGCCTGAGTTAAGTTTTGTACCCAGTTAAAGTTTTCCTCTGTAAAGCGGAATGACCAGGGAAACTGTATTAAGATGCAAGCCAGGAGATTATTTTCAGCCAGTGGTGACAACGCTGCGGAAAAATCATTAATGGCATTAATATCCAGATTATCGCGCACGTGGGTAAATTGCTGATACAGCTTCAAAATAAACAAAAAGTTATTTTCTCTACTCCGAAGCTGCAGACCGCGTCTTGCCCAGCTTTCAGTTTGTCTGCGAGACGGGGGGCGATAAAAGGTGGTGTTAATTTCTACCACATTAAAAAATTGTCCCAGAAATTTTAATTCGTCAAAGCCCCTGACTTTGGTAGGTGGATAGATTATGCTCCACCAATCGTCATAGGACCAGCCTGCGGTGCCAATATATAATTCTGCCACCATTAAAAAGGTTCCTTCGTTTTTTTAAAGAGTGCAGCGCGTATTATATCAGGTTTATCAGTTGTGATTCCATTAACTCTTAATTTTTTCAGCCGAAGGGCATCAGCAGGATCATTAGCTGTCCATACATAAAGCTTCAGTCCAGCTCCATGTACTGCTGTGGCAAAATCTTTGGTTAGACCGGCATAGTGAACATTCAAGCCGTCTAAATTCTTTTGTTTTGCCAGTATAATCCACTCGGGATTATGTGGCTTTGGCTGCTGGGTTTGTTCATCTTTAACAGTACTTCTTAGCCAATAGGTTGGAATATCTGGCATCAGTGCTTTAGACTGTGTCAGGGTTTCTAAATCAAAACCGATGATTACTATCTGGCTTTGCCTTCCGCTATTCTGGATAATCTCTCGCAAATATGGCAGGATTTCGGCTCCACATTTTATTTCTATAAATAGCTGACGCCCCGGAGGTATAGTTTCTATGATTTCTTCCAGAAATGGCATTTTTTCCCCAGCAAATTGTTCTCCTTTCCAGCGTCCAACATCCAATTTTCTGAGTTCAGTGGAGCTGGTTTCGCTTATATTTAAATCAATATCTGCAGTTCGTTTAGTAGAAGCATCGTGGCTCACGATAACTCGTTTATCCTTTGACAACCACACATCAATCTCCACTGCATCCGCACCCATTTCCCAGGCGAGTTTTACTGCGCTCAGCGTGTTTTCTGGTGCCATAAATGAGGCACCGCGATGTCCAATAATTTGCATACTCGTCGCACATCCCGTTATATAAATTATCAGCCAACCCCATATTAAGGGAGTAATTCGCTTTAGCATTAGAATCTCCAGCGCTGAATAAAATATTTTACAAGAAGCAAGAGAATATTTAACATCTTTTATCACTTCTAAATTGTGATGCTCAATGAAGAATATCTACCTTTTATTCATTATACTGGTTATTAGCGGGATTTATGTTACACTTTTCCCCGTAGTCTTTACAACGAATATACACGATACTCGTCTCTATACCTCCTATTTCTCGCCCTTGAATGCTTTAATCGTAGTAGTAACTATTTTTTTGCTGAGTCTTTTGATTGGGCGAGTTCTCTGGAAAATCTGGCAGGTAAAAATTAATTTTTCTGTCCCTGTCTGGTATGTAAATCTCTTCAGCCTCGGCTTGGGTCTTGGCATACTTGCTTTGCTTACTGTGGTAATTGGCTTAATTTTTGGATTTTACAAAAAATACTTTTTGCTGATGTACTGGCTGTTGCTGGGGTGCAGTTATGTTATCTGGAAAAGGACTGCGAATTCTAAACTCCGCGCTTCTTCTGATGATATACATAATAAAGAGACACCAGCACGACTTATTTCGTGGAGTGAGGTGTTGCTAATAATTTTACCGGTGATTCTAATGCTGGGGTATTTTCATTCAGCCTTGCTCCCGCCCGTTGCCTATGATGTGCTTGAATATCATCTGGCTGCACCTGCTGAATTTATTCGCTCACATTCCTTTGCCATTTATCAACGCTTGTTTTATGTACATCTGCCATTAAATATGGAGATGCTGTATACCCTGGGAATGTTTTTTGAAAATACGGTGGATGCACTTAGTCCCAAACTAATCAATTTTGGCTTTTTACTGCTTCTTGTTGTAGGAGTATATTTCGCAATAAGAGGATTCGGATTAGCTTCTGGTTGGGCAGCGCTTGGCACCGTTTTACTACTTGCTAACAATATCATCTTGCGTTCAGCGAGAGATGCATTTAATGACCTGGCAGTAAGTTTGTGGGTTTCAATGGCGCTTAGCGCTTGGTATTTCTGGACAAAGCAGACGGAGAAAAATTACGTGTTGCTGTTTTTCGCCGGTATATTTATTGGCTTGGGCATCGGTGTAAAATACCCCGTTATTTATCTATATTTAATCCCCTTTCTGTTAATCCTTCTGCCAGCAGAAATACGAATTAAGCTTGAGGAATACCGCGGAGACTGCTTCCATTCAAGTCTTTCCTGTATTTCAATTACTAAAGAGTTTATTAAGATTTATCTATTATTTCTCGCTGGTGTAGTTTTAGCCTTTCTGCCTTGGGCAGTGAAAAACTGGCTGATAAATCATAATCCAGTGTATCCGTTTTTGAGCATCTTATTTCCCGCTCCTAACTGGTCGGTGACACAGGAAAAATTTTATCTTACCACGTTTAAACCCGTTGCTCCCTGGCAGGTAGAATACTGGCAAGGTGTTTTACGTCGGACCGGCTCAATTGGTATTCTCTATATACTCCCTCCACTTTTGGCTTTTGTGCTACCAGCAGATAATATTTTTAAACGCTGGCGCATCAAAGTCCTGTTTCTGTTTTCTATCCTGGCATATTTAATTTGGAATTTATGGGCAAACAGTGCGGACAGGTATCTGAGCGGTATTGTTCCATTGCTGGTAATAATTACGATTTATGTGATTTCGCAACTGCATCAACGTTTATCTGTTGGTAGGATTGTCGCAGCTCTTTTCTGTGTGGCTATAGCTCTGCAAAGTGTAAACCTTGTCATTCAACACTCGTTCTTTTCTGGATGGAGATTTGCATTTATACCGGAAGGACGTAAGGAATTTCGAAGACTGGTGCTGGGAGAATTAGATAATGCGATTATCTATGTAAATGAGAAAGTACCGAAGACGGGCAAGGTTATGCTAATTTATGAAGCACGGCCGTATTATTTCCTTCGCCAGATAGAAGTTAATTCTGTTTTTGACCGAAGTCCTTTACTTGATTGTTTGAACACCATCGCAAAAGAAAAGACACCTCTGGAAGTAACCGTTCAAGATTTAGTGAATAAGCTAATTGCCGAGGGCATTACCCATTGTTTGGTAAATGAGTATGAATTAATACGACTTATTGATTTTTTTACTCCAGATGTAGAGAAAGAGAAGTATATTTTTTCCGGCAAATTATTACCAATACCTGAAATTATCTATCCATTGTATTCGCCCTGGCTTTTTAGTAGGGAATTTCCACAGTATAGCCTGGTAATTGGCGAGTTTCTATGGAAGTTAAAGCAAAATGCGGAATTTATATCCGCAGATACAGATGTAACAATTTATATTACTGACTTATCATCATTAAGAGAAACAGAGTCATAGTAGCCAGAAGCCTTTGGTTTTTTTTCAAATTCCGTTCAATTTTATACATCATAAATTACTCTAAAATAGTGCCTGGCTGAGAATATTGTCTTTAAAATTCAATAAAGATTGATATTTGTTCTGCCCTTTTGATTTAATTGACACTATTTATTTAACGATATAAAAGAATAATTAGAATATTAGTTAAATAACAATCTGCTCCTGTAGATTGATGCTAATATTAAAAAATAATGTAGTAGTAAAATTTTGCTTAACCTTATTGTTTATTTTTCTGTCATTTGCCTTACAGTTGAAGGCTGATACAGTAATCAAAACCAGCGGTTTGGAGATTAAGGGAAAGGTAGTAGAAGAAACCCTGGAGTACGTAATAATAGATACGGGCTTAAGCCGTTTGCGGATTCCACGTCAGGAAATTGCAGTTGTTAAAAAAGCAGAGAATCTCAGCCCCGAAGAAATTCAGGGAGATGAAGAGTACAGCGAAGGGCATTTTCTGGAAGCGTTAAGATTATATAAAGAAGCATTGTCAAAGGAGAAAGAGACAGAGAGACTTACAGAGAAAATTAAGAAGGTAGAGCAGGAAATTAAGAAACGCGTAAACGAGGAGTTAGGAGCTGAAATAAAGAAAGCACATGGTCTGATTGAAAAGCGTCAATACCAGAATGCCGAAGAAGTAATACGCGAAGCGCTAAATAAGACCAGTGATGAGCTGCTAAAGCAAAAGCTGATTGAGGAGCTGGCATATATTCGCCTGCGCAAAGCTGCTGCATTTATTGATGCTATCAATTATACTAATGCAGAGTTAGAGTATCTTGAGGCGATAAAACTGGCACCGGAGTATTATCCAGCGCATCTGGGATTAGCCGAATTACTGGCAAACAATCCGCTCAAGGCGGAGCAGGCAATTAATGAATATCTGTTAGCCTTAAAATATGGGGAGACTTCGTTAAGTGGTTCAGAGAAAGCCCAGATAAACTTTAAGATAGCGGAGTTATATTATAACAGGCAAAATTATGTGGAAGCCTCAAATTACTATCGGCGAGTGATGGAGAGTGAAAAGACGGACTTCCGCAAAAAAAGCCAGTCCAGATTGGTGGACTGTTATGTAAAGCTGGCACGTGAGCTCTCAGTTAACAAACCACAGGAAAGCATAATTCTATTGCGCTCAGCCATTGAGCTGGATAATAAAAACATAGAAGCGCGGTTATTGCTGGCGGAAAACTATAAGCGAGTTGAAAAGTTAGACCTGGCAATTGAGCAATATGAAGAAATTATAAAACTGGAGCCTACTACCCCGGATGTGCATTATCAACTGGCTATTTGTTATCTGGAGAAGAAGCTGTTTGATCTGGCAATGCAAGAATTGCGCAAGGAGCTTTCCATCACCCCCAACCATTACAACGCTCTCTGTCAACTGGGGGAGTTATACATCGAGGCCGGACAGGTTGAGCAAGCCATTCCATATTTCGTGCGCGCACGAGACCATATGCCTGAAAAATATCGGGCGTATTTAGGCCTGGGAATTGCCAGCTGGAAGCTGGGCAAAATCAGTGATGCCAAAGACAATCTCCAGCGTGTGCTGGCAATGAATCCCACTCACAACGAAGCACTGTTGTATCTGGGTTCCATTTATCAGGATGAAAAAAATTATACTGCTGCTGCTGATTTATACTATACTGTTATTGACCAGTTGCAGAAAAAGCCGGATTTGACCAAAGAAGAGCGAAAAGTTCTGGTTCAAACTCTTATTAAAAATGGCGAGATTGAATTAGCACTTAATCGCCCGCGCACTGCAGTTGAGCATTTTCAAAAAGTTCTTACTTTTGACCCGGAGTCGTCAGAGGCATATTTTGGGCTGGGGCAAGCTTTTGTGCTATTAAAGCGCTATCAGGCTGCAGAACAAAATTATCTGGAGGCTATCAAGCGGTCACCGCAACAGCCGAAATACTATCTCGGCTTGGGTATTTTATATCATAACTTCTTAAAGTATACAGATAAAGCGATTGAAAATTATCGGAAATATATTCAGCTGGGCGGACCGGATAAAATCACCGTAAATAAATGGATTATGGAAATTGGTGGGGAGCCTGTTCCGGTTAGTGACTGATTAGAACTTATAACTGATTTGTTTTATCTAACACACTTTAGCCCAAGCCTCTCAAAAAATTATGAATTCAACACCTGAAGACCTTAATTTTGACGTCTATCAGCGCCTGAAAGGGATTGCAAGTCTGGTTGATGAATTACGAGTATCTGACAAAGCACAGATTTTAGATGTGGGTGGATATCCCGGTCTACTTGCTGACATACTGTCACAATGGGAAGTAATCACACTGGATAAGCCAATCTGTCCTCGTCATAATTACATCGCAGGAGATGGACTGCAACTTCCCTTTGCAGACAGGGTATTTGAACTGGTTATTTCTTCCGACACGCTGGAGCATATTCCTTCACCTCATCGCCAGAAATTTTTAACCGAACTTCTACGAGTTAGTTCTCACTGGTTGATTATTGCTTCACCTTTTGCTTCCTCACAGGTTAATCTGGCTGAACAGCTCTTGAATGATTTATCACGCGTGGTAAAACATAGTGATAATCCCTGGTTAAGGGAACATCAGGAACTGGGATTACCCAGCTTATACGAGGTTTTGCGTGAACTTCACACCACTGGCTGCTCTACCCTGTCAGTGCCTAATGGAGAGCTGGTAGGATGGTTTCTCACAATGGGCGTGCAAATTTTGCTGGAGTGTATCCCAGCGGGTAATACTATCAGTCATCAGCTTAGCCAGATGATTAATCTTCAGTGGAAAGAGTTAATCTTCCCTTCCACGCTATCCTATAGACAAATCATTCTGGCAGATAAGCTCGGTAAACCGATAGATATAACCCCGCGTATCAATGCAGATAGGTCAAGAGTAGACTCCGAAGAGATACAGGAAAAAATTCATAGTGTGGGCATAGCTTATATTAAGCAACTGGAGAAGGTTATCTCACACCAGGTGGATGAATTAAAAAATCTACGCAATGAGGTAGCACAGCTACAAAGTAGACTGGAAAAAATAGAAGGTAATATTTTAGTAAAAATCTGGCGGTGGATACAAGGAAAAATTCACTGATATGCCAGAGGTTAGAAAAAAATTCATATATGGCAAAAACTGTAGCTCAGATTGATATGCAAAAGCATTGACTTTGACAGGCACTGCATAATATAAATTAAATGTAATTTAGAACTTAAGGCTAAAAATTAAAAATTAATGGGGGTGTTTTTTAATGATAGATAAAGAAAAAATCCCTCCAACGCCGGGATGGCGAGAGGTGATGCGCCTGAGTAAGCAGGAGGCTGCTCGCCTGGGACATAATTATATCGGACCAGAGCATTTTTTGCTCGGTATAATCCGAAAAGGCGATGGGCTGGCAATTCAGGTGCTTAACAATCTCAATGTTGACCTTGAAGACTTGAAGATGGAACTGGAGCGAATGATAGAAGTGGGTAAAAGTGGTCCGGTTGGCTTCTTTCAGCAAAATGATGAGGCAAAACAGGTTATTGAGACAGCACGTCAAATCGCCAAACAGATGCAACACACCTGGGTGGGCACCGAACACTTACTGCTGGCGTTACTGAAAGAAGAAAACACCTATGCAGCAAAATGTCTCAAAAATTTTCAGCTGGACTTCAAGACGGTTCAGCGGGAGGTATACGCCTTGACTGATAGTAGTGCTTACAATATTAAAAATAACAAAGAAGAATTTGAAAAGTCCAAAACTCCGGCTCTGGATACCTTTGGTCGCGACCTGACTCAACTGGCGCGTGAGGGTAAGCTGGACCCGGTCATTGGACGCGAGGCAGAAATTGAACGGATTTTGCAGATTTTGTGCCGGCGCACTAAAAATAATCCTATCTTGATTGGTGAGCCCGGAGTGGGTAAAACTGCCATTGTAGAAGGACTGGCGCAAAAAATCGTCAGCGATGATATCCCGGAAATATTACGTAATCGCCGGGTGATTTCGCTGGACCTGGCAGCAATTGTCGCAGGTACCAAATACCGTGGTCAATTTGAAGAACGTCTTAAAGCCATAATGCAGGAAATCCGCCGTTCCGGAGATGTAGTTATCTTTATTGACGAATTGCATACATTAATAGGAGCTGGTGCGGCCGAAGGCGCAATAGATGCCTCCAATATGCTCAAGCCCGCATTAAGTCGCGGTGAAATTCAATGTATTGGCGCCACCACGCTGGAAGATTATCGGAAGTATGTGGAAAAAGATGGAGCCTTAGAACGTCGTTTCCAGACTATAATGGTTAATGCACCAACACCCGAAGAAACCATTAAAATCTTGAAGGGCTTACGGAGTAAATATGAAGAGCATCATGGAGTGATTATTTCTGATGAAGCAATAGAAGCTGCGGTGTACCTGACCAATCGCTATGTTCCAGACCGTAACCTGCCAGACAAAGCTATTGATGTGATTGATGAAGCCGGCAGTAGAGCGCGTCTCCAGGCAGATATCAAGCCCCAGGCACTTAAAGAAATTGAGCAAGAGTTTGAACAGATTGAAGCTGAAATACGTGAATACAAAAATGCTCAGGAATATGAGCGCTGTCAGGAATTAAAGGAAATACGCGATGATTTACTAAGACGCCGTGACCAGTTGTATGCTGAATGGCGGCAGAAAAAGGTAGATAGCTCATACAGAAAAGTGGTTACCGCAGATGATATTGCGTATCTGGTCTCACGCTGGACTGGTATCCCCGTATATAAGCTGGAGGAAGAAGAATCGGAAAAGCTCTTGCGAATGGAGGCAGAGATTTCACAGCGAGTGGTAAGTCAAGAAGAGGCAATA
>CAYRXI010000020.1:15166-22470 GCA_964428255.1 uncultured Candidatus Sumerlaeota bacterium
AATAAGCACGGTTGCCAAAGCTATTCGCCGTGCCCGCGCCGGTCTGAAAGACCCCTTCCGCCCGACAGGTTCGTTCTTATTCCTTGGTCCTACAGGAGTTGGCAAAACAGAGCTGGCAAAGGCACTGGCGGAATTTTTATTCGGTGAGGAAGAAGCACTTATTCGTATAGATATGTCAGAGTATATGGAGAAACATACTGTTAGCAGGTTACTCGGAGCGCCGCCCGGCTATGTTGGTTATGAAGAAGGTGGACAATTGACTGAAAAGGTCCGCCGCAGACCATATTCAGTTGTACTACTGGATGAAATAGAGAAGGCACATCCCGAAGTCTTTGGCATCTTACTCCAGGTGTTTGACGAAGGGCGCTTAACGGATAGCTGGGGTCACGTTGTTGATTTCCGCAATACGGTTGTTATTCTGACCTCTAACCTTGGTACTCGCCGCATTAAAAAGGAGAGTGGCTTAGGCTTCCAGGCACGTGGTGAAGTGTTTGATTTTAAAAAGCTTAAAGAGAGGGTTATGGAAGAGGTAAAGAAGACCTTTAATCCAGAGTTCTTGAATCGTCTGGATGAGATTATCGTCTTTAAGCCACTGACCCCGGAAGATATTGCCAAAATTGTGGACATAATGATTTCCCGCTTGAACCAGCGGATTAAGGATAAAAACATCGTGTTGACCATTAATCATGACGTACGGCAATTCCTGGTGAAGCATGGTTATGACCCGGAATATGGTGCCCGTCCTCTTCGTCGCACTATCCAGAAATACATAGAAGACCCGTTAAGTGTTGAGATTATTGAAGGCCACATTCGGTCAAATTCACGAGTTGAGGCTCAATTGCAGGACAACAAAATTGTATTCCACGTTATAAAACCCGAGAGGATATTGGTTAACACCTCTTCATAAATTTGTGATTTGATATAGTACTGAAAAGCAATATACTGTTCTTTTCCAATTAACGTGTTTATTTTACTCAGAAGAAGTTTTTCCGTTTTGTCCTGCAAAAAATTAATTATGGAGAATAACAATGTCTGAAAAAACTCCGATTATTGTCTCCTCAGTTCCGCAACCCATAGGTCCTTATTCTCAGGGTGTGAAATATGAAAATTTGATTTTCATTTCGGGCCAGATACCGTTAGACCCTCGTACCAACAATATTGTGAGCAATGATGTTGCAGCCCAGACACGCCAGTGTCTGGAGAACATCAAGAATATTCTTGAGGCAGCTGGAGGGGCACCATTTAATGTCTTAAAAACCACCATCTTTTTAGTTTCTCTGGAGGATTTTGAGACTGTAAATAAAATTTATGCTGAATATTTTCCCGTGGACCCACCGGCACGTTCAACGGTGCAGGTAAGTTGCCTCCCGCGTAATGCCCGCATTGAAATTGAAGCCATTGCTTACGTCCCGAAACCCAAAGCTGGCGTCGGTCTGGCTTACTAAGTCAGAAAGCCACCCCAATAACGTGGCGAGAATATAATGATGAGTACACCACAGTCATCCCAGACCACAGAAAAACGGATAGGCGAGCTGCTCATTGAACTGGGATTTATAACCTCGGAACAACTCCAGCAGGCAATAGAATTGGCTCGGCAGCGGAAGATACGAGTGGGCGAGGCGCTATTTGAGCTGGGGGCTCTCAAACGTGATAATATCTATTGGGTTCTGGGTGCCCAGCTGAATATGAATTATGTAGAGTTGTACCCCGAAATGATACCTGAAGAACTTGTCCAGCAGTTTTCCTTGGATTTGCTGGAGGAACTTCAGTGTTTACCCTTAAATGAGGACAAACGGGAAATTCATTTTGCTATTGCTGACCCCACCAATGCCGAAGTAGTTAAACAGGTTAAGAGTTTAAGACCGGACAAAGAAGTTCAATTGCATCTGGCGCTCCCTGAGAAGATTCAGGATATTCTTAAAAGCTTTCGTCGGAAACTTTATCAAGCCGTACCTCCGGTAGAGCCAGGAGTTTCACAAAAACAAATTCCAACCGCAGATTTCGCTGAAAGTACCCTACTCGGCGCATACTGGAACGATTTTATAGAAACATTGCTATTGATGAGACCCGCTGAAAGCTATTGTTTGTATCGTACTTCCGACAAGAGCCATCTGATTCGTCAGCAAGGAGAAGGGTTTGAGATAATTCGCCAGTACACTTCTGAAAGTGATGATTTTATCCGCAAAAAAATCAATGAACATTCTAAGTTTTGCAAAGTCACTTCATCAGGTAGCTTAACACAGGCATACCTATTCTGCCATTCTACCCTTTCAAAGCAAAAGGCTTTATTTCGCCTGCGATTTTTGGATAGTTTTGATAAACAGTTGACTCAGATTGAACGACTTCCCACTTTTTCTTATGCTGAGTTTATTCGTCTTTATCCTCACGCTCAGGCGGTAGTTGATAAACTGCAAAATTTACTCAATGAAACCACTCAGCTTCTAATTGTGGGTACCGATAATTTGCTGATAAAGCAATACGTTTATTTGTTAGTCTTAAAGTATATGTCTGCAGGGAATTTTCCCCCACCGGTATTCTGTGAACAGAATATAAATATGTACTTCCCGGATGTATTACAGCTCCTATCTGTTGCGAATTCAGGATTCTGGCTACCGTATGGTGCTCCACTGCTATTTTTTGAAATAGACCTACCAGCGCTTTCCACTCTCCGGGAAATGTTCTTGCAAATTTTGTCAACAAAGACGAAGCAGATTCTCATTTATTGTTCAGCCTCACGGAAGGACGTCCAGGACGTCCTGTCAAAAGAACGCGATTTGCCTGTAGCTGGATTGAAAAAAATCTTTATTGATAATGAGCAAGTTACCATTTTGGGAGACGAGTAGTAGATATGCCTAAATTTGATTTTGCCCAGCTTCTCATTTCTACAATAGAGCAGAAGGCATCGGATTTGCATATCACGGTGGGCAATCCACCGATGATTCGCCTGCATGGTTCCATCCGGAAAATAAGTGAAGATGCTCAACCTCTATCTCGCGAAGAAGTGCATGCTTTAATTTATGATATCCTTTCAGAAGAGCAACGCAAGCGTCTGGAACGAGATAAAGAAGTTGACTTTGCACTGGAGCTTAAAAATGTTGGGCGGTTTCGGGTTAATGTCTTTTATACCCGCCGTGGCGAAGGAGCTGCCTTTAGATATATTCCCTCCGAGATAAAATCCTTTGCCGAACTAAAACTCCCGGAAGAGACACTAAAGCAAATTTGCAGTCGCAAAAAGGGATTGGTGCTGGTTACAGGTCCAACTGGCAGCGGCAAATCCACCACTCAGGCTGCAATGGTAGATTATATCAACTCCACTCGCGATGACCACATCATCACTATAGAAGACCCCATTGAGTTTGTTCATGAACATAAACGGTGTATTGTCAATCAGCGCGAGGTCGGAACACACACTCATTCCTTCGCCAATGCCCTTCGTAATGCCCTGCGTGAAGACCCGGATGTGATTCTGGTCGGAGAGATGCGCGACCTGGAGACAATTTCGCTGGCGCTCACCGCTGCAGAAACCGGGCATCTGGTATTAGCCACACTTCACACCATCAGTGCACCTAAAACCGTAGACCGTGTTATTGATGTCTTCCCGCCTGAACAACAACAACAGGTACGCGTAATGTTCGCCGAGACTATTCTGGCAGTTATTTCGCAGGTCCTGCTGAAAAAAAATGACGGCACGGGCAGAATTGCCGCACTGGAGATAATGATTGCTACACCCGCCATTAAAAGTCTGATTCGTGAAAATAAGACGCATCAGCTCCCCTCAATTATCCAGACATCGCAAAAAATGGGGATGATGAATATGGACCAGGTGCTAAAAAATCTGGTAATGCAGGGCAAAGTAAGCCTAAATGAAGCCAAAATGTATGCTACTAATCCCGACTTGTTCAACGACTATATTACCGAGTTCTAAAAGACTTAAAAAAATAATAACATACTTCCCATTAATGGGTAGTTCTTTTCTCGCGAAAATTTATCAAAAAAGGTTGACCTGTTAGGAGAGGCTTCAGGTAAAATTAAAGTCAACTTTTAACCCTAGTTGTAAGAATAGCTCCTCAGCTAAGATTTATTCAGGTCTAAAGTAATCAGGTGTATAAAAATAAATAATTCCAGATAAAAAGGAGAACATTATGCAAAAACATATTTTATTCACCCCTGGACCCACAGAAGTTCCACCAGAAGTACTGGCAGCAGGTGCCCAGCCTATTGTGCATCATCGCTCACCAGATTATGAACCCATTTTTGCCAAGGTCAGTGAAGACCTGAAGTATGTGTTCCAAACCCAGAATCCCGTGGTAATGTTTGCTTCCTCGGGAACCGGGGCAATGGAAGCTGCTGTAGTTAGCACTCTTAGTCCCGGTGATGTTGCCATTACTGTTGAAGGTGGAAAATTCGGTGAGCGCTGGACAGAACTCTGCAATGCCTTCGGCGTTAAGCCAGTGGTCATTAAAGTAGAATGGGCCACTGCAGTAACTCCAGAGCAGATTGAGCAAGCACTTAAGGAGAATCCAACTGCGAAAGCTGTATTCCTCACGCATTGTGAGACTTCTACGGGAGTTATTACTGACATTAAGGCAATAGCCGAAGTTGTGAATAAAACCGATGCCATCGTCGTCGTTGATGCCGTCTCAAGTCTGGGCGCCGAAGAACTTCGTACCGATGAGTGGGGGCTGGATGTCGTCGTTACCGGCTCGCAGAAAGCGTTAATGATGCCGCCGGGTCTGGCATTTCTCTCCATCAGCCCCAAGGCACAGAAGCTGGTGGAAACCAGCAAATGTCCCAAGTATTATTTTTCGGTACGCAAGTATCTTAAGAATCTGGCAGATAAAACTACGCCGTTTACTCCGGCAGTTTTGATGACACTGGCGCTTGACAAAGCCTTGCAGATGATTAAGGCAGAAGGAATTGAAAATTGCTGGGCACGTCATAAGAAACTGGCAGCTGCTACTCGTGCTGGAGTGCAGGCACTGGGATTGGAATTATTTGCTCGCCAGCCCGCCAATGTGGTCACGGCGGTTAAAGTCCCGCAAGGCATTGAAGGCGGGAAAATTGTTAAAACTCTTCGCAATGAATTTGGCATCACCATTGCCGGTGGTCAGGAACACCTGAAAGGTAAAATCTTCCGCATTGCTACTCTGGGCTATTATGATAAATTTGATGTAACCACGATGATGTCAGCCTTAGAACTGACATTGAAAAAAGTTGGCTATACCTTTGAATTTGGTAAAGGCATCAAAGCCGCAATGGAAGTGCTGGCTAGCTAAGATAGCCAGTGCTGGCGATTAAACTTAATTCGTTGCAGGTTTTTAATTGAAAATACAAAAGGAGTGAGATTATGCCTAAAATTTTAATTGGTGATTCCCTCTCTAAAGAAGGCATCAAGATTTTACAACAGGGCCCGGGCTTTGAAGTAGATTATAAGCCGGATATTACGCCCGAGGAATTGAAATCTATCATCCCCCAGTACGATGCGCTGGTGGTTCGCAGTCGCACGAAAGTCCCCAAAGATGTAATTGATGTCGCCGACAGATTAAAGCTTATCGGCCGAGCAGGCGCTGGCGTGGATACCATTGATGTTGAAGCGGCTACCAAAAAAGGAATTATTGTGATGAATACTCCCGGCGGGAATACCATTTCCACTGCCGAACTGGCTTTTGGCATGATGCTGGCTCTGGTGCGAAAAATCCCGCAAGCCCACATCACAATGCTGGAAGGAAAATGGGATAAGAAATCATTTGTCGGGCATGAGGTTAACGAAAAGACCCTGGGTATTATTGGCTTCGGTAGAATAGGCAGAGAAATGGCAAAGCGCGCCCTCGCCTGTGGAATGCGGCTTATTGCCTATGACCCCTATGTAGCACCTGAAATTTTCAAACAATATGCCACCGAGCGCGTAGACCTGGAAACCTTACTCCGGCAGGCAGATATCATCACTATCCATGCCACTGGTGGCGCAGAAACCAAATATATGATTAACGAAAAAGAATTCGGGATGATGAAACCTGGAGTCTTCATTGTTAACTGCGCTCGTGGCTCAATAATGAACGAAATGGCGCTGGTCAAGGCACTCACCGAAGGCAAAGTGGCAGGCGCTGCACTGGATGTCTTTGAAAAAGAACCGCTGGACCCGGAACATCCTCTGCGCAAGGCACCTAACGTAATTTTAACTCCCCATATCGCTGCTTCTACACATGAAGCACAGCTTAACGTTGCGGTTCAGATTGCCCAGCAGATTGTAGAGGCACTTACAGGGGGAACCATCCGCAACGCAGTTAACGCACCATCCATTGACCCGTCGCTGGAGAAACAGATGCGCCCATATCTGGACCTTGCTGAGAAAATTGGTAAATTCCAGAGCCAGTTTGCTCAAGCCCGCTTAACAAAACTGGTTATGAAATATAATGGTGCAGTTCTTGACTTCCCGGTTGAGCATTTAACTACTGCAGCTATTAAAGGCTTCATAGAACACATTACCGATGAACCGGTCAACTACGTGAATGCCCGATGCCTCGCCAGAGAATATGGCATTGTCATTGAGGAAACCAAAGTCAACGAACCCATTCCCTACGCTAATTTGATAACTATGGAAGCTTATATGGAAACCGGCAAGGTAAATACCGTGAGTGGCACACTATTTACTCCCACCACACCCCGCTTCGTCATTATCAATGACAAGCACTTTGATGCTTATCCAGAAGGCAATATGATTGTAATTGAGAATAAAGACGTCCCGGGTATTATCGGTAGCGTGGGCACTCTCCTCGGTAGCCATAATATCAATATTGCCCAGATGACCTGGGGCAGAACCGACCACAGTCGTGAGGCAATGACCGTGATTAATGTTGACCAGGAAGTACCACCTGAAATTTTAGAGAAGATTACCAAATTGTCCAACGTCATTTCTGCCAGACTGATTAAGATATAAACAGTTTTACATAGCCTGCATCTGGAAATTATTATTTTTCGATGACGGGCTTATTTATTCTAATTGGTTAGTCGCAATAGTTATTCCGATTATGGCAACTTATATTGCATTAGTCCACTATCCTGTTTTGGATAAGAAGCGCAGGGTTGTTGCCACTTCTATTACCAATCTGGATATACACGACCTGGCACGAGCAGCCTTTACTTATGGTATCTCTCGCTATTATGTTGTTACGCCCATTCCCGGTCAGCAGTGGTTTGCCCAGCGTGTCATCCAGCACTGGCTGGAAGGTTTCGGTGCTGAATATAATCCAACTCGTAAAACAGCAATGCAAATCGTCACTGTGATTCCAGACCTGGAAGCTGTA
>CAYRXI010000020.1:22480-27547 GCA_964428255.1 uncultured Candidatus Sumerlaeota bacterium
ATAGAATCACAGTCTGCAGGTAAAGATACCAATGCCAAACTCTACTTTGTTGGCACTACAGCGCGGGTCTTACCACAGCAGATTTCTTACTCTGCACTTCGCCAGAAAATGAATGACCCTGAGTCTCCACCTGCTGATTATTGTATAGTTTTTGGGACTGGATGGGGTCTGCATCCTTCACTCCTGCTGGATATGGATTATATATTGAAGCCTATTAAAGGTTGCGGCGAATACAATCACCTGAGTGTTCGCTCTGCAGCGGGTATAATTCTTGACCGCCTATTTGCTCCACAAAATGATTAAAAATTCGCCATTTTATCATTATAACTGCACAATTATTGTGCAGTTGTGTATTCTTTGGTGACAAAACCATTTAGTTTAAATTTTGAAAAAGTCTATCTTTTGTAAAGTTATAATCTGGCACAATTAATGCTTCTTATATCATCCGATTTTTAATAAAAAGAGAAGAGAAAACAAAGCGTATGACTAGATTCAGAAATTTTATGAAGAAAACTACAGGCTTTACACTCGTTGAAGCCATTATTGGAGTGGCACTTACCGTTATTATCGTTATCGGATTAGCAGGAACGGTTATCATAATCCGGCAGATAGCCGAATATGATAAGCAACGTCAGGCAGCTATTTCTGCTGCACGCTTCTTTCTTGAGAAATGTCGCCATGACCCATATCCTAAGTCTGTAACTGTAAATAATATCGTTCTTGACAACTTTAACACACCTCCGGGTTCAGATGACCTTCTGGCAAGAGCGGACATAGAAATTTTTGACGTAAACCCGGATGGAACGCGAGGCGCTAAACTAATAGAAATTCCAGAAGATTACAACAAAGCTGTAGAAATAGTAGTAACAATTAGCTGGAATCGCACAGGTAGTTTATCCAGCCGCCGTGTCAGTGAAGTATTGCATACTTATAAGGTTCCTGACCTTTATTAATCCTGAATTAGAATTAAGAAAGTTAAAACTTTGAAAAGGGTGATGAAACAGATGTTCAGGAAAAAAAATGATAGATATCATAAGGGATTCACGCTTACTGAAATTCTTATGGTTGCCTTCATCCTGAGCATTGTGATGGGGTTTATGGCTTACATAATTAGTTATAGTGCCAGGTCACAGGCGGTTTTATTATCTCAACTTCAGAATCAGCAAGCAGCTGCTCGTGCCTTACAAGTTATCAGTGATTTACTGCGCAATGCGACTGAAATCACCAGCACCGTTCCATTAGTTAATAGTAGTACGATTGAGTTTAAATCAAAAGAGCACCCGCCGGACCAAATCAGCAGAATTGCAAAAGTTGGTAAGAATATCCTCTATTATCCTGATATTACTCAGCCGAATAATTTCCGCTTCCTGGCACGTGGGGTTGAAAGATTGGAATTTACTTTTCCCTCTGATGAGTTTGACACTAATCTCCAGCCTACTGGCGATAATATTTATATGATAATTGTTAGAGCTGTGTTTAAATACCGAAAATTTCGCGGGTATAATCAAACTGAAGCCGAACGGCTGAATGGCACCTTTGAAACCAGAATTTTTCCCAGAAATCTGCCCCAAACATAACTCAATATTGGGTTTATTGTTTATATTTTTATTTGTCTGAAAGGAGTGAAATATATGTATCTAAGAAACCGATATAATTATAAACGATTCAATTATGGTGGTGTGATTATCCTGGCACTGGCATTCGTGGTGATAACCGGGGTATCAATGTTTTATCTCTTCTCCTATGTTCACTCTATTCATCGCATTAATGAATACAATATTGCCCGTGAAAAGGCAGCTATGACAGCCGAAGCGGGCGTCTTGCGCCTCATACATTACTTTAATCCCCCATGATTTGGCAGGTGCTCCCGATGGAGACCCTGACGGAAATGCGGCAAAAATAGCAACCTTCTGGCAAACATTTGACAATCTACCTGTGTCACAAACAGACAAAGGTTTAGCTGCCAGAGACCTCGTCTGGGGTAATCCCGCTGCGGAAGAAACATTAATGACAATTGTTGATGGCAATTTCAATGATAACTTAATCGTCTTCGGTCCCAGCCGGGTAGTGGAACTTAAAGTTAAAGCTCCCCGCGCTGATGCTCCCGAAGGAACAGTGATGACATTTTACAGCCGTGCTGGCTGTCGCTTAAAACACGGTGATATGGTCTATCGCACTGCTATTATGGATGTAAATTTTGACCAGGGTGTAAGATTTACTGTGCCAGGTGGAATTGTAAGTGGTACGACAGCTGGAGCAAATGGACAATTTAACCTGCACTGGGGGGAAGCCTGGGCAAAATCTGAGATTCGATTAAAATTGAACCGAAAATATACTAACAAAGATCAACCACCCTGGAACTGGCGACCTCAATCCGATAACAATCAGGTGGGCGCAGATACTGACCCGTGGGTCAAATACATAACCTCCAATGGCTTTATAAAAGACGATAATGGTGATATTATTGTGAACGATTCCAATATTACAAATGTGGGTGCCCTCTCTACCAATCTGGCGAAATATGGCAATATCCTTTATCAATTTATGGATAGACTAACGCCTCCCGGACAGACATTGTCGCAAAAAATTGATGCGGCACTGGAACAGTATGCAAAACTTAACGACCCCAGCAAGGGCTATCTCTACTGGAAACAAACTGCCATTCAGCGTGATACTTATTTCAGAGTGGCAGCTAATGGCAAAGTATACGACGCCTATGGAAACTACCGGTTTCCCAGTGCTACAGCAGCAATGGATTATTATCGAAGTTTACCCAATGTATACGTAGCATTTTTTGATACGAAAGATGGCAATCCCCCGAATGCCTATCCCGCCACTGATAATCGCTCAAACTGGGCAAATATTACCTTCACCGGCAATTTGGCTAACCGCTCCAAGGGGTTGTTATATGTCGCAGGAAATCTGAAAATCGGTGGCAGTGGAACACCACCTGATGTGAAGATTTTAAACCCGACCGAGATTGAGAATAATGTACCACGCGATAGTGCAAGCACTACGGCTCCCGTATTCCATGATGGCGTCGTCTTTACTTACGGAGATTTTGAGTATCAGGGTAATCCAATTATTTATGGCGCAGTCGTTACTCGCGGAAGTTATAACTGTGGTGGAACGCCAAACGTATATTATAATGCCAAGCTAAAAACCGGTGAGCCACAAACACTGTCTACACCCGTACGGATTCTCTCAATCCTTTTACCCTCCGGCGCCAGCTAGCCTCGCAGTCACATAATGATACCCATTCATTGTATTGGTGGTAATAAGTATAAATTAAAATAACGCGGTAAAAAAATAAAAAAGCGCTCAGTCTAAGACTGAGCGCTTATCTTTTTTGAGATTTTATGTCCAGGGTTGACGTGGTATTATACCATCAGGAGAAAGTTGAGTTCTATGAATTTGTCCATTGCTTACAGTTCCGTTTGAAGGGTCATAGAGATCTGTAAAAGGATCACCACTATGCCATCCTCTGCATTTATCCGGTCCTCCAGATGTCAATCGCCATGCACCATACATCTTCATAATAGTATTTAATGTTGTTTTATCTGTTTCAAGACGATATGCGAATGGCCAGTTAACATACATATACCAGTAAGCATCGGGTGGCGCATTGGGAGAAACACCAATGAAGAATGGGTCTGTGAAAATTGAAGTTACATAAGAAACTGGGGTGGTTAACTGCGGATTGCCATCCCAGGGACTTACATTACCAACACCAACCGCTCCAGTACCACCGAAAGTAAAACTTGCTACATTTCCCCAGCGTGTAGTAAATGATGAAGTATAATGATAAGTCGGATAAGCATTCCAATCAGTATAGTAAGATTCCAGCCCGGTGGCAAGTGAGCGCATATCCGCTTTAACGCGTGACACCTTACTGCGGACCTGCGCTTCCAGGAAGTTCGGCACCGCAATTAAAGCCAGGATGGCAATTATGGCAACCACTATCAGCAATTCAATCAAGGTAAATCCCCTCTTCCTCATTTTTTCACCTCACTTTCTCTCTAATATAAAAATTACTAAAAAGATTACAAAATGGGTTATCAAAACTCAAGAAAAATTTTTCAAACAGGATTGAGAGATTTTCCATATCTAATCATAAAGTAAATTAACCTTTGAGACATTGAAAAAAATATCGCGTAAGATTAAGCTCATAGAAAAAAACTATATTTAAGTATTTTCCATCGTCTTTCAGATATTGCCCGGAAAGGATTTTAAATTAGTTTTATAAGAGTGAGCGTTTTATCATCAACCGGTATTTTTAGTGACGTAAAAATTTCCATTTCATTTTCTACCTGCAAACGTATAAGATAAAGTCATAATATGTTATCACGCTAATGAGCCGATGGCGAAATACGGTGTTTGGAGTGCTGGTGTGTTTAATTTTTCTCTGCGGATTAATCAGCGGTTCATTTTATTATGCCCTGTGGTTTTCGCCAGCATTGCAGGAACAGTTTACGGCGAAAGTAGGCGAGCTGTACGGCGAGAGATTCTGGCTCCCAGCCTTGAGCATGCTGGCAGGTCAGGTTTTTCTCCTGCTGATTGCCTATATTTTGAGCCTTGATAGTCAGCGCCAGCGTCGTCCCTACTGGCGGTTATATCTGGCAGGATTTGGCGTTGCGTTTCCGGGCCTAGCGTTGTATGCGGGCAGTCTGGCAGACCTGTTCCGTCTGGAAGTGTTACTGGGGTTAGGAGTGGCTACATTACTTCTTCCCGCCAGCCTGTTTGGTTTAGAATGGCTGGGAGGCAGACTGTTTATTGCCCTGGGCAAAGTGGCATATAATCTGCAACTGCCGGCGATAAGCCAGCCATTGTTACACCTGGCGCGTTGTTTCATGCCACGGGATTTGTTGGCAAAAAAACTTTACGCCCTAAGTCTATTTCAAAATCAAAGGCTGGAGCCTGCAGAGAAGTTGCTGAGTGAAGTTTATGAGACTGAACAGGGGAAGACGATAGAGGTGCTGACAGCTCTTCACAGCCTTGCGGAGCAAAAAGATGACCTGCAGAAGAGCGCCGAATTTTTAGAGCAGCTGCATAAGCTGGAGCCAGAGG
>CAYRXI010000020.1:27561-33588 GCA_964428255.1 uncultured Candidatus Sumerlaeota bacterium
AAACTCGGCAATTACCAGAGTGCAGCTCAGTTGCTGGAGGAGAAACCCGATTATCGGCAACTGAATTTTCTCGTTCGCTTACAGCGGCTATATACTGAGTTTGACCAGAATAAAGCCCGTGAAGTGAGTTTAAAACTGGCAGAACTGGAGGGGAAGCCTTATAGTCAGAGTCTAATGGCGATTCGCCAGCTGCTGCGCAAAGTCTCCGATGACATTGAGTTACTTCAGACAGCTGCAGAACTGTGTCTTAAAGCCAGCTATCCAGAGGAAGCTGCCGAGTATCTGGAACAAATTTTAATTCACCAGCCCTTCCGTCATGATATACGTCAGCGATTGATTACGATATATCGTGAAGGATTACATTATCCAAAACTGCGACATCATCTGGAGATTCTGGTAAATGAGGGTGGAGTGGTCTCTGCGGACTTGATGGCAGAGTACATAGATTCCCTTATTCACAGCGATGAGCACGAGACAGCCGAGCAACTGCTCCTGCAGGCAAAAGAGACATTTCCCGTTGACCATCGCTTCCCGCAAATGCTGGCAATGCAATATTATGAGAAACAACGCTACGAGGATGCACTGCAAGAGCTAACGGCAGCACTGGCACTGGTGGTGGAAGATAAGACAGGACAGTTAAGCGTGTTGAAAAATAAAATTCAGGGCGCGCTGCTGAATAGAGAACTGGAAGAAATTCGCCAGCAGGTGGAGGCGCATCCGGATGACGTTGACCTGCGCTTTAAATTTATTGAGAAACTTACCGCAAATGCCTATGTGGAAAAGGCAGCTGCTGAACTTGACCAGCTTCTATACTTTCGCCCCGAGTTGAAAGAACAGGCAATGGAACATTTAACCAGACTTTGCGAAAGCTATGACCGCACATTTTTGCTCCTGAAATATCTCGCGGATTTATATCTCAAAGATAAAAATTATGCCAAGGTGCTTGACCTGTATCAAATTATGGCTAAACAATCCCTGCATCCAGAACAGGTGCCGATAGAGGGTTGTAAAAAAATTCTCACTCTGCAAAATGACTTTGAGCCTGCCTGGCGCTGTCTGGGAGAACAACTATATAAAATTAAGAACTGGTCCGAAGCTGAATCTGCTTATCGGCATTGTCTTCAGTTTAATCCGCCAGATAGCGGGCAAATCTATCTGCGTCTCTTTGACATTTACTGGCAGCAGGGCGAATTTGAGAAGCTGGCTGCCATAGCTGAACCAGCTATTAACGCCGAGTCCTTCAATCTTGAGAATTATAAACGTCTGGCACGGGGATTGATGCGCTTGGAGCGGTTCCGCGATGCATTGCACTGGTTAATGCAGGCTAAAAATCTTGACCCGCGAGATGAAGAATTATTCAAACTAATTAGGCAAGCTGATGACAGAAATAAAGAAGAACGCTTCTTGCAACTCAGGGACCTGGTGGAAAAATTTCCCGATAATGCTGAATATCATTATGAACTGGCAGAACTTGCCACGCATTTTGAACGCTGGAATGAGGCGATTTTACATTATCAGAAGGCTGCCCAGAACCCCCTCTATAATAATGTCTGCAAGGCTAAACTGGCACTATGTCTTGCTAAAAAAGAATTATATGACCTGGCAGAAGAGACGCTGGCAGAAGTCCACCTGACTCTTGAAAATGAAGACGAAACACGTGAGATAAAGAGTGTAATATATGATATTGCGGCTGAATTTGAGCGGGTTAAACTTAAGGACAAAGCCTTGAAATATTACAAAGAAGTTTTCCGCGTAGATGCTGGTTTTCGCAACGTCGTAGAAAAAATAGAAAGACTGCAAGCTTCGCCTTTCCCCTGGGGAAAAGTATGATTGGGTTTCTGTTTATACGTCAATGTTGAAGGTTAAAATAAAGAAGCTCAAGGGAACAGAAGATTTACCACTGCCACGCTATGCTACTGCAGATGCCTCCGGGCTGGACCTGTATGCTGCAGTAAGCGAGACAATTACCTTGATGCCGGGTGAATTTCAACTACTGCCCGCAGGGATTTGTCTGGAAATCCCGCCGGGGTATGAGGCTCAGGTTAGACCACGCAGTGGGCTGGCTAAAAATTATGGTATCGGGGTATTGAACTCTCCGGGAACAATTGATGCTGACTACCGTGGCGAAGTGGGAGTGATTTTATTTAATTTTGGGAAACAACCTTTTACCATTAATCGGGGAGATAGAATCGCCCAGCTGGTATTTGCCAGAGTTGAAAAGATAGAACTAATAGAGACCGCTGATTTGAATCAGACTCAACGCGGTGCTGGAGGCTTTGGACATACAGGCGTTAATAGTAATATCCAGCAAAACGAAAAACATAAACCAAAAGGGAATGACGGGGTAAATTTTTAGTGGATCAGGAAATCAAACTGGAATACTTTGAATGTAAGCGTTGTGGGAACTGTTGCCGGGGTGATGGATTTGTTAAAATCACACCATTAGATGCACAACGAATTGCTAACTTTCTCAAAATCACAGTGCCAGAATTCTATCGGGTTTATACTGTAAAGTTTTCCGACGTAATCTGGCTAAAGGACAAGCTTAATAAAGATTGCCTCTTTCTTAAAGATAATCTGTGTCTGATTCATCCCGCAAAACCCAAACAATGTCGGGATTTTCCCCTGAAGTGGCGTACGCCAGATATTGCATCATATTGCCAGGGTTTAATTGCAAAATCAGGCAAGGAGGAATGAATAAAGGCGATTTTGTATTCTGTTAACTTAGTGTTATGTTTATTAATCATTTATTATTTTTAAGAAAAATGGGAGAATTAGGAAAAGACGCTGAAATAGAGGTAAAGATTGAGGGACTGGCATTTGGTGGCAGAGGTATTGCCAAACATCAGGGAATGGTGATTTTTGTTACTGATGCCATACCCGGCGACATTGCCAGAGTTAGAATTCAACGCCTCAAATCCAATTATGCTGAATCGTCGCTGGTGGATTTACTACAGCCTTCCCCCTTGAGAGTAGAACCCCGATGTAGCTTACACCATCAGTGTGGAGGGTGTGTCTGGCAGGCATTACCCTATGATAAACAATTAATTTTTAAGGAATCTATTGTGCAGTCAACACTTGAGCACCTTGGCAAACAAAATAAATTTCAGTTATTGCCCATTATTGCTTCTCCAGCTATCTGGCACTATCGTAATAAGATGGAATTTGCCTTTGGCAGAGATTCTGCAGGTGAATTAGTGCTGGGCTTGCATAGTCCAGGAAACTTTGCCAGAGTGATTGATATTCAGGAGTGTTTCCTTCATCCACCGGAGTTTAATACAGTGCTGAAAGTTGTCAGAGAATTCGTGCGCGAAAGACAACTGGAGCCCTATGAACCCACCACGCATCGGGGGCTATTACGGCATCTGGTAATTCGCCATAGCCATAGTACAGAAAAACTTCTGGTAGTCCTGATAACCGCCAGAGCTGAGCCTGCCGAATTAAAACAATTGCCCGCGATAATAAAACGGCAGGTCCCCAACTTAAACGTCTTCATCTGGGGTGTCAGCACCAGAGTTGCAGATGTGGCTCAAATAGAAAGAGTGGTCTTCAGCGAAGGTGAAGGTTTTTTACTGGAACAACTGGCAGGGTTAAAATTTCAGGTCTCTGCCTTTTCCTTTTTTCAAACCAATACTCCGGGCGCTGAACGTCTATACAGTGTAGTTAAAGACTTCGTCGAATTAACCGGAAGAGAGGTCTTAATTGATGCGTATTGTGGCACTGGAACAATCGGTATTTTCTGTGCTGACAGAGCCCAGAGAGTATACGGAATTGAATTGCTACCTCAAGCAGTATGGGATGCCCGGCGCAATGCCCGTTTAAATAATTACACTCACTGCGTGTTTCTGGTTGGAGATATTCCCCGCACCGTTCCATTACTTAACCAGATACTCAAACAGCCTGTAACGCGAATTGTTGTTGACCCGCCGCGCAGCGGTCTGGATAAGAAATCCGTGCGCGCATTATTGAGTATGCAGGCAGAGGTGATTGTTTATGTATCGTGCAATCCAACGACTCTGGCGCGAGATTTGCAATTCTTTACCGACGCCGGCTATGAACTTACAAAAGTGCAACCCGTTGACCTGTTTCCTCATACATATCATATTGAGACAGTCGCACAATTAAAGAAACCTAGACTTTGAAATAAAAATTATGCCGGAAAAATAAATGGGAGATCTTTATTTATATTACGGTGATGATGAGGCAGCAGTTAATGAGGCAAAAATCCGGTTGATTCAGCAACTGATGCCTCCAGAACAACGAGAGCACAATCTCAGTGAGTTCACTCCGCCAGCAAACCGTTTTACCCTTTCGTTACGCCAGATAATGGCGGATTTGATTGCAGAGCTCAGCACAGCCTCTTTGTTTAAAGACTCGTTTCGCCTGACGGTGGTGTATAATTTAGATGCCTTTTATCAGGAATCAGAAGAGGAAAAGGTAAAAACAAAAGCCCCTAAAAAATCTCCGGTTGATTCGTTCATTGATTTTTTACAACACAAATTTCTCAAGCGTTCAAACGTTCTCATTTTTGTATGCCTGGAAAATCCTGACAAAGGACGCTGGGTTAGTGCAACCTCACCCCTGCTGGCATTTATAAAATCGCACGGATATGTTTCGGCATTTCGCTCACAACTCCGGCAAAACTTCATTGATTCGATACTCGCCAGAGATGGATTTCAGGCTGTAAAAGACTTCCGCCGCTGGTGGGCAAGAACCAAATCACCGGTGCCAGTGTTTAATGCACTGCTTTCTACTATTGAATTATTACTTCAAGCAAAACTGGTCAGCGACCGAAAACGTTATCTACTTGCAGAACAGGAACTTAAAGAAAAATTCCTTAAACGCTCTATGACAGTTAGTATTTTTAAAGAATATCCCTCACGCCAGCAGAGGTTTCTAAAAGCCGCAGAAAACTTTTCTTTGCGACATCTACTTACCGCAATGGAGAAGTTGCTGGAGCTTAATATATATGTCTTCCCCCAGCAAAGTGATAGATATGTCCCGGACATCCAACCCTTTCTGGAAACCTTTATCTTAAATTTTACTGCCGAAGAAGATTAATGGGTCTTCGTTTTATACCTTGTTGTAAGTTTTGGTTTATTTCTACTAACCAGCTTATCACCACTAAAAAAACAAAAAAGTAAAAAAAACAGTTGACTTAAAATATTGCCTGTTTGATATTTGAAGTCTGTTGTTTTTTTTTAACTTTATTAATAGAAAATGAGAATTAGAGAATATTTTTTGTATTTTCATATTTTTCTCTTGACGTGGAGAAGGTATTTTTATTAACAATAAAAATTGTTGTTTGTAATGTTGAGAATTTTTTTGAACGCAAAAGGATGACGAGAAATGAGGAAAGTTTTGGATTGCGCATTAAATTTTAAAGGATGCGCTTGTCAGCTAATTGTAATATTTAGCTTGTTTTTTATGTTGTTTTCTCCTGTAATTGCTCAGCCTACGCCTACACCACTCCCCCCAGCTGATTTTGGTGATGTTCCAGACCCAACTTATCCTACTCTCCTTGCCAGCAATGGTGCCTACCACATCATAGGTAGTGGTACTGTTCGTTTGGGGAGCAATGTAGATGCAGAACCTGACGGTCAGCCTCATCCACTGGCTTTAGGAGATGACATTAATGGTCTCAGCGATGATGACGGTGTACATTTTACCACTTTCATAGTTCCTGGAGAGACAGCTACTTTATTAGTAATATCCTCTACTTATGGTTATTTAAATGCCTGGATAGATTTTAACAACAATGGTTCTTGGGCGGATTCAGGAGAACATGCTATTCAGGATAGTTATTTGTTCCCAGGGTTAACCTGGATTTATATTACCATCCCTGCTAATGCAATAGGAGGAACTTATTTTTACTCGTTTCCGCTTTACCACATATCAAGGTTTGAGTTATGAGGGTCCCGCTACAGATGGCGAGGTAGAAGAGTATCGTATTTACGTTCAGCAACCAACTCCGACGCCAACTCCTGAGCCTACTGCTACGCCAACTAAGACACCCGTGGCAACCCC
>CAYRXI010000021.1:0-1364 GCA_964428255.1 uncultured Candidatus Sumerlaeota bacterium
GGCTGGAAAGGCTTTGCAGATGGTAAGGCAAGCGGAATCTACCGAGCAACGCCTCTGAGCCGTCTAAATGCTGCTGATGGAATGGCAACACCAAAAGCCCAGGCAGCCTACGAAGAGTTCTACGCCACTTTAACCGGCGACAGCAGTGGCAAAAAACCTGTTCATCACACCCTGGCAACGCACTGGGCACGACTGGTTGAACTCCTTTATTCTTCCGAGCGAATGCTGGAACTGGCAACCGATGAGGAAATTACCAGCCCGAATATTCGGAAAATTCCTGTAGAAAAACCCAGCGAAGGCGTTGGTATAGTTGAAGCACCACGCGGAACTCTCACACACCATTATATTACTGACGAAAATGGCATTGTCCAGAAAGCCAATTTAATTGTAGGCACAACCAATAATTATGGGGCATTGAACCTTTCAGTAAAGAAGGCGGCTGAGCATTTAATAAAAAAAGGTAAAGAAATAACTGAACCCATTCTAAATATGATTGAGATGGCATTTCGTGCGTATGACCCTTGCTTTGGCTGCGCCACACATTCCTTGCCAGGCAAAATGCCACTCATTGTGAATATCAGAGACCTGGAAGGCAATATTTTGAAAACTCTCAAACGTGATTAAACTTAAAAGTTAAACTGAAAGGAGGATAAATTTATGGAACACAATGTAACTTCAAAAGGTATCCCATTACTGGGAGATACTTTTCCGGAAATGGAAGTGCAAACAACTCACGGGATGATGAAACTCCCGGATGCTTTTAAAGGCAAATGGTTCGTATTATTCAGCCATCCCGCAGATTTTACGCCAGTATGCACTACTGAATTTGTTGCCTTCCAGAAGCGATATGACAAATTTAAAGCCTTAAATTGCGAATTAATCGGACTGAGTGTTGACCAGGTATTTGCGCATATAATGGGAAGAATGGATTAATGAAAAACTCGGAGTAGAAATTCAATTCCCGATTATCGCAGATACTGGAGCTGTGGCTGAAAAACTGGGGCTGATTCATCCAGGTAAAGGCACAAATACGGTAAGAGCGGTATTTGTGGTTGATGATAAAGCGAAAATTCGTATTATCTTTTATTACCCGCAGGAACTTGGCAGAAATATTGACGAAATCCTGAGAGCCGTAGAAGCTATGCAGATATCGGATAAATATGGAGTAGCTATGCCTGCCAATTGGCCCAATAATGAGCTGGTGAACGACAACGTAATAATTCCGCCAGCGAAAGATGTGAAAACCGCAAAAGAAAGATCGGCGAAAGCCAAAGCCGGTGAATTTGAATCCTTTGATTGGTGGATGTGCTATAAAAAAATTAAAAAGTAATACCAAAACATTTTAAACATAGAGTTATTTGCCA
>CAYRXI010000021.1:1391-3882 GCA_964428255.1 uncultured Candidatus Sumerlaeota bacterium
TTAGTAAAGGAATATGTAAAGAACAAGCCTTTTGTTTTTAATATACATTACCTCTGTTGACTAACGCTTCTAACGTTTAAACATTGCAATACCAGTACATCTTATATTAACCATCCATTACTAAAAGCCACAGCCCGGACTGAGTAAATTATTTTGGGGTTGGACAGGTGAAATGCATATGGACAAATTCTTATTAACAACCGTGATGCTTTGCTGCAGCAACGTATTTATGACCTTTGCCTGGTACGGACATCTCAAAAATTTATCCGACAAACCGTGGATTATAGCAGCGCTGGCTAGCTGGGGAATCGCCCTCTTTGAGTATCTCATTCAGGTGCCGGCTAATAGAATCGGGCATACTGTTATGTCCGTGGGTGAGTTAAAAATTCTGCAAGAAGTTATTACCTTGTCAGTATTTTGCCCATTCGCTATCTTTTATATGAAAGAAAAAATTTCAACCGACTATTTCTGGGCAGGTATTTGCCTGTTGGGGGCGGTATTTTTTATTTTCAGAAGCAAAATTATGGGATAATTTTTTTCTCCAAAATTATAAATATCTCATTAATAAAATAAGATAACGTTTTCCCACTGTCGCTAAATTTTAAAGTTGTCTTGACTTCTCACTGTCCCGGCAAAAAAATATTGTTTTAACTTTAGAAGGAGAACTTAATCATTATTAAATCTTCATCCGTTTCTGGAGTTTGTAATGTTAAAAATTATTTTAGATGAAAAATTAATAAACATCTTATTCATTATTTTCGCCGTAGCTTCACCAGCCTGTGCGCTGTTATTTTATCTCTTCCATGGAGGCAAAAAAAAGCTATCGCCACCTGCCAGATTCAGGCTGATAATTATCGGCATTGCCGGACCCGCCAATCTTGCCCTCTGGCATCTGTACAATTTGATTGAAAATACCTTTGGCTTGGACAGTGTAATAGCCCTGGTGATTAATTTATTAATTTTCATTTTACTGGCATTTTTAGCCAGCCTGGTGCTGGCGCGACTCTATGTGCGCTTATATTCTACTTATATTCCGCCTGAACATCCGGACGTATCATTTTATAAGAAAGACCAGTCATCGTAGCTTTTCTCAATTGGACACAAAGCCTTTTATGCCCAAAGAATTGACAACAAAAGTTCCTGCTTAATAAAATTCTGTGATTTCATATGATGGAAGATTGTATAGCTAAAAATTAAGATTAGAATCACCAGTGATAAGCCCGACTACAATAAATACCCAGAAATTCAATATATCTTCTTATAAATGTAAAGTATTTTTATAATGCTATCTACACAAGCCACAAATCAGTCCTCTTTACCTTTTGTCTCTGTAATTGTCCCGGTATTTAACGAAGAAAAAAATATTGCTACTTGTATAGAATCTTTGTTGAACCAGACTTATCCACACGAACGCTATGAAATTATAATTGTTGATAATAACTCTACAGACCGTACGAGAGAAATAATAAGCCGTTATTCGGTAACACTACTGGTAGAAGACAAAATTCGGAGTTCTTATGCAGCTAGAAATAAAGGGATTGAGTATGCAAAGGGCGAGATTCTGGCTTTTGCTGACGGAGATACACGCGCTTCACCTGACTGGTTGAAAAACGGGGTTTCAGCGATGCAGGAAGCTAATTTGAGCTATCTGGGTTGTCGTGTGGAGATGTATTCAGATAGCGACAGATTAACATATTGCGATATTTATGAGCTGTTAATTTCCTTTGATGTCCAGCGCTGGCTGGATATGCTCCACTTTGCTCCAACTTGTGCATTATTGGTTCGCAAATCTGTGTTTGATGCCATTGGCAAATTTGACTCGCGTCTTTTTTCAGGCGGTGACATAGAATTCGGTAATCGGGTATGGCGAAACGGATTTAAACAGGGTTTTTCAAGTTCATCCGTTGTCTATCATCTGACGAGGTCAAGTTTTAAAGACCTTATGAGGCGCGCCCTAAGATATGGGAAGGGACAAGCCCAGCTCTCGCAATTGTACCCTCAATATTTTGGTAAACCCTGGATGCGTATTTTAAATCCACGAAGCTACCTGCCCCCTAAACCCTGGGACTTTGCCAGAAGACTGAAGGGAAAATTACCCCTCTCACTTCCTCAAAAAATAATTATTTACTTCCTGGATTATCTCAACTGGCTGGTTACAAAATTGGGGCTAATTCTGCATCAGTTAAAAACTGACTTTAAACTAAAGTGATGATAATTCCTACGCCAGTAGTAAACTCTGATACTTATTTTCAAGAGCAACTATTTCATTTTTGATGTTATGATAAGTTTCTACAAATCTACGACCACTTCCCCCCATTTCACCCCATAGTTCCTGATTTTCAAAGAGATAGATAATATGCGAGGCCAAGGCTTCCCAGTTACGTTCTTCGGCAAGTAAAGCGCTCTTACCGGGGACAACAATATTGGGGATGTCAGCATGAAATGTTGAAACTACCGGCATGCCAGCCGCCTGTGCTTCTAATATTGTGGT
>CAYRXI010000021.1:3892-5374 GCA_964428255.1 uncultured Candidatus Sumerlaeota bacterium
ACCTTCACTATCACCATCAGTCGCTGTCACGCTGGGCTGAAGATAAATATCCGCCAGTTGTATCTCCCGAAGATAATCTTTATAATTTAAAAAACCCAACAACCTTACACAATCAGTCATTTTATTATCTCTTATGTAATTCTCAATCTCCGGTTTCAGCGGTCCATCTCCGATCACTCTAAATTCAAAATTTGGGTATTTACTTCTTACTATTTTGAGGGCTTTCAGTGCATATATCAGCCCTTTCTTCTCCACAAATCTGCCGCAGAAAACTAAAATTATCTTATCTGCATTACTTTTGGGTAAACGCCGACGAAAGCAAATTTGTTCCACTGGAATAGCTATGCGCTGAATCTGAATTTTTTCTGCTGGACAACCCTGCTCAATCAGTCTTGACTTCATATAATTCCCTTCCACCAGAAATTGCTCACCTGCTTCAAACAGAATTCTGTATTGTTTGCTCAACTGCTCTAATCTGGAGTATACAGAGACATCATAACCATAAAACGAGGTAATCATCGGAATTTTTAACTCTTGTTTAGTGTATACTGTATACACTCCGATAGGTCCAAAGTGAGTATGAATTAGTTTCACATCCTGCTCTTTTAAGATTCTTTCAAGCAATAAGTCGCGCCCGGTAAATTGCCTGATTATTCCATAATATAACCAGCCAGGGGTTAATTTTTTTGTACCGAGTAAAAAGAAATCTGTCGCTGGCAGAGGAAATTGTTCCAGGTTAGCAACTATCCAGGCAAGACAAACGGGCTGAAAGTGCCGTAAATTAGCAATATAATGATAAATAAAGGTTTGTGATTTTTCAAAAAAGGTATGATTAATCTGTGCAACAACTGGCTTATTGTTCTTTGCTCTCACTTATACCCATTTTTAATGCAATTGAGGTTACTGTGTATCTTAAATTATTAAACACCTGCTGTTCTTTGAGAAGATTTATGACATAGGGATAACTTGGTTCTTTGAAAATTTTAATTAATAAGAAATATAATATGAATCCGGCTGAAAAATTTATCATCAATAGCATCCAGTCGGGAAGACTATTATTAATCAATAAATTAAGAAGATATAAACCAGTTGCCATTAATAGCCCGGCTATAAAAATGTTTTTTAAAACATTCATAATCTCCGTGAGGTTAAAGTTTATTAATTTCCCGGCATACTTTAAGTTTAAATAAGCACTCGGGAATGAGATGATTATATATGCATATACAATCCCCATTAACCCAAAATTAACACCTATTAACATTGCGGTAACAAATAACACTCCCAATCCAAGACTTAAACGAAATTGTATGTCTGTTCTGCCGATAGCTTGAAAAATCCAGGCTACCGGGAATACTACTGATTGAACAAGCCCCACCAGACATAAATATTGAAAAATGGGTATGACTCCTTCCCATTTTGTCCCGTAAATAAACAGAATCAGTGGTTTTGAAACAATAAAAAGTAGAAACATTAGCGGAAAAG
>CAYRXI010000021.1:5422-9028 GCA_964428255.1 uncultured Candidatus Sumerlaeota bacterium
ACTTGCTTAAATTGCACCAAATCATTTTGCAGCTTTGTGAGGACGGGGAACATTACCCTTCCTATCACTGCAGATATATTATTAAGCGGCAGCAGCATTAGACTATATGCGCGGGTATAAAGCCCGAGTTCTGTGGAGCCAATAAACTTTCCAATTAAGAGACTATCCAGGTTCCTCAGCCAGTAATTTACGGTTGAATGCCCCAGTAAATTTGCTCCATAACCGGTCAATTCTTTTAAATATTTATAATTAAACTTAAACTCCGGACGCCACTTGCACAGGATAATATAACCCAGTGTAAGTATTATGGAGGCAATGATGCCTTGCCAGGCTAATGCCCACACACCAAATCCTTTCCACGCTAAAAAAATTGAGACTACGCCCGATATTAGAATTGAGACTATATTGGCTAAAGCAAGTTCCTTAAATTTCAAATCTCTGGTTAAAATGTTTCCAGGAACAACTCCGAATGACCTTATTAAAAAGTTAAAGGCAATCAAAATGGTCAATGAGTATAATATTGGCTCACCATAAAATTTTGAAATGACTGGAGCAAATCCAATAAAAATGGCGGTTAATAAAACTCCTACAAGTACATTTATCCAAAACACAGAGACAATATGTAGCAAGGTGATTTCTAATTTTTGAATGATTGCAGCTCCTAATCCCAGGTCACCAAAAATGGTTGCAAATCCTGTAAAAATCGCAATCATTCCAATCAAACCAAATTCCCTCGGTGTTAATAAGCGAGCAAGAACCAAGATAAAAATAAAATTAAAAAACTGGACTAAAAAATGCCCGATGAAGCTCCAGAACATACTTGAAATGGTTTGTTTTTTAAGATTCAACTCTTTCTCCATTGCCTTTTAATATTTCTATTGCTGATTGAGGAGCTAAGACCACTTCCTCACCGTTAAAACAAGCACCTTTGCCACACCAGAGAGCAGTGTATTTTCCCTTTATTTTTAATTCGGTGTAATCTCCCCAATTAATAATCAGATAACGTCCTCTGGCTAAAAATACCACATCAATATTATTTTTTTCTCTATCCCCAACTAAATTGTGGACTTCTTTAAGGTACCAACTAAGCTCCCGATTTATAATTAATGGATCGTAGCCCACAATTCCTGGCGATGGGGGAACAATTTTTCTGATTGATGAATATAAATGAATCCATTCTTCTCGTTTTATACCCAGAATGTAACAAATAATTATAGCCTCGCATAATTCCATTGCTCCACCGTGTTGAGTGGAAATCTTCATAACATAATTTTTGTAGGCTGAATTTACGACATAATTAATCCCGCGTTCCAATATGCAATTTAGTTTGTTTATCAGTGAACTCCTATTATCTGAATCCTGTTTTTTTAACAACAAGGAAAGTTTTGCTATATCCCATAAATTCACAATATGATAATCAAAAGAATAACTCCTGAGGGAAATATCTCTCTCTAAATATCCGTCATCAAAGTTAAATAGAGGAATTGTTTTTTTTAAAAGTGGTCTCAAATTTAAATAATAAAGTTCCATCAAACTTAATACCCACTTATCAAAAGCTCGTTCAGAATTAATCCTTCTGAAAATCCCTTCTCTGAAATGATGGTCTATGAATTCAAAAACTTTCTTGAAAAAATTAACGGGCGGATTAAGAAGAGCTTCTAATGCCTTAAGTCCTTGTTCAGCAAAACTTACAAAAAACTCCCGTTCATAACTGGATAATTCACTTATAGAGTTTAATAAATACAAAATGGTATTTAATGTGTCTATATGGGTATTTAAAATCAGTAAATTTTTGGAAGAAGAGTTCCAGATATTGTTCCGATTAAATTTAAAGGGGTATTTAATTTCCACTTCGGGGGATTCCAAGGAATCGTGATAAAACCAAATGCCATATTTTATAGGTTCAGAGTAATGTAAATGGCGTTTCAATGTATCAATAATAAGTTTTGTGTCAGTAATAATACCATCTAAGTAAGCTTCAATAAGCAAACGAATGGCAGAAGAGGTAAATCTAAGATGTATTTCTTTATTTGAACCTGTCCATTTGCCGTGCCACCATAAACCATTACACGCCTGGAGACGTTCAATGAGAGCCTCTATAATTCTTGCTCTTTGTTGTGAATAATCACTGGCGTATAAGATTTCCAGGACCCACAGAGCAAGATATAAATAATAGGCATCCATTTCCATCGGTGAACCATCGCGCCTGTCTATAAGGATGCCATCTTTAAAAAATGTTTCAAAATCATCAGGTAATTTTGCAGGCAGGCAGCTACCAAATATGGTAAATTTAAAAGAACTATTATTCATCCTCTCTTTTATGCCTTCGGGGAGCCACAAAAATTTGAGAAAATACCCATCTATTCTTTTGCCTCAGTCTTAAACCTGGAGTCAATTTTTCTGGCAGGATTTCCGGCAATTATGGAATTGGTACTGAAGCGAGCAGGATATACAACACTATTAACTGCAACAAAACAATTATCCGGGATTGATACACCGGGTAAAATGACTGAATTTAGTGCTACGCCAGTATTTTTACCAATGAATATCGGACCCTCAATCAGGCATTGACGTTCTGGAGGTACCATAGGTCCGAAATGAAACGAGGAATCAGCGGGATATTTTTTAGACCTGAAATGATGACTGAAAGCGTATAATTTACAATTTGCAGCAAACCCACAATCGTCTGATATATATACTCCAGCAGAGATACCGGAGATTATGCAATGGGGGGCGATGTGAATATTTTTTCCGATATGCACAACTCCTGGTTCGCCTTTGAAATCCTTATTTTTTATGACTACTTTTTCTCTATTTGAGGAATCTAAACCCGCTAATATCATTACATTCTTATCAATCCAGCAATTATCCTCAATTTCAATGAAAGCGGGATTCTGGAAATATACTCCGGTGTCTATTTTTACGTTGTTGCCAAGATACTTTAGACGTTTTTTCCAGTATCTGTATCTGAGAACGAACCCGATTTGTCCCGGTAAATAAGAAATTACCATTTGCCACAATGCCATAGGCAATTGCGCGAATATTTTTAGTGTTCCCAGCATAATTATTAATTCAATAAAGTAGGAAAATTAATGCATTGTTTTACAGCTATATCTGCCGCGGGGCAACCTTCAACTTTCCGCGAAGATGGATGTAGATGACTAACAAACCAAACGCCCAACTTAATCCCTAATTCGTTAAATGCCCAGGAAGTATCCTGTTTTTTTACCGGTTCTACTAAAACTGGATAGCGCAGATAAATGGGTTGTGAATCAGCCGGACAAACTGGCGGCTTATAGCTTCGGTTTTCGCACCACGACTTCCATTTATTAGCCGTCTGGCGGCGTTTTTCGTTGTAGCGGTCAATTTTTTTTAACTGATTTAAAGCAATAGCCGCAATCGGAGCTGCCATTTTGCAGCCATAATTTTGGGGACGAATGCCCTGTTCCTCATCTTTAGTCGTAGAAATCAAGCGTTTATCACCATATAAAATTTCAAACACGTCGCCGAGCCACCAGCGTTGCGGATGTTTGCATTGATAATAGTTGAGAATAATGTTATACAATTGCTTATCAATCCAGTTCGCTTCAGGATAAGGTGCCCTCT
>CAYRXI010000021.1:9038-17219 GCA_964428255.1 uncultured Candidatus Sumerlaeota bacterium
CTCTCATAAAATTCCCCTAACTTTGCGGCAATCTGGCTATCATTTGTTACAGCAACTCCACCCTGAATGGTATTAAACACTTTGGATTGTTCACTGGAATAAAAAGCCACGTCGCCGAAGTTGCCGACTTTTATGCCACGAAATGTGGCACCTGTAGCCTGCGCACAATCTTCAATTATTTTCAGATTATATTTACGAGCAAGAGATATGAGTGGCATATAATCGCGACAAACCAGACCATAAAGATGATGAATCAAGATGGCACGCGTTTCAGGAGTGATTTTGTCTTCTATTTTATTGATATCCACCCCATAAGTATCCAATTCAATATCAGTATAAATTACTTTAATCCCTGCAAATTGAAAAGCATTTGCCACTACTACACAGGTGTAACCGGGAATTATCACTTCTTCTCCGGGCTGTAAACCTATAGCATAGATGCAAGCGCTAAGGGCAACACGTCCACTCATAAAGGCAAATGCGTATTGTGAGCCATTCCAGCGAGCAAACTCAGTCTCAAATTGAGCAACAACATCCGGATTATACCATTCTTCCTTTTTCAATAGCCACTCACGTGCAATTTGAAGGTCATCACTATCAAGGGTCATTGAAGTTAATGAGGGAACTGTTAGTGGTTTATGATTAAGCAATTTAAAGAGGTTGGCGGTTTGATTACTTCCAATAATTTTTATAGCTCTTAAAACGTTCATCAGGTTTGTTTATAATTAAAATTGGTGCATTTCTTCCTAAATAGCTAGTGACTTTATTTAACTGATAAGGGCTTTAAAAACTCCAAATTCCAATAAACAGATTTTAATTATTATTAAAGCAACCAATCAACATTAAAGTTAGTAGATAGTAAATGTGAGATAATCAGAAGTAAGAAAAATTTTTTAGTTATAAGCAATATTACTAATGACGTAAAAAATGATTGCATCTCCAGATATAAAATAATGAAATTAAATCTTGTTTAAGTTATAAAAATATGGGTTACAAAAGTGAGGGGTAAACAGATAACAGCGGTAGTACTGGCTGGTGGTAAAGGCACACGACTGCATCCAATAACGGCTGCAATTCCCAAGCCCCTGGTCCCTGTTGGAGAACGTCCTATTCTGGATTATGTTCTTACCTGGCTCTATCGGTGTCATATCAAGGAGGTAATTTTCGCCATCGGGCATCTGGCTGAAATAATTACAGCGGTCGTGGGTGATGGCAAACGCTGGGGGCTAAGGGTTAAATATTCAATAGAGGAAAAACCTCTGGGTACCATCGGACCACTGCGTTTAATAGAAAATTTGCCGGACAATTTCTTGGTTCTCAATGGGGATATTTTGACTGATATGGATTTACGGAGATTTTATCAATTTCATCTGGAAAACAATGCCTTGCTTACAATTGCGACGGTTAAAAGAAAACATCAGGTAGATTTTGGAGTATTACATTTTTCGGAGACCAATTTGACAATGACCGCCTTTGAAGAAAAACCTATTCTTGAGTACTCAGTTAGTATGGGGATTTATGGGATGCGCAAAGAAGTGCTTGATTATATACCGAAGAACAGACCAATGGGACTTGATGGACTTGTGGCGCGATTATTGAAGGATAAAAAAACAATAAAGGTTTATCCTTATAATGGTGAATGGTTAGATATTGGACGCCTTGAGGACTATATTCTGGCAAATAGTTCTACTATAAAACCATTACTGGAAAAGATTTTAGCGAAGTAGGATATTAAGTCAGGCATTTATCAAATCCGGCAGCAAAACGAAAAAAATGAATCTTAACGGGGCAAAGATATTTATTACCGGAGCAGATGGATTTATTGGGAGTCATCTGGCAGAAGAACTGGTAAAGAGCGGAGCCAGAGTACGAGCTCTGGTCTATTATAATTCGTGGAATAGTATCGGCTGGCTGAATGACGTGGCGAGTGAGATTCGGCAGGAAATGGAGTTAAGGGTTGGGGATGTGCGGGATGCAGAGCTGATGCAAGAGTTGCTTGCGGGGATTGATATTGTGTTTCATCTTGCCTCGCTGATTTCTATCCCTTACTCCTACTATGCCCCGGAATCATTCGTGGAGACAAACATCCGAGGGGTGGTGAATTTACTGAATGCGGCACGTCGGCATAAAATTCAGGCATTTTATCACACATCAACCAGCGAAGTTTATGGCACTGCACGGTATATCCCGATAGATGAACAGCATCCTTATCAGCCACAATCTCCATATTCAGCATCTAAAATCGGTGCCGATATGATGGCTTTGAGTTATCGCTATAGCTTCGGATTACCGGTAACACTAATTCGCCCATTTAACACTTATGGACCACGGCAGTCACTGCGAGCCATAATCCCTACTATCATTACCCAATGTTTACGCAACAGAAAAAGTGGAGCTCCGATAAAAGTGGGGAATTTAACACCGCGGCGTGACTTTTGCTTTGTAAAAGATACTGTGCGGGGATTTATAAAAATTGCTGAAACCGAAAATACGGACACCGAAATAATAAATATCGCCAGCGGAACTGACATCTCTATAAAAGAGTTAATTGATATGATTCAGGAGTTATGTGGCACAAATCTCCCTGTAGAGCAAGAAGTTGAGCGTTGTAGGCCTGAAAGCAGTGAGGTATATCAGCTATGTGGGAGTAATGAGAAGATAAGACGGCTGTGCGGATGGCAACCTGAAATTTCTTTAAAGGAAGGTTTATTAAAAACCATTCAATGGTTTGAGCAACGAGCCGGGCAGTTTGAGGCATATTTTAATCATTGATAATGCTTCCCTGTATCTTACAATCTTTTTTCAAAATTATCTTCAGGTAAGAGGAAACTAAGATGCAGACAATTTATAAGACAGAAATGCCAGAAATTCCGCTGCTGGCGCGAGGAAAAGTACGAGACATTTATGATTGCGGAGATAAGCTGTTGATTGTAGCTACAGACAGGATTAGTGCATTTGATGTAGTGTTCCCCACACCTATTCCCCTGAAGGGTGTTGTCCTCACGCAGTTATCATGCTTCTGGTTTGCGCAGACAGCGGGGATTACAAAAAATCATTTTATTACGTCTGAGATTGATGAATATCCGAAAAATCTGAAAAAATATCGTGACCTATTACGCGGGCGTTCAATGCTGGTGAAAAAGGCACAGCCCTTGCCAGTGGAGTGTATTGTCAGAGGATATCTGGATGGTTCAGCATGGCGAGAATATCAAAAGCGGGGAGAGGTCTGCGGAGTTAAACTGCCGGCAGGCTTACAACAAAGAAGCAAGCTACCCGAACCCATTTTTACACCTACAACCAAAGCGGCAACAGGGCATGATGAAAACATTACCCTGGAACAGGTGGTTGAACTTGTGGGCAGAGAAATTGCTGAACATATTAAAAAAATCAGTCTACAGCTATATGAATTTGCGCATAATTATTTATTACCACGCGGAATAGTGCTGTCTGACACCAAGTTTGAGTTCGGTGTTGACAATGGCGAAATACTCTTGATTGACGAATGTCTAACGCCGGACAGTTCACGTTTCTGGATGAAGGAGGGTTATCATCCGGGTGGGATTGCAATCAGTTTGGACAAACAGTACGTACGTGATTACGTAGAAAAAATTGGCTGGGATAAAACGCCTCCGGCGCCTGTCCTCCCGCCTGAAGTAATAGCGCAGACAACGGATAGATATGTGACTGCATATAAAATAATTACCGGTAAAGAGTTAAAAATCTAAGAAGTAGCAGGATGCGTAAAATTTTTGCCGAAATAAAAAACATAACCCGCGAGAATTTCAGCAAATATGGAACAGTTCTGGAGCATATCAGCAAGACAGAAGGATATGAACCATTAGTAACAGTAAGTTCCCGCGGATGGATATGGGCGATTCTGACCTTTAAAAACAAGACAATTAAAAGCGTTGAGTGTCATCCGACATCCAAAGAGTCATTTGAGCCGGTGTATGGCTCATCTCTGATAATTCTGGCACCGCCAGAATCACCGGAGAAGGTGGAAGTATTTTTGTTAGATAAAGCGGTGATGTTAAATGAAGGTGTCTGGCACAATCTAATATCCCTTTCAGAGGTTTCATGTGTAAAGATAACCGAGAATAACGATGTAACCGGAGAAATTCATGAGTTCGGCAAGGAGATTGGTGTGGCATTAATCTATAGAGAATAAAAAATTGCAGGAGAAAAAAATGTTCAGTGTAAAAGTCTTAGTTTCCTTAAAAGTTGATGTGATGGATCCGCAAGGGCAGACAATTCGCAATGCCCTGCACACACTGGGCTTTAATGCCGTGCGGGAGGTCAAAGCGGGTAAATATTTTGAATTATTAATAGATGAAACGGATAATCAAAAGGCAGAAACAATGGTGCAAAAAATCTGTACAGACCTGCTGTCCAATCCAGTAATTGAGGACTTTAGTTATACAATTGAAAACAATTCATAAAAGTGGAGAAGAGAAGTGCGATGAGATTTGGCGTAATTGTATTTCCGGGCTCAAACTGCGATGCCGACTGCTATTATGCCCTGCGAGATGTAGTGAGAGTTAATGTTGAATACCTCTGGCATTCCGAGCAGATAAAAAATGGATATGATTGTTTAGTCCTGCCAGGTGGATTCTCTTACGGTGATTATCTAAGGCCTGGTATTATTGCCCGTTTTTCCCCGATAATGAACTCGGTGATACAATTTGTAACGGCTTTCAAATCTTATTAGAAGCTGGATTATTACCTGGTGCAATGTTGCAAAATCGGTCATTGCAATTTATCTGCCGTGACGTATGGCTGCGAGTGGAAAATACCAACACTCCCTTTACGTCATTTGACAAAAAAGTCTTAAAAATCCCGATAGCTCACAAACTTGGGAATTATTATATTGATGCCGATGGATTAAAGCGCCTGCAAGATAAAGGGCAAATTGTATTTCGTTACTGTGATTTAGCAGGAGAGGTCACAAATGGGGCGATTGATAATATAGCCGGTATTATAAATGAAAAGGGCAATGTTCGGGGGATGATGCCGCATCCGGAGCGAGCCTGTGAGAAGCTGCTTGGTTCAACAGATGGGAAGTTAATTTTTGATTCCATTTGTAATTATTTACGCGAGTATCCACGTTAAAAAAATTACAGGGGAATCCAGAGAAAGACAGGAGAAAAGTATGTGGATAGAATTTGGTGGTGCAGTGGGACAAACCACAGGTTCACGGCATCTATTGACAATAAACAAAGATGAGAAGGCGATTTTACTGGAATGTGGATTATTCCAGGGCCGCAGAGAAGAGGCACACAGACTGAATTTGACCTTTCCTTTTGACCCCCGCCGTATAAAGGCACTTATTTTAAGTCACGCGCATTTAGACCATAGTGGCAATATTCCTACACTGGTACGGCAGGGCTTTGACAAGGAGATTTTTTGCACCAGCGCCACTCTGGATTTATGCAGTGCAATGTTGCGTGATAGTGCTTACCTTCAGGAGAAAGATACAGAATACATAAATAATAAGCGCCGGAAGCAGGGCTTGCCAGAAGCCGAGCCGCTTTACACTATAGCTGATGCGGAAGAGAGCTTGAAATACTTTCACAGCGTTAATTACTGGCGCTGGTTCAGTCCTGTGAGTGGAGTTCGTTGTCGGTTCTGGGACGCGGGACACATTCTGGGTTCTGCGATTGTGGAGTTAGCTATCACGGAAAATGGGCAGGAGAAAATTCTAGTGTTTTCAGGAGACCTCGGACGCAAAAATCTGCCAATACTGAAAGACCCGGAGATACCTGAGAATGGTGCGGATTATTTAATAATAGAAACCACTTATGGCAACCGGCGTCATCGCCCAATTGAGCAAGCCAAAGACCGCCTGTGTGAAATCTGCTGTCCAGTTCTGCAACAGGGAGGAAAGGTGCTTGTTCCTTCGTTTGCGGTTGAACGAACTCAGGAATTAGTATACAGTTTGAAACAGCTCTGGGATAGCGGGAAATTACCACGGGTTCCTGTATATGTTGATAGTCCACTGGCAATAGATATAACTGAAATTTTTCGTCTTCATCCAGAATGTCTGGATAAGGAAACACAACAATTATTGCTTCAGGATGATGACCCGTTTGGCTTTTCTACGTTAACATATATTCGGGATGTAGAAAAATCCAAAGCCCTCAATGATATGCCAGGTCCAATGATAATCATAGCTGGAAGTGGAATGTGCGAAGGTGGACGCATCCGTCATCATCTGAAACATAACATTGAGAATCCGAAAAATTTAATTCTGATTGTGGGCTTTCAAGCCAAAAATACTTTGGGTAGAAGAATTGTGGAACGCGAGGAGACGGTGAATATCTTTGGGGAGCCATATAAGTTAAGAGCGCAGGTGGCAGTGATGAATGAATTCAGTGCCCATGCTGATGCGGAAGAATTATTTTCTTTTGTGGAAGAAATGAATAAGCGCCGGCGTTTGAAAAAAGTCATTCTGATTCATGGTGAACCAGAGCAGACCGAACCCTTTGCAGCGCGAATACGTGACGTATTGAATCTTGATGTTTTTGTGCCAGCTGTTGTTGCCCGGATTGAACTATGAAGCGCTTCCATCAGGAATATTAGACAAGCATATAAATCTACCATAAAAGAAGAACAAAGCAAAATTATAAAGGCATAAGATAGATGGTTTAATTTAGATAAAGCCACGTAAACGCAGGCGTAAATCTCCGGGGCTGTCGGCATAAGTTAAAGCTACTTCTTCAGTAATCTCGCCTCGTTCTACCAACACCAGTAAGTGATTATCAAAAGTTTGCATTCCTTCCTGACGCCCGGCTTCCATTACTTTTTTCAGTTGCCCGAGTTCGCCTTTTTGAATCAACTCCTGCACCAGAGCGGTATTGATTAGTATTTCCAGCACCGGAATTCTGCCTCCAGATTTTCGAGGAATAAGACGTTGACTGATAATAGCTCTAAGATTGTATGACAATTGCATTAACAATTGATGTTGAAATTCACGGGAGAAGAAATTTATTAAACGCTCAATGGCTTGTGAGGTGTTAGTGGAATGGAGTGTAGCCAGCACCAGGTGTCCTGTTTCTGCTGAGTGTAGCACGAACTCTACTGTCTCTGCATCACGCATTTCTCCGATGTAGATTACGTTTGGCGCCTGACGCAAACTATTTTTTAGCGCCTCTTTGAATGAAAGGGTGTCAATGCCCACTTCACGTTGTGTCACCAGACTTTTTTTGTGCTGAAAGACGTATTCTATCGGGTCCTCAATCGTAACTATGTGTCCATCCATATGCTGAGCGCGATAGTCAATCATCGCTGCCATTGTAGTAGATTTGCCGGTCCCGGTGGCTCCAGTAACCAGTATTAGTCCTCGCGGAGAAAGAATAAGTTTACCGAGAAGCGGTGGCAAATGAAGCTCTTCAAAACTTGGAATTTTAACCTTGATCTGACGGATAACAGCAGCCATAGTTCCACGTTGAAAATATACATTGCCCCTGAAACGAGCCACTTCGTGTAATGAATAGGCAACATTTAACTCACAATTTTTTAAAACAGTTGCCCAGGCTTCATCAGTCAGCAGTTGCCGAATAATCTGAGCGGTATCATCGGGCGTTAGTGAATGCGGATATAGATCCTGCAGTTTACCTTCTAAATTAACGCGTAATGGACTGCCGGGAATAATGTAGAGGTCAGCAGCCCCAAGTTCTACCACTTTTTTAAGAATTTCATCAACTTTGAGATCCATATTTCTCACCGCCATAAATAATTTTATCTTAAACATTAATTGTATAATCTGGCGTGTAATTTTTTAACATCAAAGAGAGACTGACAACAGTAGCCGAGCTAAGTGCCATAGCCAATCCCGCCAGTTCTGGTTTAAAAATAATGCCAAATGGGTAAAGTACTCCTGCAGCTACAGGTATCAACAAGGTGTTATAAGCAAATGCCCAGAATAAGTTTTGTTTTATGCGTTGCATAACCTTTTTACATAGAAGAATAGCGGTCACCACATCCAGAGGATCGCTTCGCATAAGCACAATTTGCCCGCTTTCAATGGCGATATCTGTCCCCCCCCCCCACAGCTATTCCCACATCAGCCTGAGCTAAAGCAGGTGCGTCATTAATTCCGTCTCCAACAAAGGCAACTACCTCGCCAGTTTTCTGTAATTGTTGAACCTGTTGCGCTTTGGCAATCGGTAATAAATTTGCAAA
>CAYRXI010000021.1:17229-31359 GCA_964428255.1 uncultured Candidatus Sumerlaeota bacterium
CGTTTGCCGTGTGTTCATTGTCTCCGGTAAACATCAAAACTTTTAGCTTCATCTGAAGTAGTTTTTTTATGGCTACAGGTGCCGTCTCTTTTACAACATCAGCAAGAGCTATTATCCCGAGAAATTCCTTATCAGTAGCAATCAAAATTACTGTCTTACCTTCGGTTTCAAATTTCTGGATTACGGCTAAATCTGTAGCAGGGATAGACACGGTATTTTCAGCTAAAAACAAACTATTTCCAAGAAGGACTGACGTTCCGTAAATCTTGCCGACTACTCCTTTACCACTATATGTCACAAAGCCTTCACAGGGCTTCAATTCCACTCCCATTTCTTGTGCCTTGTTGACGATAGCTTCAGCAAGAGGATGTTGCGAATTTTTTTCTACACTGGCTGCAAATGACATAACTTCTGCTTCAGAAAGTTTCTTAGACCAGATATCAGTAACTTCAGGTGTTCCCTTAGTGAGCGTGCCGGTCTTGTCAAAGATAATTACAGTAAGTTTTTCTGCCCGTTCAAGGATTTCACTGTTTTTGATTAGAATTCCCAGCTCAGCTCCTCTGCCAATCCCCACAGTTACTGCAGCAGGAGTTGCCAGACCCAGCGCACAAGGGCAGGCAACGACCAGTACCGCAATCAGGATGGATATAGAAAATTTCAACGAATGTACCTCTATAAAGTACCACCCCATAAAAGCAATAATCGCGATGCCCAGTACCACGGGAATAAAATAAGAGACTATTCTATCAGCAATTCTCTGAATTGGCGGTTTAGAGCCCAGCGCCTGTTCTACTAATCTGATAATTTGGGAAAGCACGGTTTCATTGCCTATTTTCTCTGCCCGAAATCTTAAAACGCCATTTTTATTAATGGTGCCACCAATTACAGTATCGCCGGGTAATTTTAACTTGGGAATTGGTTCACCTGTTAGCATCGATTCATCAACATAGCTTTCGCCAGCAATGACTTCACCGTCTACAGGAATTTTTTCACCGGGTTTGACGAGAACAATATCACCAACCTCCACTTCTGTAATGGGAATTTCTAATTCTCTGTCTCGCACAACTGTAGCAGTTCTGGATTGTAATGCAATCAAGCGTTTTATAGCAGCTGTAGTCTTGCCTTTAGCACGTGTTTCTAAATATCTGCCAAGTGTTAGAAATGCTGCCAGGAGTATAGCTGTTTCGTAGAATAAAAAATCATGCGAAAGTACTTTCAGGGTACTCAGAACACTGGCAACGAAAGCAACACCAATACCCAAAGAATACATAACGTCCATATTTAACTGACGATGTAATAGAGAGCGATATGCACCATTGAATATGGGTAATCCCGTATAAAAGAAGGTGGGGGCAGCAATAATCAGCATCACATAACTCACAGGCAATGGTAATTCCAAAGAGAAAAAAGTTAATGCCATTAAAATGGCTCCACTAAAAAATCCCACCAGCATTCTATTACGCAATTGCTGTATATCCTTCTGGCGTGCAGCTTCATCTGTGTCCGAAATTTCTGCTTCAGCCACACCATAAAATTTATAGCCAGCTGCTTCAATCGCTTCTTTCATTGAGACGATGGACGTTTTTATCGGGTCGTAAGTAACGTAGACATTCTCAGCGTTTAAATTAACAGATACATCCACAACGCCGGTTAACTGTTTCAGCGATTTTGAAATGACAGAGACGCAGGAGGCACATCTCATTCCTCCAACTTTAATACTGACTGATGCAAGTTTTCTTTCTAATTGATTCTGCATTTTATTCTTTAACAACTTTGAGCAAATCTTAAAGGTTAAAGGAGTATTTAATAACCATAAGCAAGTTTCAATCCAAAATTTCAATCCATTCCGTATTTAAAATCGGGTTGACTTAAAGGTTTTATTTTATTTATTCAGCATATATATTTAATAGATAAAAACGGGTTTAAAAAAAATGAGCGGTAAAATTTTTCATTTCGGCTCTTTTATGCTCTGGTGTTTATTCCTGCTAAGCGGATTATGGCAGACGGCAGTTGCAGCTCCTACTGAAGTGGTGAGAGCACACGGAACTGAATTTTTGCTCAACGGGATGGCGTATAGGTTTGTAGGTGTTAATCTACGCGGGCTGTGTCATTACGGCTATGGTCAGCCTTTGCCGTATACTACAAGTGCGCACATTGATGAAAATCTGGATGGTGTTAGAGCAATGGGAGGTAAGGTGGTGCGGATATTTGCTGCGGTCAATAATGTAACCCACCAGGAAGCAGTGAATCGGCTGAAAATTGTGCTTGATAAAATGGAGGAACGTGGTTTGAAAGCAATTGTGTGTCTGACAGATGTGTATGGTGCTACCAGCTTCCATCCTCAGGGAGACGATGGATATTACCAACTGCAACCGAGCGGTTGGGTGTTGTTAGACGATAGCTGGTTTGCGGGCGGTTATACCAACAATTATCTGCCTTTTGTCCAGCTGGCAGTGACGCAATTGAGAGACCATAATGCTATCTTCGCCTGGGAGTTAGGTAATGAACTGACAGATATTAAAAACCCAAATAATATTATCAGTTTTACGGCTAATATGGCAGCAGCAATCAAAGCTATAGACCCCTATCATATGTTGACCACAGGCTTTCTCAGCGTTGACCATTTACAAATTGGCGAAACCAAAGGATTACAGCTCTACTCCGATCCAAATATTGATTTTATCACTGTTCATAGTTACAATGGCGACGACCCACCACAGAACCGAGCTGTGCATAGTAGATTGGGAAAGCCCCTGGTGGTTGAGGAATATGGCTGGGAAACTTCAGCGGGTGATAGAGTGACAAATACTCAGCTGCAGATAAATAAGTGGTTTGAAGAACGAGGTGCCCGAGGATTTCTGCAGTGGGGTTATCAAGCTCAATCATACGACATTGGCGATGGAGATTTGCGATTTGGAATGCACCGATTTCATTTCTCTGATTATGACCAATTATTTGCAATTTATAGTGCCAGAGCCAGCCAGATTGCCACAAATCCGATAGTGCTTCCAGCTCGTCTTTATCCCAGCGGAATAAATGTCGCACGGTTCAGCACAGGCTGGCAAGCAGACAGCGTATACAGTAGCAATTATACGGGTGACCGGGTTTATGATGGCGTGATCAGTCCGGAAAGTAAATGGACCTCTCTCGGCACACCACCCCCACACTGGTTGACGATAAACCTGGGTCAGCCTCGTGCTATTAACGGCATCACTGTGCGAATGAGTGGAGCAGCGGGTGAATGGATAGTATTTAACTTAAGGCAATTTGTTGTTCAAACCGGCAATTCTTTTAGCGGACCGTGGAGTAATGATTTCACCGTTAATAATCTTCCGCAATTTAGTTTTGTTCATTGCTTATATGATACGCCAAAGTTAGCTCAATATGTCCGCCTGTATGTCACTGATTGTGGCATAGACAATTACTGTCGCCTCCCCGAGCTTGAGATCTATGAATCCCAGACGTCTGCTCATCTTTGGCAAACTTATGAGTAAGACGCAAGTCTTCTGTGAAGGTGTAAAATCTTATCTGCCAAAAATAAACACATTCTCACCGATTAGAATTAAAAAATATCTGCAGGCAATTTTATTCAACTAGAATAGCCGGAATGGTTTTTCGGAGAGCATTAATTAAAATGAATGAACGAGCCTGACGAAGTTCTTGCTTGGTTATTATACGCTCCTTGATTAAGCCGCGAGCTAAGAGTTCTGCCCGAAAGGTGCCTGCCAGCAAGCCACATTCACGCGGTGGAGTATAGAGCTCACCATTAATGTTTACTACAATATTGGCAATTGTAGATTCCGTCACTTCTTCGTTTTTGTTCCAGAGTATAACATCATCAACGTCAGGATGAGATTGGCGGATAGTATTATACAGTTCACGGGCAGAAGATTTATGATATAACAGCGAGTCATTGACGTCCACCGGGACTGAAGAAAAAGTTACACGCCAGATTTTCCCCGCTATAGCGTGAGGCATTTTGTTAATCTGGATTTCCACATCACCATTCCGAGCCAGTAATAGACGGAGTTTCCAGCATCCCTGTGGATACATCTGTCGCGTGTGTTCGAGCAAATTTCGGATATATTCTTCCTGAAATACAAATCCCCAGTATGCAGCAGAAGACTTAAGTCTATTAAGATGCCGCTCCAGCAAAAAGTACTCACCAGCTTCCAGGCGAATCGTCTCTAATAATTGAAACTTCTGGCGAGGTCTGGTAATAAAGTCGGCTTTAACAAAACATTCATCATATTCATCCGCAAAGGAAGAAGCGACTGTGATTCCCCCCCCAACACCAAAGGTTGCCTCGTCTGTCACTGTGTCCAGTAACACAGTTCGTATAGCGACATTAAAGCAACCATCTCCACCTGGCTTAAGAAAGCCTATGGCACCAGTATACACTTTTCGGGGAAAGGGTTCTAATTGATTAATAATTTCCATAGTTTTGATTTTGGGAGCACCGGTAACAGAACCCGAAGGGAAAAGGGCTCTGAATATATCGCACAGAGATAGCGAAGGCAAACAGACGGACTGGATAGTTGAAGTCATCTGCCAGCATCTTTCATATCGTTCTACTTCAAACAGCCGGGTAACTTGAACCGAGCCAATGGCTGAAATCTTACCCAGATCATTGCGAAGTAAATCCACAATCATAAGATTTTCCGCCCGATTTTTGGGGCAATTAGCAAGTTTAATTTTCTGGAGCTGGTCTTCTTCAATCCAGCGCCCTCGCGTCACAGTCCCTTTCATTGGCTTGGTTATGAGCGTTCGGTTTTGTTTACGAAAAAACAACTCCGGTGAGATTGAAAGTATTTTAAACCGCCCCAGATCAAGATAGGCACAATAGCCTGCTCGTTGTTGTTCACATAAATCGTAATACCATTGAAGAGAATCGCCGCTAAACTTACATCGCAGGGGAAATGTGTAATTAACCTGATAGGTGTCGCCATTAAGAAGGTGTTCGCGGATACGTTTCAATGCATCAATATATTCTGTGCGGGAAATTAATGGCTCCCACACCGAGACTTTGTATTCTCCACGGTGATTGAAGTTTGGTAGAGTAGATGCTTGTTTGAAGATAGCAACATACGCCAGGGGAAAATCATCAGTAATTTTAACCCTCAAGGACGAGTCAAAAGCAGAGGCTGATTCGTATGACAACAATATTGCAACCCAGCAACCAGCTTGTGCGGCATTTTCTGCCGTGCGTATTGCCTCTAATACCTCTACCGGAGTTTGTGCCACAAAAACTTCAGCTGGACATTGCAGAAACACATTCCAGTCGGAGTGTCGGTCCGTATATGATTCAAAAATGGCAAATCTCATTTTTTCTCTTGCTATTATCTACAATATTTCTGTCGTTATTTCTCCCTACTTTTGTATGCAAAATTATTTAAAGCCCTTGAATAATCCGATAAAATGTAAGAAAAAAATAATCATCAGTTTTTAAACCACAAAGGTAAACGCCATTCAATATTAAAGCATTGTAAATAATGTCAGTTTTCTTTTGTAGGATTGTGGGCGTAATCACTTAATTTGTCTTGAGAAAAAAAATAGTGTTTTTTGAAGTTGAAGTGGATAAAAAACATTTATGCAGAAAAGCAGTATGAGAACCAAGTTTTAAAAAACATTTCATAATGAACAATCTACCACAAAATCAGTCTCTCATAAATTTTGCTCTTTTTATAATCCTGGTTCTGCTATTTGGTTTTATGACAATTCTGGCGCAGGTTGTATTTTTGCGGGAGTTTTTGGTTATTGCCTATGGTAATGAGTTATATCTGGCAGTAATTTTCACCTGCTGGTTCCTCGGAATAACCCTCGGTGCCTTCATTGCTGGTATGTTCGCTGATAAGCTTAGTTCGCCTGTACGGGTCTTAATCTTATTGTTACTTTTTCAGGCGATTCTGGCACCACTCAATTGTTTTCTTATCCGCGAACTGCGTTTAATATTTACAATCCCAGCAGGAGAAATCTTTCCTCTGAACAAATTCTTCGTTGCCTCTGCAGTTATTATAATCCCATTTACCTTTTTAACTGGCGTCAATTTTCCACTTTTTTGCAGATGCTTGACTTTTTACCGACCGGCTACGCCCTCTACCGGCGTGGGGATTATTTATGGTCTGGAGTCAGTTGGGAGTATTGTGGCTGGGCTGGGATTTTCTTTCTGGTTAGTGCATATTTTTCCGCCGTTCCGGTTATTGATAGCTCTTGCAGTTATTGTCTTTGCAGTGGTTATGTTTCTGCAGTTAAATATGCGGCATCTTTTCCCCAAGACTTATTTAACAGCAACAATAATATCTTTTATCCTCATTTCAATATTTTATTTTTTGCCTCTTTCGTCAAAAGTAGAGAGCTGGAGCATTCAGCGGCGCTGGCAATCTCTGGCAACGGATATTAAATTACTTGATTCTATTGATACGAAATATCAGAACCTTACCATTTCACTCCAGGCAGGGCAATACAACATAGCGGCAGATGGTAAGTTTATTGCAGTATTTCCGGATGAATATGGTATCCCCCCCCTATTAAACCTTGTCTTCTGTCAGGTTCCTTATCCACCCAGACGTGTGTTGTTCATTGGTAGCGGCAACCCGGAACTAATCCACTATGCCTTACTGCACAATCCTGAACGAATAGACTATGTAGAGCTGGACGAGGCTATGATACCATTTCTTCTGCCTTATCTACGTCCAGAAGTTAAACGCTCATTATTTGATAAAAGGGTGTTCATTCATACAATTGATGGCCGCTATTTCATCAAATATATTGCGCCACGTTTACACCAAACTTATGACCTGATCTGGATAAATGTTCCGGACCCATCAACCATTGCTCTGAATCGGTTCTATACGCGGGAGTTTTATAATGAGCTAAGCCAAATCCTGGCGCGAGAGGGAGTGATGGCAACACAGATTTCATCTGCAGTCAACTATTTCGGTGATTTGGTGCTAAATTATCTATCCTCAGTAGCGAAAACCATCTCTACAATATTTCCCAGAATGGTTGTTACCCCGGGAGAAAGGGCGTTTTTATTTGCGACAAATGCTCCAGACGATACCATTACCAGTGAATCTGCAGTTTTAATTAAACGTTACAATGAACGCCAGCTGCAATTTGCGAATTTTTCTCCTCTTTATTTTTATACTATGTTAGATAAATCACAGCTGCAGCTGGTGAACAGAGTTTTACGAGACAATGTGGCAACTCAACCAATAAATTCCGATTTTCGCCCTCTGGCTTGTTTTTATAATCTGGCATTGTGGGCAAACTATAGCGGGATTAAAGCAAACTGGTTGTTTGCCGTCGCACAACGACTTCGCTTAACCTGGCTTGTATTTATTGCATTCATCGTTTTACTGCTAAGGCTGTGTTATTTATACTGGCGGAGACCTGCAACGGAAAAAATCGTGCGGTTTAATGGCTTGGTATTACTGGGGTTGACTGGATTCACAGCAATGGCAGGTGAAATGATTATTTTATTTTTATTTCAGTCAATATTCGGCTATCTGTACCAGAAAATAGGGTTTATTGTGGGTGTATTTATGCTGGGATTGGTTATAGGTTCCTTAAGCATCACTAAATTTTTACCGGCTAAGATAAGAAATAGCATTTTTTCTCTAGTCATCATTGAATCAATTTTCCTTTTATTTTTGTGTGGCTTATTTTTCGTGACACCTGCGTTGCCTAAGCTCTCATCAGCTACAGCATTGCTTAATGAGACAATGTTTTACCTGATTACTTTAATTCTGGGCGTTCTCAGCGGGATGGAATTTCCACTGGTGGCTCATCTTCTGATGCAGGTAAAATACAAATACGGGTACAGTGCGGCGATGGTAGACTCCATTGACCATCTAGGGGCTGGGATTGGGGCATTTGCTACCGGCCTGCTTATTGTTCCAGCACTGGGGATTGCACCGGGCTTTTTGGCATTAGCCTTTATCAAACTTGTAGGTCTATTATTTCTCCTGTTTGCTCCCGGTTACAGAATACAGGAGAAACTCAATACCTAAGACACACAATGTTAAGAACGCAACATACGCGGTTGCTGTTTTTTTCGTATATAATATTCTCCTTGCTTTTATTCGAACCTTTTATTTTCACGTTTAATTTAGTATCCTTTTTTACTCCAGGCAATTTCAGCTGATTGAAATTCTTTTTCTTATTTGTCTATTGTACCATTGAGGTTTATTACTTATTTTCATCTCTCTCTTACATTGGATTAATCTGATATGCGTTCTGTTTATGGTAGCTATTCATGCTAATCTTTAATTTGTTTTTGCAGGGACCTGATTTGTAATACCTTCTGAACTCACTGGAAGAACGTGGTTAAACTTGACAATCACCCGCTGAAAAAGGATATTCTACAAATAATTATTACACACAATGAGCAAGGGGCTGAAATATTACTGGCATAAATTAATTTATATTGACCCATTGACCCCACTGGGAAAGGTTCCACTCTACAAGAAGGCTGCCAGATTCATATACACGCTGGGTAAAGTTTTTATTCGGACGTATGGATTTCAACGCGCTGCTGCATTATCTTTTGCCACTCTGTTCGGGATTTTCCCGCTGGTTGGCGTGTTGCTTTTCCTTGTGCCAATATTCTTTGGAACTGAAGGAAAGGACCTGGAAGTCAGACGATTCATTCTTGATTATATCCTGCCAGCTGGAGGTGATTTAAAGTCAACGCTGGAGTCGTATTTTGACCTGTATCAGACACGTGCCACTCAAATTGGCGTGCTGGGACTTATTGCATTACTGGCGGCAGGAATAGCGCTTTTTTTGGTGATTGAACAAACCTTTAATGATATATGGCGAGTAACACGACGACGTTCTTTGCTCAAAGCTTCCACTGTCTTTGCTGGAGTAATTGTATGGATGCCATTGTTTATCGGGCTCTCTATTTATGCGGCGCGTACTTTTGCCCGACGCACTTTTATGGGTAGTCCAGATTTTATGAGCTTACTCCCCTTCTTTCTCGTCTTTCTGGGATTGACGCTGGCATATATTTTAATTCCGAACACACGAGTCAAACTTAGCAGTGCTGTGGCTGGTGCGTTTTTAGCTGCTATATTATGGGAATTTGCCCATTCGCTATTTGACCGGTGGCTCCAACTGGCTGCGGACTATAACCCGGCATATAAATTAATTCAGAGTTTGGGTGCAATCCCCTATTTTATAATCTGGCTGTATATTACGTGGATGATTATTCTGCTTGGGATTATCATTGCTTATTGCACCCAGAACTACAAATCACTCCTCCGAGAGGACATTACGTATGGTGCCAGAGTTATAGACCCGGTAGTGTTATTTATGCTGTTATATTATATAGGGAAAAAATTTGTTGCTCGTGAAGGCGGTGTTAGCCTTGATGAATTGCGGAGATTATGTCCACTACCTCCAAAGGATTTTGACGAACATCTGCATTTTCTGGAACAGGAAAAATTGATTATGCGCGCCAATGAAAATGAGATGGTAATTCTGGCACAGCCTCCAGAAAAAATCATACTCAGTGAGTTTCTTAAAGTTGCACCAAAGGCTAAAAAATTGTTCCATTTCCCGGTGGTAGATGAAACCGCCGCAATTTTTTTTGAACAATTGACAAAGATGGACAACGACCTCCAGGAAATCCTGGAACATAAATCTCTGGAATCTTTTCTGAAATAACCAATCTAAGATGTGTGCGGATAAATTTAACAATCAATTTTCTCAAGACGAAGAACAGGAACGAAAACAAGCAGAGGAAGCAGGTAAACTGCCACAACCTGAGCCCGTTTCATCTATTTCTGCAGAATCTGCTTTAGTCTCCTCAAACGAAACTCAAATACCTGAAAAGCTCGATTCATCTTCCATAGTATCTGAAGAAATTCAAATCTCTCATCAAGAACAGAGACTCGAGCAAGAAAAAACAGATGAAAACCTTTCTTTAATAGACGAGGCTTGCCAGCCAATAACTCCGAGTTTAGCAGAGGAAGAGAAGAGCATTATTACTCCTGCAGAAGTGCCCCTGGCTGTGGTAAAAAAGCAGCTCATATTTCTTTTTATTCTCCTTTTCATTGGTTATGCTTATTTCTTCCAGGGTGGTCAGGGGAATTATTCTCCTCAATTTGCGCTCACGCGTTCTATTATTGAGCGTCATCGCCTTGATGTAGGGGGCTACAGCACTGGCGCAGATATAATTGTTCATAACGGTAAGTTATATTCCAACAAGGCACCTGGCAATGCCTTGCTGGCTTTGGTTCCATTTTATATTTTCTGGGAATTACTACTCTGGCTAAAAATTAAACTCTGGCTGGCAGAACATCTGGTGGTGTATTTCACGACAATTTTCACCACTTCCTTGCTGTCGGTTCTGGTGGCAATCTGGCTGTATCTTATAGTTTTAAAAATTACCAATCATCCCTTTTCAGCGTTGTTAGCCAGTCTGGGCTATGGGCTGGCAACTATTGCCTTTCCATTTGCCACAATGTTTTTCTCGCATCAGGCAGCCACTTTTTGTTGCTTTACCGCCTTTTTTATACTCTTCCGTATAAAAGATAAAACTGATTCTAGGGGACTAATTCCACTATTGGTGATAGCGGGATTTTTGAGCGGTTATGCTGTAGCCACGGAATATCCGACTTTTCTCATCACAGTACTGCTGACTCTGTATGCATTCTGGACCCTGAAGCGGAAGGTAAACATCGTATATTTTTTAGCCGGTGGATTGGTGGCAGCTGCCATTTTGATTACATTTAACATCCTTGCTTATGGTGACCCGTTCTTCATCCCGTATCAAGCATATACGCGACCTGATAGCCGTTCTTTTGCCGGACATAGACAGGGATTTTTAGGGGTCACCTATCCCAAGTTAGACGTATTATGGAAAATAACATTCCATCCCCAGCGTGGCTTATTTTATATTAACCCGATTTTATTAGCCTTTATTCCGGGATTACTCTTCTGCTGGTTTTATAAAAAGTATCGGAGAGAGCTGGCGCTTATTCTGGGAATTATAATTGCCTATTTCTCGTTCAATGCGTCATACGGCGATTGCATAACATACTGGGGAGGAGGCGCTTCAATTGGTCCCCGCCACATAATACCAATGCTTCCCTTTGCGATGATTCCTGCTGGAATATTTTTCCACAAGGTTCGGCTTCTTTATCCAATATTGTTTTTCCCATCTTTCATTTTTATGCTGCTGGTAACTGCGATTAATCCAGTGATGGAATATAAATATTACAATCCTGTGACGGATTATATAATCCCGTATTTTGCTTCCGGAGAGCTGGCAATTCTGCAATTTGGAACGTTCAACAACAAATTTATCCTCCCCAACTCTGTAGCTTTTAATCTTGGATTATTAGCCGGCATAGAAGGTTCGCTCAGCCTCTTACCTTTAGCTGCAATCTGGACGGTGCTTCTCTGGTTTATATTATCTGATCTTATTAAAAAACAGTTCTTAAAAAATCATACGCGTTATATCTGGATAACAATTACCGGAGTAATTTTTATATTGCTCGGATTTACGCCTGTAGTACATCAACAATACAAAACTCGGTATGTGATTGACCCAAATGTCTCTGGATTGATGGGATATTATTTCCCAAATGATAAATGGGAAGGTAATCCGGCATTTATTCAGCGTGACCAGCATATCAACTTTGTCTGGGATGCAAAAAGACATCCGCTTACACCTCCTTATAGTATAGAATGGCGTGGTAAAATAATTATCCCGGAGGAAGGGACTTATTTCTTCCAGACCGAGTCTGACGATGGTTCATTACTTTATATAGACAAAAAATTAATCGTGGACAATAGCGGGCATCACGCGCCAATACTCAAAGAGGGTAAGATTTATTTGAAAGCTGGCGAACATCAAATTCTTTTGAAGTATGCAAAGCGAGATTATACCCACCAAGTATTTATTATCCAGATAAGGCTCAAAAGACCAATTTGTTGAGGGGATATTCAATAATACCAGTGGCACCTGCACTTTTAAGCGCCGGAATCAAAGTTCGTACTTCTTTTTCCATCAATATTGTTTCTACTGCTACCCAGTTTTCATCAGTTAGAGCTGACACCGTAGGAGCAGTAAGAGCTGGCAGTAATTTAATGACATCCTGTAATTTCTCGCGGGGGACATTCATTTTTAGCCCGACACGTTCAATCGCATTTATGGCTGCCCGCATTAAGAGTCCGATACTTTCAATTTTTTGACGTTTCCATTCGTTTTGCCAGCTGGTTATATTGGCAATTAATTTGGTGGTGGATTCCAGAACCACATCTACGATGCGCAGATTATTTGCAGCTAAAGAGCTCCCGGTCTCGGTCAACTCAATGATGGCGTCAGCCAGTTGTGGTGGTTTCACTTCAGTGGCACCCCAGGAAAATTCCACCTCAGCCTGAACACCTTTGCTGGCAAGATAGTTTTTCGCAAGATTAATCACTTCGGTGGCAATACGCTTACCCTGAAGGTCTTTCACAGACTTAATGGGCGAATCAATCGGTACCGCAACTACCCATTTTACCGGGCGAAATGAACTCTTGGAATAATTTAACGTTTCAACTTCAACAACATCCACATCATTCTCTTTAATCCAATCCAGCCCGGTAATGCCAGCATCAAACACACCTTCAGCGACGTAGCGCGGTGTTTCCTGTGGTCTAATCAATACTGCTGAAATTTCTGGGTCATCACACTCGGCACTATATTCACGTGCCCCGACTTTAAAAACAAAGCCCGCCTTTTCCATCAGATTTAAAGTGGCCTGCTGTAAACTTCCTTTGGGCAAAGCAAATTTTATGACTTTCCCATCATCTCTTTTTTTCATATTTCTTCTCAGTTCTCTCCTTGTTTTTTTTCTGTTCTGTTTCCGGCTCTTTAATGGTACCGATGATTTTCACCGGTGTGCCCTCAGGCAGAATATCATACAGTTCCTCCACGTCGCTGGTCAGCATTCCTACACATCCATAAGAAGCATACTGGCCAATAGTTTCAGGATGAATCGTCCCATGAATTCCAAGAGCACTCCCCTTGAATGCCATCCAGCGCGTCCCCAATTCATTATTAGGGTCATTGGGAGGGTAACGTTTATTGGTTCTGGGGTCTACCCATTCCGGATTTCTTTTCTTAAATTCTATTTTATACTCACCCACAGGAGTTAAATAATCATATTTTCCCGTGCGCACACGGTACTTTTTAAAGAATTTGCCATCGCGCTCAAGAATTAATATATTGCTGGTTTTGTCAACCAGCACACTAAACTTTCCACCCGGTATTTTTATCTTCCTGCCAATTTTTAACATCTTCTCATTAGTAATGTTATTACAGCGCAATAACAATTCTTCTGTGACTTTGAATTTTCGCTTCAAATCCCAGATAGTATCGCCCTTTTTAATCTCATATAATTGATCACCTTCTTCAAGCTCCGGAGAAAAGAGTAAATCAATGTTAACTTTTCCGAGCAGGGTTTCTATTTTTTCTTTTAATTCTGCTGATAAATCTTCTCTGGAGTAGAGAGCCATTAACTTGGCTTTAGCATCTTTGAGCTTCCCCTGTTCCCTCAATGCCCTTGCCCAGCTGTATTCAGCAAGACTGGCGATTGTTATATCTTTATTCTGGCGAGCTAATTCCTCAAAAATTGTCAGGGCTTCATTACTATTTTTGTTCCGAAGAAGTAAAACATCCCCTTTATAATATTTAGCCCATAGACTGAATTCACTCTCCGGATATTTTGACAGTATGGTTTCACTATAATTAAATGCTGTATCTAAGTCGCCAGTTTCGTAGCTCACTCTCGCCAGCAGATAATATACACGAGGTAAAACGACTGAGCGGGGATGTCGTTCAAGTAAATTATTCAACTTTGCTTTAGCTTCATCGTATTTTTTTTCTACAACTGCGTTTTCGGCAGTGAGTAATTGCTGCTGAATCTCCTGGTGTTTTTCTCGCAAACTTAAATATACAACACCAGTCGCAATAGCTGCTATTAACAGAGATACAACTACAATTATAAATATAAATTTAAGCTTCATACTGATTATTTCTGGGAAATGAAGATTGTATAAAAAAGTATCATCGGTGTGGGGGCAATAAATGTCAACTTTATTCAGTACTCCGTGAATTGGAAGAGTTTTTAC
>CAYRXI010000021.1:31370-33519 GCA_964428255.1 uncultured Candidatus Sumerlaeota bacterium
GCTTTCTTAACAGCCTTTATAATCTTGACGTACCCTGTGCATCGACATAGATGACTATCAAGTGCTAACCAAATCTCATCCTCACTGGGGCTGGGATTTTTGTCTAATAAAGCCTTGGTGGATAAAATAATCCCCGGAGTACAATACCCGCATTGAACCGCACCTTCACTTACAAACAATTTCTGCAACGGATGCGGTTGCTTAACGGTCCCCAATCCTTCAATAGTTGTTATATTTTTGCCATCTGTTTTAGCTGCTAAAACCAGACAGGAATTTACAGCCCTCCCTTCAAGCAGAATTACACAGCAACCACATTCCCCTTCACGACAACCCTCTTTTACCCCGGTGTATCCAGCGCGCCGGAGAACATCTAACAAAACATCTCCTGGTTCTATTTCTAATCTGCACTTTTTACCATTAATTATTGGCTCTATAATCATTGTTTACTCCTTTTTACAACTAGCTCTTGTTAATTGTTGCATTCTGGCATTCAAAATTTCTGTCAGCATCTCCCGCAAAATCACAACCAGAATTTCTCGCTTATATTCTTTTCCACACCTTAAATCTTTATTAATCCTGGCTTCTTCAGAAGCTGTAAATGCTGCCTCTTCTATCAACTGGTCATTGAGTTGATTTCCATTTAATAGTTCTGCAGTTTTCTTTAACTGCTGAGGCAAAGGGCTTACCGCACCAACTATCAATCTCGTATTCTTTATCGCATTCGTTCCAGGCTCAAACTCTAACTTTACCCCCGCATTAATCCAGGCAAATTCAGTGGCAGTCCGAGAAAATTTCTTAAATGTACAAAAACTATTATTGACTTGAGGCAAGGGAATCTGGATTTCAGCAAGTATTTCTGCTGGCTTTATCCATTCCCCAGGACTCTGTGAAAATAATTCTACGGCATTTTCAGTGCGTATCCCACTGCTGGATTGAAATATCATTCTGGCTTCCAGTAAACTTAAGACCAATGGCTGCGTTGACCAGCTAAATACACCGACTACATTTCCACCTATCGTAATAAGATTTCTTAAACTGGAAGAGGCTGTGGAGTAAATAGCTTTCCGCAAAATGCCATCAAACAATTTCCCTGCTTCTTCTGATTCAGCAATTTCTGATAAGGTGATTGTTGCACCCAGACACAATTTATCCTTTTGTAATTTAAGGTAATTTAATCCACAAAACGTAATATCCACCAGGGTATCGATTCGGGAGAGAGGTTTTCCAAACGTTAATGATGTGGCTCCAGCTATCAGCGAACTATTTTCTTTTTTCCCGTCTAAAATCTCCAGTGCTTCGTTTACACTTTTGACTCTTATGTAGTGCTTGATATGTTTTAATCTTACCAATCCTTTTCCTTTCTTTAATGGTCAAATTATTATAGAAAAATTTATGTTGCATTATTTTTATATTTAAGATAAAAATTTTATTATGATTTTCAATATGCAAGAAAAAAAAGCAATAGTTTTAGCTCGCTTATTTTTTATCTTAATTGCCACGGTGTGTGGCACCTGGGTTGGTATCAGCAAGCATCGGGCAACTGAGTACACTTCCATTTTCTTCATTGGTGCCGTTTTTTTGGTCTTGCTGGAACATAGTACAAAAATTATTTCCTCCAAAAGGATGTTACTGGCAGCAATGGGATTATTTGCAGGCTTGATTATGGCAGGTCTGGTTTATCCAACAATACCAACTACGGTAATGTCTCCTGAACAAGCGCGTCTTGTCTGCAATCTAATTTTTGGTTATCTCGGCATTGCTCTGGTGCTAAAGCATGAAGAACGCCTCAGTCTATCACGCTTAAAGTTCATTATTTCCAATCAACCTCAGCAACGTTCCATTATTATTGATACCAACATCATAATTGACGGCCGCTTGAACGACCTTATCAGCACTGGCTTTATCAAAGGGACATTAATTTTACCGTCTTTTGTTCTGGATGAACTCCAACAAATAGCTGATTCTGTAATTCATAGCAAGCGCGTCGTAGGTAGACGCGGGCTGGACAATCTGGAAGCCCTTAAGGAACAATATAAGGACCTGCAAATTCTTGAAAAAGACTATCCTGACATTCCCGACGTAGACCAGAAACTCATTCATCTGGCTCGTGAGCTAAATGCAGAAATTCTCACCAATGACTATAACTTGC
>CAYRXI010000022.1:0-4410 GCA_964428255.1 uncultured Candidatus Sumerlaeota bacterium
CCAATTTATAACCTCGTTTCAAAACACGGATAAACCGTAATTGAGAGGCATCCATTCTAACCCACCACCAGAAGATAAAATCTCTCTTTTTCTATGTCAAAGAACTTAACTTTGCAACAAAGCACTTTTGCTAAAATATCCCAGTAAGGTCTCCAGCCGGCGAAGATAAATCTTTACTGCTACAGGATTATCTGCGGTTATCGTTAATTGTCCTTCATTCAATCTCTGATTAATGTTTATTATGTTATTTAGCACACTCTTCATCCATTTTGGTAAAGCTTCAGGTGGTATTGTATCCACCAGCCTCAAAACATCTACCAGAAATTTTTTAATCTCATTTGGTTGCATCAGCTGACTTGTAATTCTCTCAAGCAGCACTTTACAGGCTAATAACGGCGATATTTCTCCTGGCAACGCCTCGTGAATGAACAAGTTGTTGCCCATTTCCTCTAATTCTGCCAGCAAAAGGTGCCGATTATATTTTAATACCCACCCTGTGGGCGACAATTCGCTACTGATAGTTATCATAGCCTCAAGATTATAAATCTCTGAAGTGGAAATTACAGGTAAGAATAATAACCCCGGGGATAAATATCGCAAATCAGCACGAAGCTCATCGGTATAGGCTTGTGGATTTGCAGAATAATTTGTAACTAATAACTCATCAACAAACGAACGGTCCCAGAGATATATCCAGGGTAACTCCCGTGTATTCTGTGCCGGGTTTAATTCAGCACGCTCAACATATAACATCAGCAAGAGGTCAGAACGTTGACTCTGCAGGCGGGTCTTTAAATATCCCAGAAATTCCAGCATCTGCTTATGAATCCATTTTAGCCATTGTAACCTAATCGCTTCGTTATTCGGGAGCTCATCCCGATGCCTGAGAGCTGTTTCTCCGCCCAGTTCCATAATCTTCTGCTGGCAATACTCACAGAAACACAGCTTCGGCATCTCCCGCAACACGCTTACATCAAATACCACTGCAGAAATGGGTAATTTATTTACTGCATCCGTTAAAATATCTGCCAGAAAATGCCGATATTCTTTATTGGCTGGACATAACCACCATTTATGCTCGGTCTCGCCTGGTTCCTGAATTTCAATGAAGTCATTTGTCGCGCTGCGCATTGCCCAGGCTTTGTAATACCGCAAAAGCCGATGCACTATTTTAAACTCGGGTGTTTGAACAACATAAAATAAAGGGATTGTCGCGCCAAGATATGTCTCCTCTCCCGTAGCTCTAAGTATTTCAGTTATTGCCGGGAGTTTTTTTTCCAATGGTGCAATTATGGGGAGCTCGTAGGTAGATAATATCGGACTTTTAAAAATAGGTAATCCCCCAACATGGAAGGGTAAAAAAAAGAAATTAAACTTAACTGTCCGTGCCAGAGATAATAAAGATATTGCCAGATTTCGTTCCAGCAAATGACTTTCTGATAACAGCAACCCTCTTAATTCAACTACTGTTGCTTTATTTTTAGTAAAGCCCTGGAGCTTCGCCTCTTCTATATACCGTTCATTATTATACATTTTACACTATTGAGCGAATTTCGTCTTTGACGATAAGTATTTTCAAAATAACCATAATTTTAGAACAAGTTTTTTGCTGGCAAAATTTTCACGCTTCCAACAGCACCCTTTTGCGCCATTATCAATACTCTTTTTGCTGGCTGATGACTGGCAGTATAAACTGGCTGAATATACTTAACCGGAAGCCGATAATTTTTACCGCACTCCACTAATTTGTCCAGACTGTCTGCCGGATAGATAAGAAACAATCTCCCTTTATGGCGCAGGACGTAATGTGCAGTAGAGAATAAATCTTCCAGATTGAAAGTTATCTGCTGACGCGCCATTGCTCGATGAAAACGAGGCGAGAGTCTTCCTTCTCCTGCTTCATAAAATGGAGGATTACTCACCACTACATCAAACTGCTCTCTAAACTGAGGTACTCTCATTTCCTGTACTGCTCTCAATTTAAATTCTATTTCTCCTGTTAAACTAGCTTTATTGTTATAGATGTTCCGCTGTGCAATCTCTATGTTCTCAGGCACAATATCAATCCCCAGTATCTGCACCTTATTTCTTTGCGCCAGCAATAATGCCAGTACGCCACTCCCGGTACCAACTTCCAGAACGCGTTCTCCTGGCTTTATTTTTACAAATTCAGCCAGTAATAATGAATCTGTTGTGGGTTTAGTCCCCGAATTATCTATCAACTGTAGCATAATCAAATTTATCTGTTGACTCCAATCAAGTTAAAAATCTATCCCCTTAACAGCTGGACGTTTGAGACTATAATAGTGTTTAATGTTTTTCATCTCAGTCACCAGGTCTGCCATTTCAATTAGCCGCTGTGTCGCCCCGCGTCCGGTCAACACCAATTCCGCTAAAGGCTTACGCTTATATTTTAGCAGTAGCTCATATAAACTCTCATAATTAATCAGTCCCCGCGCGGCACAGGTAATTATCTCATCGGCAACAATTAAAAAATATTGCGGCAGTTTAATCAGCTGTTCCAACGTCTGGAGTCCCCGATGTGCTTCTTCTATATCCTTCTCACTTACTGTATTACGAAAAGACCCGTCGGCTTTTAAACGCGGCACACCAAAAGTAAACAGGTCTATCTCTGCAATGCAGCGGAGTATATTACGTTCACTGTAATAATCGCGCTCAGCCACCTCACCTTTATCAAAAATCACAAATGCTACCTTTTTGCCAGCACCAGCAGCCCGTATTGCCAATCCTATGGCTGCAGTAGTCTTTCCCTTGCCATCACCTGTGTAAATATGGAGGCATCCCATTTATGTTTTTTCAACCTGCACAGATTCATAATTAAACAAACACGATAATCCCGAATTATAATACAAGCAACTCTTTACTACTCCGTGTGAGAATGTCCACTCCACTTTCTGTCATTACAACCGTGTCCTCAATCCTTACACCACCAAATCCTTTTATATATAATCCAGGCTCAAGAGTGAAGACCATTCCTGGTTTGAGAGTCATCTTTGTAGTGGAATTTAAGCGAGGAGGTTCGTGGACCTCCAGCCCGATATTGTGTCCCAAACTATGCAAAAATGCATCGCGATATCTCTTCTCAGCAAAGAAAGAGCGCACCATTGCATCAAGTTGGTTGGTTTTAACTCCGCACTTGGCATTTTGTATGGCTAATTCTTGTGCCGTCAGCACGAGATTGTAAAGTTTCTTTGCTTTACTGGTTAAGCGCCCCATTATTACTGTTCTCGTCATATCAGCACAATAACCCTGCCATTTTACACCGAGGTCTATTATCAGTAAATCCCCTATAGCTAATTTCCTTTCGCCCGGCTCATAATGAGGAATTGCCGCTCCCGGTCCAGACGCTACTATCGGCGCAAAAGCTATGCCTTCTGCATTTAAATCTAATGTGAGCCTCATAATTTGACGAAAAATTTCACGTTCCGTTCTGCCAACCTGCAGGAATTTAATAAGCTCGGCGAATACTTCATCTGTTAATCTGGCTGCTTTTCTGATTAATTCTATTTCACCGTCTTCCTTAATCATACGTAGTCGCCGGATAATGTCTGTCGCATTAATAAGTGGACAACGAAGTTTTTTGCTTATAGCTACCAGCCGCTGGTATGCATAAAATGGCAAATTTTCCTCAAAACCGATGTTTTTCTCTTTTAATTGTTTCAATTTATCGCCTGCAATTTTCCACGGGTCACTTCCAGCGCGCAAGATTTCGTATACTTCTCCACATTCACTGGTTACTCGCTGTAAATAACGGTCATCAGTAATAAAAATAGCTTCCCGAGTGGTTATAATTATTATGGAAAAACTTCCCGTAAAGCCACTGACATATGCTGTATTAAATCTGTCCAGTAAGACTAGCGAACTAATTTCTTTGCGACGTAGAGACAGCTGTATTTTTTTTACCCGTTCTTTGTACATATTTTTCTATAATGATTGTTTTCTCACACACCTGTCTTTGCTTGCTAAAGAGATGTTTTTTTCTCTGGCTATTATGTGAGATATAAGAAATCAGCAATCACCTTAAACTGTTTGATATTTAGCCTTTTATATCTCCGGTTTATTCTCTGGATATTCTTTGATTGTATAAGTTACCTGCATTTTCTGCCCATTCCGATAAAATTCCAGCACTATCTTGTCTCCAACTTGCATAGTAGCTATATAAGCAATCAAGTCACTAGCTGAATCTATTTTTTTGTCATTTGCTTTAATGATTACGTCTCCCACATTAAGCCCGACTCGTTCAGCCTCACCTCCACGCTCAATGGCTCTAATCAGCGCTCCTTTGAGGCTGGGGGCTTTGACCAATCTGGCATAATATTGAGTCAAATTTATGCAATTGAAGTCCAGCCATAACGAGCGAATTTTTCCGTAAGTCAAAATTTCATTGGC
>CAYRXI010000022.1:4420-13514 GCA_964428255.1 uncultured Candidatus Sumerlaeota bacterium
ATCTTCATCGCCCGATTAATAGGAATGGCAAAGCCGATTCCATGCGAAGCCCCGGTTTTACTTACAATAAATGTATTTATTCCGATAGTCTCGCCACGAATATTCACCAGCGGACCGCCGCTATTGCCGGGATTAATTGCCGCATCGGTCTGAATCATATTCATATACACACGTCCACTCTCCTGGTCTGGTTTGAATGAACGATTCAGAGCGCTGATAACTCCAAGCGTAACAGTGGGATTCGGGTCTTCAATTAAATTGCCAAAAGGGTTGCCAATCGCCAGTGCCCACTCACCAATTGAAAGTTCATCAGAGTTACCAATCTTAAGAAAAGGGAAATTAGCACCATCAATTTTTAATAACGCGACATCATTAATTATGTCAGCTCCTAATACTTTACCCATTAGCTCTCTTCCATCTGTGAGAGTTGCATACACCTCCTCTGCATCCGCTATAACATGGTAATTGGTTAAAATATGTCCTTTATCATCAATCAAAAACCCGGAACCTAAAAATGGTATCTTCTCCTTATAAGGATAAATTAAGAATGGCTCAAAGAAATCTTGCGGAAAGGGAGACAAACGTCTTACAAATCCCTTCTTTACTACACTGATACTGACGGTGGCTTTGCTGGCTTCACGAGCCGCAGCAACTATCTCAGCTGTGTAATTGCCAGATAACCAACCATTATTATTAAGACTATGTTCAATATTATTAAAAAAATAATGGGTTTTCTCATTAGTAATAACCTCCATTCTATTGCAAAATTGAATGACTTAGCTTACTTTAGCGGCTGGGTTCAATACAAGCAATATCATTTAATCTAAATTCGGAAACAAGAGGAAAAAGTTATTGCCATGTAATCACCGGTTAAAGTAATCTTGGGTTTCTTCTAATTCGTGTTTGTTTTTTTTCTCATTTCTTAGAAGGACTGTTAGCGATGCGAATAGTCTTTATGGGCACTCCTGAATGCGCAGTTACGATACTCCAGAAGCTGCTGGAATCACCTGCTCACCAGATAGTGGCTGTAGTTACTCAACCTGATAAGCCAGCAGGGCGTGGTAGAGTGGATACAGCTCCGCCAGTAAAACGCTTTGCCATCCAGCACCAGCTACCTGTTCTACAGCCGATTACATTAAAAGATAATCCAGAATTGCTCCAGAGTTTATCCCAATTGTCCGCTGATGTTTTTGTGGTTGTGGCTTATGGCAAAATCCTCCCCCCCACGATTTTAAATATTCCACGATTGGGCTGTATTAACGTGCATTTGTCCCTATTGCCCAAATATCGTGGCGCGGCTCCGGTTCAGTGGGCAATCATTAATGGCGAGAAAGCTACAGGAGTGACGATTATAAAGATGAATGAACGCATGGACGAGGGAGAAATTCTTGCCAGTGAACTGGTGGAAATTCTGGACGATGATGATGCCATTTCGCTGACTAATATCCTGAGCTGTGTGGGGGGGGAATTGTTGCTTCGCGTACTGGAACAGGCAGAAAAAACGCAAACATTACAGGGCACTCCACAGGACCACTCCCAGGCTTCTTATGCCCCCAAGCTAAAAAAAGAAGACGGCTTGTTGGACTGGTCACTATCCAATGAAAAAATTATCTGCCGTATCAAAGGCTTATTGCCCTGGCCCTGTGCCTTTACATTCCTTAATGGAAAATTGATAAAAATTTTGGGTGCAGAACCGATATCAACAGAGGAAATCTCCCCTCTAACGCAAATTTCACCCGAAAGTGCCCCACCTGGCAGCGTGGTGGCTCTGGCTAAGGGACGCGGCTTCATTGTTCGCACCGGCGATGGTTTCCTCCTTATTACTAAAGTTCAGCCACAGGACAAACAAATGATGTCGGGAGCTGCCTTTGTTAATGGAGGCTACGTAAAAAGTGGTGATAAAGTCGATACCTCACCATAACAAATAAATTTTATGTTTACCCATATAATGTGTTGAAGTTGTCATCTAACAACAGATAGGTATATAATAGCCTTATATAAATAAGCAAAAAAAAATATAAAAAAATGCGATTTCCTATTGACACGAAAAACCCACTTTTTGTAAAGTGATTATTGTATTTTTCTCTGTTATAAGGAGGTGTAGCCACGAAACGATGAGATTTGGTTTCCTTGCATAAGCAAGGATATTTCTCCTGAAAGGAGGGAAGATATATGAAACATTCATGGCGTTTTCTTCCTGTAGTGTTTGTTTTTGCCTTATTTGCTAGTATGGCTGCAGCTTATGCTCCTACTATTCAAAACCTGCCTGACATCTATATCGGCGACAAGGAGGATTGGTGGGGCACTGTTGATACCAACCTGTTTCGTTTCAGCGATGCCTTTAATCTGGATGACTACGTGGATGATGCGGATAACGCTGATAATGAATTAAGATGGTCCTTCGTAGAATCAACCAGCAATAACTGGTTGAAGATTAACGGCATTTTACAGCTGGATCTACTTACAGAAGACCCCACAGATCCCGGAGCAAAGAACATCCGTGCAGTATCTCCCATGGTGTCATTGTGGGACCTCAAGGATAGCCCTGAATCAGGGGGTCCAATCTGGCCAGACCCAGTAGAGCCGCTGAATGAAATTGTTACCTTCTACGTGTCCGACGGTTTGTTTGTGGATTCCGACACGGTTTTGGTACAGGCGGTGGATAATGATTATGATCGCATCAGTGAGATTCCAACACCAGAACCGACACCAACACCAGGTTGGGAATCCATTCGTGTGGATGACTTTCAAGGTAACACCGATGGCTATACCTTCCAAGGTATTAGTCTAAACACTTACGATGCAAGATGTGCTGCTGCTACTTCTACCTTTGACGGTAACAGAGTTGGTATTACTACTGACAATACCACAAGCAGATTTGGATGGTGGACTAATCCAACATTAATTCCTTATGAAGCTAATAAGTTGTATAAAGTCGCATGGAAGTGCAGCACCAATCAAGCTACTGCTACCGCAGTACCTACAATTCGTTTCAGAATCAATGCAGGTGATTATTCCTATGCTAATGAGCTAATCATAACTTCACAAACAGGTGTAATGTCTCCGCCAACTACTGGTAGTAGGACTTATAATCAATACCTTGTTCCTCTCACAGCTCAGGGCTTCTTCTTGACATTCGACGTATATGATTTCGACCAGGTGACTGATAGCGGAACTGTTTATCTTGAAGAAGTAGAAACATCTAAAGCTGATATACCAACCGCTGGATGGTCAGCGAAGACAGTACCTGCATTTACTAATTGGACTCTCGTGAACAACATTTCACCCTATGCAGCATTTGCCACTACTGGACAAACTGCAAGTCTATTACGATTAGGTTCTCCTACGGCTACAAGTACTGCATATGCCTACTGGTATAGTCCAAATATCAGCTGGACTGCTGGTAAACTTAATCGTGCGATATTCACTCTGATCACTGCAAGTGGTCCCTCAACAATACTTGGTGCTGTGGCAGCTGGATCCGCTGATTATAACTGGTTCACACGCTATAGATTCTACGGTGACACTGTACCAACCGCAGCTGGTACACAATATCCTGTTTACTTTGAGACCGCTTCAGGCACAAACTTCTACCTTATGTATGAAGGTATGGACTTTGAGACTACCAGAGGAGGCTCTAACGATCTTAACTCAGTTGATCTTGCAGAACGTGATTTGTGGTAATTGGTAACAGTGGTTTAAATAGCTATATAGATTATCGGGTAAGAGATGTTTTAAAAGGCTCTCTTACCCGATTTTTTTATTAATTACCTAATTTAAAATCTTTAGAAAATAAATCGCCGATCTGTAAATTAGTAACTTTCATTATGTTCTATACGCTGAAAGTTTATAGAATTTGTTATGGTTCAAAATGTTGACTTGGTATAAAGGATCGTCAATAGATTATGTTTTCCAAAAGATTTTAAAAAGAAAAAATTGTTCTTTTTCTACTCATGTGGACTTTTGTAAAAATCCTTTATAATCAGATTTCATTAAAGCTTTATAAATAAAGCAAATAGAGCTAATTCCTGCCTTTGTTTTTTTCTTTTAAAATTTTTGACAAAGAGAGGAAAGCGATAAAATAGCATAAAGCGGGGATTACATTAGCGAGATTGAAACCGAAATGAATAGCAAAAAACACTGCAAAAACAGAGCCCATTATTGAAGTTGCCCCGTTAATCCCCCACATCCAAGGAATCATTCGTTGGTTTGTTTCACCAGCCAATTTTATTCCAAGTGGAAAAGGTACTCCTAATAAAAGACCTAAAGGAAGCAACGTTAGTATAACCCCCAAATGAATAAGCCATCGTTCTTGTTTGAGGAAAAAAAATTGTAAATAGGGAAAGATAAATGGCTGCAAAATTATAAGCATATATAAAATAAAAATTATATATGGAGTGAATAATAGGCGTTTATGACTGGCTATGATGAAGTTAGTCAAATAACTACCTGCACCAGTAAATATTAACAAAGAGAATAAAATAATTGAAAGAGTGTATATAGGATTACCAATTACAAGGCTCCAACGCTGTATTAGTAAGACCTCTAAAAACATAAATCCTAATCCTAACATTGAAAAGTAAAGTAAAAACCAGCTATTATCTTTCCAGCTTGAACCGGAGAGCAAATCTCTACGAAATAATAAAGGCAACAAATAAAATGCTAATACCAATATAATTGTAATTGTAATAACTTTTATTAAAATGAACAAACCATTTCCTTGAAGTTGACGTTGTGGCATTCCCCATAGAAAACTTAAAGTATCTTTTAAGCGGTTCTGATAGAAGAAGAAGGGGCGATTATCTGTAACAGGCGATATATCAATATCAAAATTTTGCCAAATCTGCTCAGGGTATGGATAATTTAATAAAATTGAAATTAAACTATCTTTAATTGTTCTACCAGGATAATACAAAATTTCAAAACCCAAATTATCACAGGTTTGTAATAAAGTTTTAATTTCAGATGAAGTGAAAGGGGAACGTTTAATGAGCGTGGTGAGAAAATATTCTCTCTTTTTAATATCAGCTGGGACCCGGATAATGAAAAGATGTTCTCCATAGTTGACAATACCCGATCTGCGTAATGCTTCAATCGCTAGCGTAACTGTGCGGGTACCACCTTTCAGATAAATACTATCAATGTAACCAATAGAAATCACACCGTCATCAGTTAAACTTTTGAGAAAATCTTGCAATGCCTCTACTGTATACAAGCTGTTCTCAGTAAGTGCATAAGCACCAGCCGCTGTTGCTGCATAAGTATCTACCATTGTGAGAATAATGATATCATACTTTTTATTTGTATGTTGTATAAAATACCTACCATCACAGATATATGAGTTCACTCCTGGCATCATATATGGATTTCCTGTAAACTCAGCAAATTTGCCTCCCACAACATCTTTTACAATTATGGGGTTTATTTCTACTGCATCTACATCTTTTGCTTTGAAATACAATGCTGCTAAAATGTCTTTCCCCCCCCCAGCACCTATTATAAGAACTGTAGGTTCATTCTTTATACGATATATAATATTACAGCTTTCATATCTCAGATGAGCAACCTTATTCCAGTCACCGTCAAATTTAGTCAAAACAGTAAATGCACCAAGATCAATAGTTAAAGATAACTGTGGTGGTAATTTCCCTTTAAATTTAGTTGATGTCCCCCACCCAAGCCACTGACAAAGATTGGGGAGCTCGCTAACTGTTATATAGGAAAAAGAATTCCATTTTTCAAAAAGAATGCTTCCTCGTAAAAAGGGTAAACCCCTAACGTAATGTATATCTAACCAGTGGAATTTGGGATTAATCACAGCCAAGGCTATCGATCCCAAAAATATAAAAAGAAGAATATAAGCGCGTCTATATTTAAGCCTTAAAGCGACTATTGTAGCCGGTATCATAGCTAATCCTGAAAGTAAAATTAAAACACTCGGGGCGCCTAACCACTGGAGTAATAACATCACTAATAAACATCCCACTGCTGCACCTAATAAATCGAAAAAGTAAATAGTTGGTGCGAGATGTGGGAACCTTGTAAATAATAAGGCAATTATTGAACCAGAATAAAAAAAAGGTAAGGCTGCTGAAAGAAACAACACAAATAATTTAAGCGTTTCCACTGAAAAAAAACCAAATGGATTAGCAAATGAGGTACTTATGTTTGTTGAGACTATCAGATTAAGAAAAATGCTGAAAGCAAGTCCAACTATTAGTCTTAAACTATGCTCCAAAATATTTCCTGAAAAATATTTCGGTGAAAAATATACAATTAATCCACCTAATCCTGTACCAAATAAAGCTAATGAAATAACCAAAAAGGCAAAGTGATAAAATAAAGTTACTGAGAATAGACGACTCAAAGTAATTTCATACATCAAGGTGATTAGACATACCCCAAAAATCATCAAATAAAGCGATAGAGACAATTTTGTATCTTTTCTATTTTCTTCCATCTTTTACAAAAAAATTAAAAAATTAACTTCAATCTAAAAATTTAAGAACCTATAACAATAAATAAAAACATTCTGCCAGTTGAGGTTTCTAATTTGCAATAATTAAACATTTTTTAATTGTTTGAACTTAAACATGTTTTGATGTCACTTAAATAGTAACTCCTTATAATAAAATCTGGCCAGTTTCTGCTCTTCCATTTCAGGGATATGAGTGAAAAACCATAAATACTTCAATTATGAAGAAAATAACTATTGCGAAAAACACTTATCACCAATAATGATAAAAATAATTTTTTCATTACAATTGATGTGCAACAAGATGATAAAACTTACATTTATCAAAGGAAATTCACTATACGAATTCATCTTGTTTATTACTTTATTGTTATTGAATTTTGCCACGCGCATTTTCTGGACAGTGCATTATCCTGCCCAGCCAGATAGTGACGGTTTTAATTATTATATGATTGCGCGGAGTCTGGTGACTGATGAGACTTTTTCTCTTCATGGGAAACCAGATGTATACTGGCCACCCTTATGGCCATTAATTATGGCGGGAGTGATGTGGTTAAATTCATCTGGCACGTACCTACAGGGAGTTATTCTGGGCGTGCAATTAGTTACTGCCGTATTAATCTGGCAAATTGCCAGAATGCTGAGCTCCAATTTGCTTGTTGCAGTTATTCCTTTGATTCTATTTGCTGTTAATCCTTCGCATTTACTGATGTCCAACACCTATGCAACTGAGCCACTTTTTACGATGCTATTAATCTTTACCGTTTATATAATTCTAAAAGTTACGTCGCTACAGAGAATTAATTCTACCAATAATCAACATTCTACTGGAGTTTCTGCCGTGGCTGAAACTTCTCCTGTCTCAAACACGAGTTATATAACTCACGCAATTTTTGCAGGGTTAACACTTGGATTAGCAACCATCACCAGAGGCACAACCTTGCCACTAATAGCTCTACTATTTCTCCTTTACTTAATAAGAATCAACAATGGTTATTTATTCAAGATTCCTGTCCGCTTCTGGTTAATTGTAGTCTTAATCTCAATCATCCCAGTAGTATGGTGGTCATACAGAAATTATAAAGTAAGCGGAGGAATGATTATTATAAGCAATGTAGGAGCTGAGAATTTCTGGTTTGGTAATAACCCCACTTGTTTATTTCGCTGGCTTCCACCCGATTATCCCTGCGAAAGACCACCGGCAGAATTTAGCCCTGCAGAAAAATATCACTGGTGGAACAGGGAAGCCCTGAAGTTTATACTTCAGCATCCACTGGCAACCGTATTAGGGTGGGTTACAAAAACCTGGTATTTGTTCTATCCCGACCTTTATGATACCTGCTTCAACATTTCTTTTCCCCAGCGATGTGGAAGTGTTGTCTTCTTTATATGGAAGGGGCTTAACCAACTTATATGGATTTTAACAGTTATAGGTTTTCTTGCTTTTTTACTTTTTCACTATGTTCTACCAATAAAGACAAAAATCATTTACGATACTGAACAAATTCAATTAGTAATATGGCTAATTGTGTACTGGATTGGTGTACATTGCTTAACTCTGGGGCATCCGAGATACCGTTATCCAATAGAACATTACTTCTGGATGCTCGCCGCACTGGGATATCTAAAGCTGTTATTCATTCGTAGAACTTGGCGGAAACAGCCCCAGTTTACTATTGTTGAGTCCTGAAATTTTCACTTTGACTTTTTGAGAGGTGAGTATAGGGATTTTAATAGCTGGTAAATAGGGGTGGGGAGATTTGCACGCAAATAGCCCTTTATGTAACGCCACACATTGGAGGCAGAAAAATCCTGCTGTGTATAGTTTAGCTGCAGTTGCAAGTACTCATTCTCATCACTGGTTTTGCATAAGGCATCCACCAAATTAATAAGGATTTGCGGTTGAAGCCTTAATTCTTGATTATTCGCCAGCCACCAGACCATCTCACGGCTCAGACGTTTCTCTTTTGTCAGTAAATAGAGCGAATTCCAGTAGTCAAAGACCTCTTCACTGAGGTTTATTCGCGGATGTTCTAATTTCTCTATGACGGTATTGGGGAATATTCTTAATTTTTTAATGGCGAGCTTCACAGGTCGTGGCATCGTTAGAAGTAGCTTTAGCGTATCTCTGCAATCTTCCTCACGCTCATAAGGATTATTGGAAAGCACATCATATGCCAGCTCCAGCCCATATTTCTCGCCCCAGCCTGCCAGCTCCAGTATTTTTTCATTTGAGTAATTTCGCTTATATATCTCACGCCCTATATACTCACTGCCGGTTTGGACACCAATGGAGAGAAATACCATCCCTGCCTGGCGCAACTTTCTTACCATTTCCTCGGTCGTCACAGTAGGATACGAATAGCCACCGAAGGGTATTTTAAAACGCCGGGGATATTTCTGGCAAAATTCATCAATCCATTTAGAGTTTATAAGAAACACATCATCCCAGAAGCTGACAACTGGTAATCCAAATTGTTTAATTCGCAGTTCAATTTCTGCCAGGACATTATCTACACTACGGCGCCGTACATAAGCCTGCCCATGATACAAATTCCTCACTACGTGATGGAGACAATAAGAACAGGCAAATGGGCAACCACGTTGTGTGGATATTAC
>CAYRXI010000022.1:13524-20774 GCA_964428255.1 uncultured Candidatus Sumerlaeota bacterium
AGGCGAGAACACAAAAAACTCCGATGCGTTTTGAGAGTAAGTTTACTCAATTTATCATTTTCAATTTGTTCCTCCTGAACTCCGTAATCCGCGAAAGGCAAGGAGTCCAGATTTTGAATCAAGGGACGGAGTGGATTTTTAACCACCTCGCCACCTGGCAGACGAAACCAGAAGTTTTTTATTTCTGTTGATTCCGGATGATTTAATAAATCTAGTAATGCCAGCTCCCCTTCTCCAATACAAATGGCATCCGCATATTGAATGCTTTCCTCAGGACAACTTGTAGGATGAATCCCCCCCCAGATAACTCTGGTGCCTGGAATTCGTGACTTGATCAATGTGGTTAATTCCTGCGCTACGGGACTGTTGAAGTAATTGACAGAAAATCCTATCAACTGCGGACGCAATGCCTTTAAACGTTCAATTAACAGCTCCTTCTCTGTTTCAGTTATTGGTGTGGGATAAGGGCAATAATATACACCTCCTCCATGCACCTGTTCTACGGTTTTGCAAGGAGAATTACGTGCCAGTTGATTTTTCTCCACATCGCTTCGGAGAATAAAAGGAGTTTGAAACGCTTTAAAATGGATTAAATAAACCTCATGCCCCTGCTGGCGCAAAAATGCTGCCAGCATTCTGGCTCCCACACAATAATCATCATAAATTGTTATAAGCGGAAATCTCGTCACTACTCTATGTTCCTCTCATTCTTTTACCTGACAAGATAATAATCAAAGATTATTGAGTTTTGGATTTATTTTTCAATATATATGTTATGCTTTAGATGTCTCTGATATAAAATAACCATAAACTTCTATGTATTTTAATTTTTCTATTTCATTTTGTTAATTGGGGAGATTGACATTATTCACTGAGGCATTTCAAAATATAACATTAAGTTAATGTTAAAATAGATTGGCGGTGAACCGTATAGAAGCCATAGGGCTGAGTAAGAGATACGAATTGGAAACTTCAAAAAGTTTCTCGCTAAAAGAATTTGTTCTTAAAGATGCCTTTCGGCGAAGCAAGAAGCAAACTGTATGGGCATTACGTAATATTTCGTTTTCTTTAGCAGAAGGTAAGACGTTGGGGATTATTGGAGGGAATGGCTCAGGTAAAACCACTTTGCTTCGGTTGATTGCCGGTATAACTGAGCCGACAGGAGGCAAACTGCGAGTAAATGGGCGAACCACTGCTATTCTGGAATTAGGCGTTGGCTTTCATCCTGAACTTAATGCGATTGAAAATATTTACCTTAATGGGGCTATGCTTGGAATTCCCAAATGGCAGCTGGATAAATCACTGGATACCATTCTTGATTTTGCTGAATTACGACAATTCAGTTATATGCCTTTGAAACATTACTCTTCAGGGATGTTTCTGCGGCTGGGCTTTTCCATAGCAGTAAACATTGACCCTGATATCTTATTAATTGATGAAGTACTGGCAGTAGGGGATGTCCGATTTCAGCAAAAATCACTGAATAAAATATGCGAGTTCAAACAACGCGGTAAAACAATAGTATTCGTAACACACAATTTAGACCAGGCAGAGATGCTCTGCGATGAAGTCATCTGGCTGGAAAAAGGTGAAATTAAAGCCCATGGCAAGAGCGAGGAGGTTATAAATAATTATGTCCTGCATGCACAACGTTTACATCGGCAATTCCCCATTCAACCTTTCAACTACGAACATGCAGTAATATTTTTTGTCGGAAGATATGGAAGCGGCGCAGTGACCATTGAAGAGGTGCTGATAAAACGAGCAGATGGAAAACCAGCTCGCCAGATACCGACGCATACTCCTTTTGGTATTGAGCTACAGTATTGTGTTCATAAGCCAGTGGAGAATTTTGATTGCCAGATTGGTCTGAGGCGAGTTGATGGTGCCAATGTCTGCTTGTGTTGCTCAGCCAGTGCTGGAATGATAATTAAGCCAGCAGATAAACGCGGCAGAATTATTGCAACGTTTAATCCTCCTGTGTTTCAGTCGGGGAAGTATCTGCTCTCGCTCTCACTGTGTCCACCTGGAGAACCTCTTAATCCCTATGATATGCAATTAAGGATGTACACGTTTAATATTGGTAATACTGCAGAAGAAACTGAACAACTTCTACCAGCTGTTTTTCTACCTACCGAGATTAGATTAGAACACGTTGGCTGAAATTATAATTTCTGCTTAAAAATTTGATAAAATTGGTAGATGTTTGCGATTATATTTTCCCTAAATTTGCTCCTTGTTCTTTAAGTTGCAGCTGGAGTTTTTTTATGTCCAGTCTTCTGGGAATTGTTTTGAGTTTTAAGCATAATGCGGCAGCAGTACCCGCAGCCTCGCCAATTGCCATACATATTGGCTGGATGCGCATTGCGGCTTCGCCATAATGGTCGGCAGAAATGCATCTGCCCGCAAGCAGAAGGTTGTCTATTTTTAAAGGCACCAAACTTCTGTAAGGTATGTCATATGTCTTTTCTGCCGAAAACTCTTCCATAAAATCTCCGGTTTCACTTTCATTGCTATGGATGTCTATACCGTAATTGCCTCTGGCAATAACATCGTCATGCTTTTTACCTTTACGCACATCGTTTCCATTAAAAACATATTCGCCAATAATATGTCTGGATTCTCTTATACCAGCCTGGACTGCTGTTTGAACCAGATAGCTTTTTTCAAACCCCGGCAATTCCTTTAATAGCTCCATAATTTGCCACACCTGATGTCGCAATCGTATTTCAGCCTCAGTCAGGTCCCAGGCGTCAAGTGGATTTACCTGATAAACATGGGTGGTGTTGAATACGACCATATTATCGCCAGGAACTGAGATAAAAAATAAATAAGGCACTTCCAGATCCAATTTTCCTCTCTGCTTGGCTTCCTCTACAGCTCTAAAAAATCCGGCACGACATAATACGCCCGTCTTCCAGTAGTCAACATCTTCTTCCCAGTGTATATATTCATCCGGATGTTGTTCAAAATAGCGATACACCTGAGCAAAATCAACTCCCCCCACTATAAACATCAATGTAATTCCTTGAGTCACTCCATCCGGTTCTCGTCCAAGTTGAAAGGGACAACCTGCCGCCGCAGCTACATCCCCATCACCTGTAGCGTCTATAAAAATCTCTCCTTTAAATTTTTGTAGACCGCTTTTATTTGCTACCAAAATGTGCCTTATTCTACTCATATCTACTTCGCAGGTTATAAACTGACTATGAAGTAGCAAATTGGCTCCCGATTCCAGCACCATTTCCAAGGCTATCTGCTTTGCCAGTTCAAAATTAAAAGTATTGCCCTTTACGCCACCTTTTGCCCCTAATCGCTGCCGATATTCCTCAAATATCCCGGTTATAAGCTGCTCCGTGGGTGTAGCAAAGCGCATCCAGGGTCCAACCAAACTTGCAGTAACTGTGCCCCCCAGAAATCCGTAACGTTCAATGAGGAGAGTGTCAGCGCCATTTCTGGCAGCTGCCACAGCCGTTACCCAGCCGGCTGTCCCGCCCCCAACTACAATTACTTCATATTCATTCTTCCTGCTTAATCTTATAGTTGACATAAACAATTCTTCCTTTTTCAAAAGTTTTCAATCATTGAGACAAAAACTTATGTTTAAAAAATGTGAACTTATTTTACAATTAGTGTACTTATACAGGACGTTCTTTTAAAATTCCTCGTGGAGCACTAACTCGCGGTGCATCATCTCCGTCAATTTGTTTCAATCTTTCCAGAGCTTCTTCCCCGCGGAAGCGAAAGAACTTAAATCCATAAAATTGAGCTTGTCCTTTTTTCTGCTTTTTAGGATTTGCTTTGAGACCGTTCTCTGTATATTCAAGTAGAGGCTGTTCTATTACACGAGGCGACGTGGAGTGTAAGAAATTCACGGTTCCATCTTCACTCCGAGTAATCAGCCCTGTATGCCCGCACCAAGCAGGCTTGTCAAAGCCGCGAATAACATTTACAAAATCTCCATCCTCCAATTTATCAATTATTTCAGGCACAACCTCTGCAGGAATATATGTAGTTTTAAATTCTATTTCTTCACCATTCCAGATAATCCCATATCTGGCAAAGAACTTTTTGCGGTTTGTACTTTCAGTCATAGGCTGACATTTATCCCCGGCAATCTTCTCAGTTATATCCTCAACGAGCCAGGCATTATTCTGGTCCCAATCCGGTATTGTATAATGATTCCTAGTGGTCACTCCGATTTCACCGTTTTTATATCTTATACGCTGAAGTAAAGTTATGAAGCTGCGCCAATCCCACGCTAAAGACATAGCATACATATGCTCACTAAAAACTAAACAATCGCTTATCTTTAAACAATATAAAGGGTCCGGGTCGTATAATTCAAAGGGAAACTCTCCCAGTAAATAAATTTTATATGGCTGGCCAAGGCATTTTCGTGCCAGATGTACCAATCTTCGTTTTGGGTCACGTTCCACCCTGTAGAGGAATTTAAGATAAAGGTCCAATTCCTTTTCATTGAATTTGTAAAGTGGTTTTGCCTTCATTATTTCTAATTGCACCTTATCAATTCCTAATCTTTCTGCAATTTTTGTCTCTTCTTCCGTAAGGTGTTTACGCCTGACAAACACGGAGAATGTAGCTCCAATACTAACCATCAACACTAAAATTAATAACAAATATTTTCCCATTTTCAGCATTGTTATTACCTCCCATGGCATAAAATTATTCACCTTATTGATTAAAATCAAAGGTTAGCATAACTTCGATATACTGCCCGCTAAATGTATCGGGCAATGGACCAAGTTGTCCGGTTTTTTCCAGCGCCTCCAGTGCCAGTCCATCAAGCACTGGGCTACCCGCGCTTTTTACTATTCTCACATTGCTAATTCTACCGTCGCGAAAGATAGAAAATTGCACCACGGTTTGTGCCGGTGTATTTCTTAAATTGGGAGGCACAGAAAAATTGGATTCTATGCGCATTCTAACGGCTTCTAAATAAAACGCTGGTAAATCTGCCTGTAAAGTTCTTCCACTTGGCGCAGGTCCGGCACTGGCTTGCATCTTTACCGGTCCGGTTTGGCGTCCTATAGGTATCGCTGTTGGGAGCGGTTTTGGCGGTAACATAGTATGACGTGGAGACTCTGCTCTCTTAGGCAAAGGAGTTGGAATCACTTGTCTCGATGGTGTTCTCATAGGGGTGGCAGTGGGTTGAGGTTTGGGAACTTGTGGAGTAGGCTCCATCTTTTTGGTCGGGACAGGTGTTGGTTTAGGAGTCACTTTAGGCTTGGGAGTAGGTTCTGCTTTAGGTGTTGGTGCTGGCTTGGGAGTGGGTTCGGGTTTGGGAGTCGGCTCGGTTTTTGGAGTTGGCTTATGAATCACTTTTTGAGGTGTAGGTGCTGGCTCAGGTGTCATAACTGGAATTTTTTTTTCCGGTTTTGGAGTACTTTTAGGTTCAGGCTTTGGCTCCGGTTTTATCTCTTCTCTGGGTGGTTCAATGCGCGGTGCTTCTCTTTGAGCCAGGTCAATCTGCGGCTTCTCTACATTATATACCCGGATTATTTCCATTTCACTCAATTTCTTTATACGGTAAAAAGGTCTGGATAATAATAAAACGATGACTAACACCATTATATGCATTATCAGTGATACGGAGACATATCTTGAATGCACCCCACCTGGTATATTCTTTTTTATATAGACAAGCATATTAACCTGAGCTAAGGAAAAGTTCTTTTAATGTGTTATAAATCTATTCTTCGCGAGATTTTTCCCGTGACTTTTTAGCTCTGGGTTCAGTGACCAAACCAATGTCGTGAACACCAATTTCCTGTAATTCTCCAACAACCCGTGCAAAAGTTCCATAGCGCACACCTTTATCAGCTTCAATTATAACACCTTTTCTTCCATTTTTATCTAAGGCAGCTGACACACGCTCGCTCAATCTTTCTAAATCTATCCGCTCACCCTGAAAATATATCCGCTCCATTTCTTCATCTCGCTCCAGTTTTTTAATAGTTATAACCAATGGCTTTTCCTGCTCATCTAATTTGGCAGCTTTTACTTCTGGAAGCTCTATCTTCAAACCGTGTTTCAAAGCTGGTGCGATAATTATGAAGGCAATCAATAAATTAAACATTGTATCCAGCAATGGTGTGAGATTTATCTGGGTTTGTGGTTGATGCCGACTCCGATGATGAAATCGTTCACGGATCATTGTCTAATCACCCTTTTCTCAATTCATGCATAAATATATAGTTAATTTGCTCTTATTAATTCTAATACTGTGCCTGTTTAATTATCTGTTTCTGAATTATATTTGCTACTTCCAGACTAAAGGAATCCATCTGCGTAATCAGGCTCTGAATCCTGGCAGAGAAATGATTATAGGCGATAACCGCTGGTACAGCAGCTATCAATCCTACAATTGTTGTCATCAGTGCCGTGGAGATGCCAGGTCCTAAAGACGCCAATGAAACACCGCTTTGATAAGCGACGGTCTGAAAGCATCCCAAGATGCCCCATACAGTACCAAACAGACCAAGCAAAGGTGCCACACTGGAGGTCATTGCCAGAAAATTCAGCCCGTTTTCCATTTTTTTCATTTCATACGAAATAGTTTGTTCCATTACCCGTTCTACACCTACCTTCGCTAACGTTAATTTATCTTGCATTGGCATCCCTTTATAATCCTGATACCAGTTCTCTACTTCAGCCTCCAGATAAGATTCACGGAAAAGTTGTGCCAATGGGCTTTCTGCATATTCAGTAGCCAGTTTATAAATATCAGCCAGACCTAATCCCTGACGCATACACTTTTCTAAAAAGGCACCAGATGAACGATTAATGGCGCCTAATTGTATAATTTTATAAAATATTATAGCCCAGGATATTACAGAAAAAAAGCCGCAAACTGCTATACAAATGAGACCTACAGCGTCATTCTGTCTTATTGCTTCAATAATGTCAACCCTGAACCAGCGATTAGCTATTTGTGCCAGCCATAAATTATAAACAACCATTTTCATACTCCTTTATTATCTTTTATACGAGAAAGGATTTTCTGCAATTCTTCTTCCTTAAAGTAAATTTCAATTTTGCCACGCCCTTTTGTCAATGGCTTCACCCTGACATATGCGTCTAAAATTTCTACCAGTTCCGCTTCTGCTTCTCGGCACAGCAAAACAAATCTGCTATCTATCTTACGTTTCAGCCTCTTTTCTCCTCGTTTTAATTTTGACTCTACCATCTGTTCCAATTCGCGAACTGAAATACCGCGCTCAACTATC
>CAYRXI010000022.1:20832-23592 GCA_964428255.1 uncultured Candidatus Sumerlaeota bacterium
TTTTCCCCTGCTCTATCATCTGTCTTATCTCCAGCGGCAGCTGTAATAACCGCATAATATTTGTGACTGCCTCTCTACTGATACCCATTCGCTCACCTATTTCTTCCTGTGTCAAGCCAAACTCACTTTGCAACACCTTAAATCCCTGTGCTTGCTCAATCGGATTTAAGTCCTCGCGCTGCAAATTTTCTATCAGTGCCATTTCCAGCAGTTCTCTATTGGTTGCCTTCACAATGATTACTGGCACAGATTCCAAGCCTGCCAAAATTGCAGCCCGGTAGCGGCGTTCACCGGCAATTATTTCATAACGATTGGAACTTTCTCTAACCAGAATTGGCTGAAGAACTCCTTTTTCTTTTATGGAAACTGCCATCTCCTGGAGCTTTTCTTCATTAAATTTCTGGCGTGGCTGATATGGGTTACTTTGCAGGAGATTTACTGGTAACATTATGACCTTGCCGCGGGCATTACTCAGTTCGGGTTCTGTGACAGAAGTTATAGAGTGGGATTCCCGAGCTGAAAATAATGCATCCAATCCCTTTCCCAGTGCCTTTCTGTTCATTTTTCCCTCCGCGTAATTAAGACTAACAGCTAAACTTCTACATTTCTTTATTAATAAAAATTAATCTTTCCCTCTCTAAGCACATCCAGAGGCAGTTAAATCTTTTAAAATTAAAGCGATGGGGAATTCCGCATCAACTCAGCGTTCTTGTCCAAGCGAGTTTCCACTTCTGCAGCCAGTAAATTATAAGAAAGTGCTCCAGCAGAGTGTTCATCGTAATAAATAACAGGCTTTCCAAAACTTGGTGCTTCACTTAGCCGCACGGTGCGACCGATAACTGTGGTAAACACCAGCTCGCCAAAGTAATTACGGACTTCATCGGTGACCTGACGGGACAGATTTGTTCTTCCATCATACATTGTTAATAATATTCCAAGCATTTTCAACTCGGTGTTAAGAGTTGCCTTGACTCTAGCAATAGCTTCTTGCAGAATTTTCAATCCTTCAAGGGCATAGTATTCACACTGAACAGGAATCAAGAGCCAATTGGCAGCCACGAGTACGTTAATAGTCAGCAAGCCTAAGGAAGGTGGAGCATCAAGAATAACATAGTCAAATTCATCGGTGATCGGAGTTAACTCGTCTTTAAGTCTCTGCTCCCTTCTTTCAACTTCCAGCAATTCAACGCTGGCACCAATTAAGTTGATATTAGCCGGGATTATATACAGATTCTCAAAATTAGTGGCTTGAATTACTTCAGGAGCCGAAGCATTACCCAGCAGGAGTTCATAGACAGATTTAACCAGTGTATCTTTATTTATACCAACACCACTGGTAGCGTTGCCCTGTGGGTCAATGTCCACCAGAAGAGTCTTTTTGCCGCGACGTCCAAGACAGGCTGCGAGATTTATGGCAGTAGTAGTCTTGCCTACGCCACCTTTCTGGTTGGTGACACCGATTATCTGACAAAAATGACGAGTCATAGATAGCTTAACCCTATGTCAGGATAAATACAGGAACATTTAAAATAATGATTTATCAGAGGGGAATCGCCGGGTCGCACCACACTGCCCTTTCAAAATTGTTAGTTAATAAATTAAACTGCTTAACCTCTTATTCCACACACAAGAAAACAAGAATAAATCTTCAGATAGTTTACCTTTTCTGTCAATAGCAAAATAAAAAAAGTGACAATGTTTCACGTGAAACATTGCCACCTTATAGTTATTGGGTATTAGCAGTGAGGTTGGTTTCTTTACAACTTAGTTAGTTAATTTTTAATTAACAGGCAATTGGGTTAATTCTACTGCTCGCCGATAAGCACGCCGAATATCTGAGAGTTTTTTCCCTAACACCAGCCCTATCTCCACGCAAGACTTATACAGGTCTTCTATGTCAATTTCCAGCATTAACAGGCGTGGCGCGTACGGAGCCAATGGTGACTGTCCACCTGCTGTTGCCGATTTAATCTCGGCTTTTATCCATTCTGAAGTTTGATTTCTAATCTCACATTGCAAATTACGAAAAATGGGAAGAAAAACTATATCCACCTTGTGCTGTATAATTTTTAACTGACGATTCAATAATTCTGCCAGCTGACTTCGGTTTTGTGGTGGATGATTGGCAGATTCACTTTCGTGGGGAAGCACAACTTTCAATCCCAGTTGTTTGAAAAAATTCTGGAAAAATTCTTTATACTGACGCTCCAATGAGATATCCGAGATGCCAATTTTCAACGGATGAGGGATGGCTTTAACAATTTCCCGTAGGGCTTTCATTTTTTCTCCCAGCAGATGCCGGAGCTGATTGGCATACACTTCCTTTGTCTTAAGGGCTTTATACACCATATATTTCCCATACAGGCGAACCAGTGCATAGTAATTGTCCAGCTTGATAAGATAGCGGAGGATAGAGGTATAGGTATAGAACTTATTCATAGCTCGCAGAGTTTCTACTTGCAATTCGTATGCCGTCATCCGCGCAGGCTCAAACACCACATTATGTCCATCATAGTAGGACCAGTCATAGTTAAATATGCGTCCTTGCTGCTGAATCTCGGTGAAAAATGGCGTTCCGGGCAGAGGAGTCAAAATCAGGAATTGCACTGAATCAATCCGCATCTTTTTAGCAAAGTCTACGGTTTCATAGATGGTGTTAACATCATCCTCATCACTGCCCAGAACGAACATTCCGTGGATGTGAATGTCGTGACGGTTAAACTGATCAATGGTTTTTCTAATCTGGTCTAAAGTTTGATG
>CAYRXI010000022.1:23602-33081 GCA_964428255.1 uncultured Candidatus Sumerlaeota bacterium
TTATACGCCTCAAGAGTTCTGGGGTTAATGGATTCAAAGCCGACATATACAGCATAACAATTGGTCTGTTTCATCAGGTCCAGCATTTCCGGGTCATTTGCAGCTTCTACTCTCACCTGGGCGCTCCACTCAAAATTCAAGCCCAGTTCAATGAATCGCCTTAATAATTGCTTGGTTCTCTGCGGATTGGCGGTGAAATTATCGTCGCAGAAAAACACATGGCGCGGGTTGGTTTCTTGAAGATATTGTGCGACTTCTGTAACAACCCGGTCAACGCTTTTAAACCGGTAGCGCCTGCCAAACATCAAGATGACTGAACAAAAGGAACAATTAAATGGACAACCGCGAGAGGTTTCAATGCTTACTACGGAAGGATTATTCTTCCAGCCCTCTATGAGTCCAAAATCCGGTACAGGCAGGGCATCTAAATTCTGGATAAAACCAGAACTGGGATTATTCTGGATGGTCCTGTCTTTTTTAAACGAGATATTGTTGAGCTCTGCCGGAATTCTTCCCTCTTCTATAGCACGAATAAGGTCCAGAATAACCGTTTCGCCTTCGCCCCGCACGACGTAATCACAATGCTGAAGTGCTTCCTCCACGCAAAAAGTAACGTGTGAGCCACCCATTATAACGGTCTTGCCCGCCTTTTTACATCTGTCAGCGAACATATAACCACGTGGCGTGGTGGAGGTAGTAGTTGAGATAGCCACCACATCTGCCTGCATTACTTTATCCCAGTTAATCTTGCCAATCTCTTCAACAAAGATTGTAACGTCGTATCCTGCATCTCTTAATATTGTGCCCAGCAGGACACACCCCAGTCTGGGAATTTTAAATTTGCTATAAACGTGTGGTTCTGGTGGACGGGGCTCAATAAAAACAATTTTCATAATTTTTTAACTCCATTAATAGAAAAGAAATTTTAGTTTAATGTGTATGCTAATTAAAATCAAACTCATTGTTGTAAGTTGCACCAAGTTTTAATCCTGATTAATCTGCGCTCTGAATTGCGGTTAAGAGTGAATAGCGGTCAGGGTTGAAATCGTTGTGGCACTGGCTCGTATTTCTGCAGGAGTGGAAAAATCAATCCACACTCCTTCCAGTATGTATGCCTGCAAGTGAAGATTTGCATCAATCATTAGCTGAAGAGCCTGTGTTAAATCAAATTCTCCCCGCGCCGACGGTACCAGGCGCTCAGTATATTCAAAAACAACCGGAGATAAAACTCCCATCCCGGCAAAGGTCCATCTGGAGCGGGTAGTTTTGATAGAAGGCTTTTCCACAATTTTATAAATCTGCCGATTGTTATCAAAGTAAACTGCAGCACCACGAACTGGATCACTGAGCTGAGTAACTCCGATTAATCCAGCTGACTTACTACCATCAAAAGCCTGACGGATATTTACAAAGTTTTTTGTCTCGGTAAAGATATCGCCGTAGACCAGCAAAAACGGAGATTTACCAATATCTCGCCTAACAGTATTAAGTGCACTGCCCGTGCCATCCTGGACCGCCTGAGATTGATATTTCAAGCGTAAGCCGTATGATGTCTCGTTACCAAAATATTTTTTTATTAACTCGCCTTTATATCCAATGACGATGATGACTTCCTTTATATCTGCTGACTTTAACCCCTGCAATACATATTCAAGAATGGGCTTTCCACTAACTTCAATCATTGGTTTGGGACGGTCTTTAGTCAGCTCGCCGAGATGTGCACCTTTACCAGCTGCCAGCACTATCGCTTTCACTTTATACCTCCAGGTTAGAAACTTAAGGATAAAACTATCAATAATAAATTTTTTCATTCGTTTTGTTAGAAGTCAATGAAAACTCATAAGTTATCCGCTGAAGAGCAATGAGAGGCTTAGACTGCGGTCTTTTCATTTTATTCTGAAATGAGTTTTTATAAATTAAGAGGTGAAGATGCATTGAAAAGCAATTATTTTTCTCCCAATTTTATTAGATGTCTGTGATTGTTTAACTCACTGGCTGGCACCGAGGGTTTCATAAAGAGGACAACTCTCAATAAGAATTTTCATTACGCTCTCACGCAGGGATTTGACATCTGCTTTATCATCCGGATAAACCCTGTTGGTAAGCAGAATAAGATAATTGCATGCGTATTTATCAATGCGAATCAAAGTTCCTGTATAGCCCGTATGCCCAATTACTTCTAAAGTGGGAGTCGCGTTTATGGGTGTGCCCCAGGGATATTTTTCAAAAATATCCCAACCGAGTCCGCGTATGGCTTTAATTTCTGTGGGTATTGCGTTCATAGTCATTAACTGCAGAATACTGCAATTAAATATTTCTTTTTTCTCGCTCTTGCCACAGTTCAGAATCATTCGGCAATATTTTTCTAAATCAACTGCGGTAGAAAACAAGCCAGCATTCCCTGGTGCATACTCCGGGCTAACTGCATAGTATGCCAGTGGATCGTGGACATCTCCCTGACGAAATTCTTTCTCATTCTTAATGGTCGGAGCTGTGCGCCGCCGGTGATCAGCAGTCACATAATATGTAGTATCTGTCATTCCAAGCGGTTCATAAACCGTTTCCTTTAGAAATTTGTCCTGTGTATAGCCAAGCACTGTTTTGTTTATATAAGCCAGTGTAAGGTAGTTAAGACAACTGTATGTATAATCTTTTCCAGTTTCATATTTAAGTTTCATATTACTGATGAAACGAATCAGGTTTTCATAAGGCGGTAAACTGGGGTCTGCTGCTTTTTTCACTGCTTCAACACTGGCATACGCAGGTAAACCGGAGGTGTGAGTAAGTAAGTGATAAATTGTAATTTTGTTTTTATCCGATTGAGCAAAGCCGGGGATATATTTGCTTACCGAATCATTAAGGGCGAGTTTACCGTCCTGGATTAAACGCAACGTGGCTGTTGCTGTAGCCACAACTTTAGTCACAGATGCCAGGTCAAAAAGAGTGTCCAGGGTCATTGAAGTGGCATCTGCATCGTAAGTCAATTTGCCATACGCGCGTGCCAGATATGTTTTTTCTGGCGTACCGATTATCACAACTGCTCCCGGAGTGACACGATTACTAATGGCTTGTTCTACTACGGCATCTATTTTATCTAACACTGCTGGATTCAACTCTGCAGGTTTAGCATCCTGCGGTTCTTTTTTGTCTTTTTTTCTGAACTCTATTCCAAAACCAGAATTAACAAACCATAAACAAACAAGGGCTGCAAACAATCCAAATTTTAATATCCGTTCAGTCAACATTTTAACCTCCAGATAAAAATTATGTAGAGAGAAGGCAATTTATCCTTCAATGCATATCGGGTATTTCCCATATCTCTTAGCAGTCTCTATCATAGCGATATAGTTTTCCAGTTTAACATAATCAGGGATGCTGTTGCTGGAACCAAGGGCATAGCCTCCTCCGGGCGCCACTTCACGAAGTAGCCGTTTAACTACTGCCTCTGTTTCAGCAGGTGTGCCGAGTGTGAGTGTATAACTTAAGTCAACATTTCCAATCACACAGAGTTTACTAGCTACACGGCGTTTTAATTCCACAATATCCATTGCCTTGGGCTCTACTGGATGCAGGGCATTTATGCCACAGTCCATCAGGTCGTTCAGCACTTCATACAGAATACCATCGGAGTGATACATATAAGGAATATTCTTACGCCGGCATAAGTTCCCGATTTTTTTCATCCAGGGGAAGAGATACTTACGATACACTTCTGGCGAGATAATAAGTCCCTGTGCATAAGCGATGTCATCTGTATACCAGAGAGCCTGTACACAGTCAAAATCTACCATATTTTCAAACAAGTTGTATACCAGGCTACCGACCTTTTCAAAGAGGTATTCTATGAGCGGTGGGTCTTCAAACAAAGCCAGCGAGAAGTTTTCAAATCCCATATTGACCCAGACGCGGGTGAAGATATCGCCATACTGGCCTATGACCTTAATTGAGTTGGGCAGGAGCGAGGTGATTTTTTCAAAGGGTGAATAGTCAATGTCTTCAGGTTTGGGCCATGGATACTTCTCCGCATCCTCCATTGTAGAAATGAGGCCGTTATGTTCACTAACCCAGGTGCGTTGTGTGGCTGGACTCTCCGCGCCAGCAGTATGCATCTGGGGTGCTGCGGAGGGAGAGATAAATACAATATTAGCTGGCTGTAATTTTACATAGTCATATCCAGCTTTATACCAGAACTCTACCTCATCAGCCAGAGATGTGATGGGCTTGCCGAGGAATCCTTCCTTGATTTTTTTGTCAATTCCCAATTCCACCAGCGGCACGTAGTCCGGTTCACCCTGACAGAGTAAAGCGGTTCGCAGACGCTCAAAATTAGGTTCACGAGCCATAATTTCCACCCATATTATTTATGCAAAATTTTTATTTTACCACGCTCGTTCTGGAGTTTTATGCCAGTATCGCAACCGGGCTAGTTAATCTCTCATTTCTCACCAATATCAATACTGGATTGATGTCAAGCCTTGTCTGCCTGCTATACCCCGAAATTCGCGGATATACCAGTTAAAATTTGTAAGATATCAACATTGTGAGTTATCACTTTCTAAAAAGCAATTTAAAAAATCACCTGTTTAAGCAGCTCCCAAGGTTTGAATGGTTTAATCCCAGCTGTTATAAAACTACTTGCAGTGAAGTTAGCAGTGACATACACTCCTCTTAAATCTAACAAAAATAGCGGTAAAGATGGCAAAAAAGGAACTTAATCTTACGATCTTGCCGGATAATCTTGTCCTGAAGTTTACACTAGGTGAAAATCTAAAGCAGATTCTTAATAGGGGGGGGATTTTTATTACTTATCCCTGCGGTGGTAAGGGAATCTGCGGGAAATGCTTGATTCAGATAATTGAGGGAGTCTGTCCAGAACCAACTCTAAGTGAGCAGCGCTTTATCTCGCCTGCCAGACTCTCACGGGGCTACCGACTTGCCTGTCAGATTGTACCAGACGGGAATTTAGTTATTAAAATACCCCCAATGTCCTGGGAAAAAGCCGGCAAGCTATTACTTGAAACACCGATTATGCGTAAACTATCTTTTGCCCCAGCAGTCCGAAGGGTCTTCCTTGATACTTTGAAACCGGCGACAATCAAGAACCAGCAAAGTGACGCTGACCTAATTAGCAAACAGCTTAAGATAAATTCCTGGTCATTATCTGCCTTGCAGAAACTTCCCCTGACACTGCGCAATCACCAATATAAAGCGACTGTTACGCTTTATAACGACTGCATTTTAGACATTGAAGGCGGAAATACCGTTTCTCAGATATATGGTGTTGCAGTAGACATTGGTACAACCACAGTCGCAGTTGCTTTGGTGAATCTTCACAATGATATTGTACTTGGACGTAAAGCGCAATTAAATCCCCAGCGTTTGTATGGTGCCGACGTTATCTTACGTCTGGGAGCAATTTTCTCCGCCAGAAAAGAAGCCGGCAACTCAAAAGCTGCTATGGAAATGGTAAAACAACTTCAACGCCTGATTGTATCCGCCATTAATGAGTTAATAAAAACTCTGTGCGTTGAAAATAATCTGGCTCTGACGGGCATTTACGAGGTGGTATGTGCTGGTAATACCGTGATGAACCACTTATTGCTGGGCATAGACCCGGAATATCTGGGGCTGGCACCATTTGTAAGCGTTTTTAAATCCTCACAGGTGGTTCGGGCTGGGGAACTGGGCTTGCAGATTCATCCAGAGGGTGTGGTTTATGTTCTGCCAAACATCGGCGGATTTGTGGGGGGGGATATTGTTGCGGATATGCTGGTGGCTGGCATTGACATCAAGCAACATCCGGTAATGCTAATTGATATTGGCACTAATGGAGAAGTAGTAGTGAGGGGGCGTGATGGAAGATTATGGGCAACTTCTGCTGCTGCCGGTCCGGCGTTTGAAGGCGCCAAAATCTCGCAGGGTATGCTGGCTGCGCCTGGCGCTATTGACCGCCTCGTTATCTCGCCGGAGCGAGGCTGGCGCATTTCTACTATCGCTGGTGAGCGGCCTGTGGGCGTGTGCGGTAGCGGTCTGGTCAGTGCTATCGCTGAGCTTCGGCGCGCTGGTTTAATTGAACGCAGTGGTAGAATTTCAGCTCGCTCTTCTGCTTCAGCTACTGCCCGAACTATTTCCCAACCTGAACTGGCAGAACGCTTGGCTGATAGACTCACCGAGATAAATGGTGAACGGGCAATCTTGCTGGCTGGCAAAAAAGAGCGGGCGGCTCAACCAGTGTATCTTACCCAGTCAGATGTGCGAGAACTTCAGTATGCCAAGAGTGCTCTGGCAACTGCGCAGGAGATACTGTTACGGCTTGCAGGAATTAAACCCAGAGAAATTGAAACACTTTATATTGCAGGTGCGTTTGGAAACTATATTGCACCCGAGGATGCACTGCAAATTGGGCTGGTTCATCCGGACATCCCGCTATCAAAGATTAAATTTATCGGTAACGCAGCGCTGGCTGGAGCCATACTTATCCTGCGAAACAAGCGCGCACGGTGCCTGGCTGAAAGAATTGCAGCTGAAACGCAATTTATTGAATTAGCCACCCAGCCAGATTTTCAGGAGACTTTTGCCCACCATCTTGCTTTTCCTTGAACTTAATGGATGGGAAAATAATTTGTAGAACAAAGCAAAAAGGTAATGATAAAACTCAAATTCAAAGAAAGAGGAGGTAAAATATGAAAAAGTCAGTCGCGGCAATTTTAATGGGTTGTTTAATGATGCTATTAGTCGGATTTAAACTGTTTCAGCCACACAAGCAGGTGGAACTGAGCCCCCAAGAACGAGAGGCGGCGAAAAAGATTGAACTATCGCTAGAGCGAGCTGCAGAACTAAAAGCCAAAAAACTCTATGAGTTTACACCACGAGACGTAAACGATTATCTTCCGCTGGCACAGGAACTGTATCCGGATCTAACGGAAAGAATCATACATCTGGCGCGAAAGGCAATCGGACAACCATATAAGATATATCTGCTGGGAGAATTTCCGTTTGAGCTATATGATTCAGACCCGCTTTTCTGCCTAGAAAAGAGCGATTGTATGGTGTTCACCGAGCACATTTATGCAATGGCACTGGCACGGGACTGGCCTCAGTTTTTTGCCTTACTTCAGCGGATAAGATACAAGAATGGTGAGATAACAACAACGATGCGTAATCATACCTCAATCCCGCAATGGGTGATGAATAATGACTGGCTAATACGTGATATAACAGAAGAGATAGCACCGGGATTGACCAAACCGTGGCGAATAAATCTTGATCCCAATCGGGAGCTAATAAGCGATTACGGGCTTAATCCGGGCTTTCCTAATATAGAGTTGCTCACCAGTTACATTCCTCTGGAGAACATTGCCAAGGTGGCAGAAAAGTTGCAAAATGGGGAATATGTATGCGTCATACGGGGTTATAGCGAAGAAAATCTCTGGTCAGGACACGTGGGATTTATTGCGGTGGGTGCTGATGGCAGGCGCAATTTTCTGGATTCATCGGGCAGAGGAGTTGCGGAAAATGACCTCGTAACGCTGGCACAAGAAGCCATAAAGCAAAACCAGAAGCGAAAGGCACATAATGAGTGGGTAGATAAAGTAAAAGCAGACCCATCATTAATAAAACCAAAGCGAAAATGGTTGGTATTTAAAAAACAGCCCAGAATGCCACGAAAAAGTTATTATCATTATGGCTACAAATTTTATCGCCCCTATCCAGATGCATTAAAACGATTGATAGAAGTGGATGGACCAGACGCACCGATAGTGACCGGACCTAAAGGACTGCTTCTGAATAGAAAAGACATACCATATAAAAAACGGAGCAATAAACTCGAATAAATCAGGAATTGAAATTAAAAATTTTAAGCTTGAGGGGAAGGAACATCGGGTTAAATGTTCATTCCCCATAGCAAAATTGAGGAATTTGCGAGATTAGGAGTAGGACTTATTGTTTTTGCAATTGCTGGATAAAACTTTCCCAAGTATCTTTTGGCGTAAAAATAGCCCGTCCGGTTTCATTGCCATTAGCGTCAAAGACAATTACAGCAGGTACTCTAAAGATATTGAACTGTTTGGCATAAGTTCCACCCTGTAGCTGATTGGTATCAATTTTGGTCAAAATGTGTTTCTTCAGAAATTCCTGTGCTTGAGGATTACGGTTAAGGATTTGTTCAAATTGTGTACAGGTTTTGACTGTAGGTGCGTATAAATAAACAAATAGAGGCTTTTGCTGCTCACGGGCATAGTTCCAGGCATCTTTGGGCTCAAACCATTGCGGAGTGAACTGCTGGGATTGTGGTTGGGGTTGAGCTGAGGAAGGCTGAGGTGTAGTGCGGGGGGGGATTGCTGGTGGTCTGGAGCTGGTCCAGCTCCACGCCCAGGGCGAAGCCGGGAGTGCGGCTTCTTCGTATGTCCACTGGATAGACAGATTATCTACGTAAGCAAAATAAGAGAGTTTAGGTTCTGCTAGAATTACGCCTACCTGAAGACTTTGCAATGAAATGTCCTCCAGCGGGGAAAAGCCTACCTCTCTGCCATCAATGTAGCAACGAATGGTTTTGTAGCCCTCAAAGACAATGGCAAAACGGTGCCAGCCAGGACGAGGTATCATTGAGGTTAATTTTTCATCAAATTTATAGAGATTAGCGGTCTCACTGCCCTTAACCACATGAGAGAAGTATAGCTGGCGATTACGTGATATACCAAAGCGGTAAAAGGAGCGGGGAACAATCTCGCCCGGGAGCATCGGTTCCATAGCCAGAACAGCCACGTTGGGAAGAGGAAGCGGAGTAGCAGGAATAAAGAAATCAGCCTGGAAGAGTGCTTTACCTTTTAAACCCAGGCGTGCCCGCTGGAGAATGACATTACTTGCAATGCCACCGATGTAATTGTCTGCTTCAGCATCGGGATTGCTGGTCAGAACCAAGCCCATCTTGCTATTTTCCCGCTCTACATAGTCATTGTATAGACCTACTGGCGCCTGAAGAATGCTCTTGTAGGGGACAATGCGGACGCGGTCTTTAGCAAATAAGCCAAACGGAACTGCCTGCTCTGTAAATCCCTGCTCAAAATTCAACCAGGTATGTACCTGATATTGGGCAACTGCCGAATGGATGATGCAGAAGTTAACAAGCGTTAGCAAGCAAAGCCAAATATTAACATTTTTAAACGATATTTTGAATCTTATCATCTTATTAACACTACTCCTTTCTGATTTAAATCCAAAAATTAAAAAGGCACCTATATATTTATCAATTTACTCACATAAATTTTAGAATCGGTATAAATTGGCTTAGCCTTAGTAAAATTTTGCTCAAGTAGTTATCCCGGCTTTAATGATGTCGTGGATGTGAATCATAGCAATCGGGCAGTGATTCTGGTCAACTACAGGGAGAACAGTGATATTATATTGCTCCATTACATCAATGGCTTTAACAGCCAGCACATCTTGAGTAATATATTTAGGAGTGCGAGTCATAACTA